>JALOQB010000456.1 GCA_025453595.1 Polyangiaceae bacterium
GCTGTTCTCGGCGGTGGTGGATGAGATCAACAACTACAGCCGGCCGCTGGGGGTCGAGCTGAAAGCCGTCAACCTGAACAAGCCGGTGGTGTTCGTGGGGGCGCTGCTGGGGGCGATGCTGGTGTTCTGGTTCACCGCGCTGTGCCTGCGGGCCGTGGGGCGCTCGGCGCAGCAGGTGATCGAGGAGGTGCGGCGCCAGTTCGCCACGCTGGAGCGCCAGGACGGGCGGGTGGTGTTCCCCGAGGGGTACACGCCCGACTACCGGGCCTGCGTCGACATCGTGACCCGGGCGGCGCTGCGGCAGATGGTGCTCCCCGGGCTCCTGGCGGCGGGCATGCCGGTGGCCGTGGGCCTGCTGCTCAAGCAGCTCCGCACCGAGCAGGATCCGCTGCTGGGGGCCGAGGCGATCACGGCCTTCCTGATGGTGGGCACGATCGCCGGTATCCTGCTGGCGCTGGTGCTGAACAACGCCGGCGGGGCCTGGGACAACGCGAAGAAATACATCGAGGGCGGCGCCTTCGGGGGCAAGTACCTCGAAGGGGAGGGCGGGCAGAAGGTGAAGAACCCGGTGCATGCGGCGGCGGTCGTGGGTGACACCGTGGGGGACCCGTTCAAGGACACCGCAGGCCCCTCCCTTCACGTGCTGATCAAGATGCTGGCCACCGTGACCCTCGTGCTGGTCCCGCTGTTCTTGTGAGCGATCACGAGGGGTTTGACAGCGGGGGGCGAGGCAACTAGAAGTGAGAGAAAGCGTGCGGTCCGCCCTCCGGGTGATCGTCGTTCGCATCAGCTCAAGCAACGGGGCCAGGCGATGCCCCTGCGAACACGACCTCCTCCTGGGTCCAGCCCATCGACAAGGCGATCCCTTCAGGCGGGGAGGATCGGGAGCCGGTGGCAAGCAACCGCTCAGGCCACCCCCCCGCCCTTCAAGACCTCGTGGCGACCAACGAAGCAACCGCCCCTGATCAGGCCCTCCTCCCTGTTTCCACGAACAGCTCCTCCATCGCCGACTCGCTCTCCACGCTGAGCGACCGGGGGCTCCGGCGCCTCCTCGGCGCCCGGACCTTCCTGCGGGGGCTCGAATACGCCCGACGCCGCGTCGTGGAGCACATCGCCGTCAGCGAAACCTCCGCCTCCGGTCAGGTGAAAAGCCCCGAAGGCGAGCCCTTCCACACGCAGGTGACCCTCACCAGCGAGGGCATCAAGAGCCAGTGCACCTGCCCTGTTTTCATCAAGACCCAGCAGCATTGCAAGCACGTCGCGGCCCTGCTCATCATGGTCCGCGACCAGGCTCGCAGCGCCAACCCTCGGCCCGCCAGCCAGGCGTCCCAGAACCGCAACGAGCGCCAGGACAGCCGCTCCGATGGGCGCGAGGGGCGTGATGGGCGCGAGGGGCAGAGCCGCGACGGGCGCGACGGGCAGAATCGTGACGGGCAGAATCGTGACGGGCAGAATCGTGACGGGCGCGACAACCGTGAACACCGCGAGTCCAGGGATCCGCGGGACAGCCGGGGCGAGCGCTCCGGGGACCCGAAGCTCGCTGGCAACAACGCGGACCCCAAGAATGCCCGCCGCGAGCGGCGCAAGGGGCGCACCGCCGTCACCACCCCGGAGGTGGTGATCCACGAGCGCCCCCGGGAGCATGTGCGGGTGCATGGCCACGAGCTGGCGCGGGCCCACGGGCTCATGGGTCAGGTTCAACCCGCCCCTCCTGCGGATTCGTCGGCGAAGCCGCTGGGGCTGGGGGCGTGGTTGCCGCCGGTGGGGGTCGGGGTGGCGAAGCCGGTCGAGTTCCGGGTGCTGGTGCGCCCCGGCGGGCTGACGGTGACGGTGCTGGACCCGGAGGCGAGGTTGCCGATGCTGCCGTCGGTGGCGCTGTCGTGGCAGGCCCACAACCCGACGAACGACCGGGAGGCGCTGCGGGTGCTGGCGCGGCTGGAGAGCGGGAACCCGAGGCATCCGGCGGTGGATGTGCGCGGGGAAGAGGTGTCCGAGCTGCTGCCGCTGCTGAACGGGCGGCGCGTGCTGCTGGAGCCGACGCTGATGCAGCTGCGGTTCGCGGAGGAGTCGATCCGCCCGCGGTTTGATCTGGAGCTGGTGGGGGACACGATCCAGGCGAAGGTGGCCTTCGAGAGGCCGTCGGATCGGCGGCGTTTTGCGCTGGCGGTGGGGGCGTGGTTCGAGGGGTCCCCGGGGTGGCACATCGATCCGAGCGAGGGGATAGCGCGGACCATCGACCGGCGGGTGTCGATCAGCGCGTTCCGCCGGATGATGAAGAACCCGGTGATCACCGAGTCGGCGCAGGATCTGGTGCCGCTGATCATGGACGGGCTGCCGAAGGTGGCGCTGGGGGTGGGGGCCGAGCTGCCCGAGCTGGATCAGATCGCGGACGTGACCGACCTGGCGCCGACCTTCCGGATGCAGGCCGGCGGGTCGCTCACGGAGGTGCAGGCCACGCTCACGGCGCGCTACGGCGAGATCGACGTGCCGGTGCGGGCGGACGGCATCTCGCCGCCGATCATCATCCGGCCCCCGGCCCCCGGGAACAAACGCTTCCGCTGCATCCGGTGCGACATCCCGGCGCAGCAGCAGGCGGCGGAGCAGCTGACGGGGCTCGGTCTGCAGCCGGACGAGACGGGCCAGCGCTTCGTGGCGGGGGGGCCCGGGGCGGTCCAGTTCTGGAGCGAGGGGGTCGCCCAGCTGCCGAAGGAGTGGAGCGTCTACGTCCCCCAGGAGCTGGCCAACACCGAGGTGCGCCACTCGCCCCTCAAGGCCTTCGCCAAGGTGTCCTCCGGGGTCGACTGGCTCTCGCTGCGGCTCTCGTTCGAGAGCGATGGCGTCGGTGTCAACCGGGACGAGCTGATGCGCTGCATCGCCGAGGGGCGCAAGTACGTGCGCCTGGAGGACGGCTCCTTCGCCTCCTTCGACGCCGACCACGTGCGGCAGCTGCTCGACCGCGAGATCGAGCTGATGACCGCCGCCAACAAGGGGGGCAAGCTACCGCTGTCCCAGGCCGGGCGCCTCCAGGAGCTGCTGGCCCAGCTCGGGGCCAGCGGCCAGGTCTCCGCCGGGGCCCAGGAGATCTTCCGCAAGCTGAGCGGCATCGACCAGATCGAGCCGGCGAAGAAGCCCCGGAGCCTCAAGGCCACGCTGCGCCCCTACCAGGAATCAGGCCTCTCCTGGCTGCGCTTCATCCACACCATCAGCACCGGCGGCATCCTGGCCGACGACATGGGTCTGGGGAAGACCCTGCAGACCATCGCCTTGCTCTGTTCCGTCAAGCAGGACGAGAAGGAGCTCCGGGCCCTGATCGTCGCCCCCACCAGCGTCGTGCCCAACTGGGAGCGCGAGATCGAGCGCTTCGCCCCTTCCCTCAAGACCATGATCTGGCAGGGGGCCGACCGGCACGAGCAGCGGGAGGAGCTCGAATCCGCCGAGGTCATCATCACCAGCTACCCGCTGCTGCGCCGCGATGAAGAGCTGCTCTCCAGCCTCGACCTCACCTACGCGATCCTCGACGAGGCCCAGCACATCAAGAACCCGACCAGCGCCACCGCCGCGGCTGCGCGCAAGCTCAAGGCCGAGCGTCGGCTGGCCCTCACCGGCACGCCGATCGAGAACCGGCTGTCCGAGTTCTGGTCGATTTTCCACTTCGTCAGCCCCGGGCTCCTGGGCTCCCTCGACAAGTTCGAGGAGCGCTACGGGCGCCCCATCGACAACGGCGATAGCAAGGCCGCGATACGCCTCCGGTCCATCGTGCACCCCTTCATCCTGCGGCGCACCAAGCTCGAGGTGGAGAAAGACCTCCCCGAGAAGATCGAGACCGATCAGATCTGCGAGATGCCCGAGGAGCAGAACGCGGTGTACCAGAGCGTGCTGCGCGAGGTGCGGGCCCAGATCATGGGGGAGGTCGAGAAGAACGGGCTGGCGAAGAGCCAGCTGCACATCCTGGCGGGGCTCACCCGGCTGCGGCAGGCGGCCTGCGATCCGAGGCTGCTGGGGCTACCGCGGGTGTTCCAGGAGGACAGCTCCGGGAAGCTGCAGGCGCTGCGGGAGCTGGTGGAAGAGTGCGTCTCGGGCGGGCACAAGGTGCTGGTGTTCAGCCAGTTCACCTCGATGCTGCAGCTGATCAAGGGCGCGCTGGAGCGGGATGGGGTGGTGCTCGAGTACCTGGATGGGTCGACGAAGGATCGCATGGAGCGGGTCGAGCGGTTCCAGGCGGATCCGACCTGCAGCGTCTTCCTGATCAGCCTGAAGGCGGGGGGCACCGGCCTCAACCTGACGGCGGCGGACACGGTGGTCCATTTCGACCCATGGTGGAACCCGGCGGCCGAGGATCAGGCCACCGATCGTGCGCACCGCATCGGTCAGTCGCGGGTGGTGAGCGTGTACCGGCTGGTGGCGAAGGGGACGATCGAGGAGAAGATCCTCCAGCTCAAGCTGAAGAAGAAGGAGCTGGTGGCGAGCGTGCTGAGCGAGGACACCGGGGGCTCGAAGAAGCTCAC
>JALOQB010000160.1 GCA_025453595.1 Polyangiaceae bacterium
ATGGGGGTAGTGCTGTGGTTGGCCTCCGCGGGATGCACCCCGACCCCCACGCCTCCTCGCGAGGAACCACCGCAGACACGCTCTTCCGCGCCGGAGCCTCCGTCATCCTGCGCCGTTGCGGCATCGTCTTCATCCTTCGCGGCGCTGGCGGTCGCGCCCGGACCTCCACCCTCCGCTTCTGCCTCGGCAGCAGCTCTGGAGCCACCCCGCAACCCCTCGGTCCGCGCCGCGGGCCTCCGCCTCGGCGCTGCGCCGCCTGCGCCGCTGGATCCATCCCATGGAATTTCCGGACCCATCCCGGTCGATGCGGATGGCCCCTGGTTGCGCAGGCTGACGACCGGTGAGATCCAGGAAGCGGTGGTGAACGGCGGGGGGAGTTCGCTGACGATCCGGCTGCGCTTCGTGGACGGGCAGCGGGCCCTGTTCAAGCCGGCGCAGCGGCTTCCTGGCAGCAATCACCGGGCCGAGATTGCCGCGTACCACCTGGATCGGTTGCTGGGTCTGGGGCGGGTGGCGCCGGCGGCGGGGCGGCCGCTATCGCTGAGGTGGCTCCAGGCGCAGCTGGCGGGGGACCCGGCGACGCAGGAGCGCCTGACCCGGGAAGCGCTCCCGGCAGGGGATCGACTCGAGGGGGCCCTCATCGCCTGGCACACGCCGGCGCCAGTGGTGGCAGAACCCCCGCGGGACTGGGTGGAGAAGCTCAACCCTCCGGGCCCTCTGCAAGGAGCCGAGAATGGGCTGGCCTGGTCCGACATGGTCCTGTTCGACGCGCTGATCGACAACACCGATCGCTGGAGCGGAGGCAACGTGATGACCCTGGGATCGGGAGGGCCGCTGATCTTCCTGGACAATGCCTCGGCGTTCCTGGGGTACCGGGCCCGGCAGCATGCGTTTCTCTCCCGGCCACTGGGGCAGCTCTGTCGCTTCCGCAAGGGTACGGTCCAGGCCCTCCGACGTCTCGGGGCCGGTGCTCCCGGGGGGCTCCTGAGCGACGCGCTGCGCTCCTCCTTGCGCAAGGATCCGCTGGCGCCGTTGCTCGATGAGGTGGTCCTCGCGGCGCTCGAGGAGCGGCACGAGCGGATCCTGCAGCACCTGCAGCGCTGCGAGCAGGCCCACGGGGCGGAAGCGTTTCGGTGAGCCCGAGGCGGACGGGGAGGTGAACCACGCTATCCTGTGCTCATGATGCGCTCGTACCAGGAATCTGCCCAGGAGAAGCCCCTGCCCACCGGAGAACTGCTTGTCCCGCCGGACCTGCTGCTGGTCCCCTTCTCCCTCACCGTCGAGGAGCTGGAGCCCCCCCAGGCCGTCGCCCACCTGCGCCCCCTGCTCCGCTCGGTCGAGGAGCGTATCGCCGGGCTGGGGGCGAGGCTGATTGTACGGAATCTCCATACAACCAGCTTTCACGGGGACGGCAAGAGCATCAGCGCGGGGCCCCGGACGGCGCTGAGCGGCGTGGTCGAGCTGACGCTGCCGGAAGGGGGGGCGATGGAGCGGGCGATGAGGGCGGCGACACTGGACGGGTACCTGCGTGCGCTGACGATCGAGGGGAGAAAGCAGCGCCCGGCGGTGACGGCGGCGATCGGGGCGTCGTCGATCCGGGTGCGCGATCCGGAGGCGCACCGGGGGGAGCTGGTGAGCCGGTGGCAGGAGCGAGCGCGGCAGGTGATCGAGGCCGCCAGGGCCGCCGGAGCCTCGCTGGAAGCGTGGAAACTGGAGGCCCCCGGGGCCGTGGAGCAGGAGGCGCTCTCGCTGGAGCAGGTGAAGCTGACGCTGGCGATCCGGGGTGGGGCGAGCTTCGGGTGAGGGCCGAGGGGGGTGGGAGAGTGTCGCCACCGGGTGCCTCCGGTTGATTCAACCAGGTCAGACTATTTCTGCCCCCGACCAAATTGTCGCGTGCAAAGTCCGGTGATTTGCTGTTCAAATTAGAACAATGGTCTGGGTGCTGGCCTGGCTGGAGCGAGTCAGCTTCTGGTTGAAGCGAGGCCATCCAGATCCCAAGGCACACCAGCTGCAGTTCCTGGTAGCGAGCTGCGGGGTGGGGGCCCTGGTCGCAGTGGCGACCATGAGCGTGGCGAGCTCGCACCTGGAGAGGGGGTTCCTGCTGGGGTTCGCGGTGCTGGTGCCGGCGCTGCCTTTGCTGGCGAGGACAGGGCTGCCGCTGTGGGTGCCCAAGCTGCTGGCGCTGCTGGTGGTGGGCGTTTTTCTGCTGGGGATGGCGCTGGTGCCGGCGCAGCTGGACACGCAGCAACTCTACTGGTTCTCGGTGCTACCGCTGGTGGGGGGGCTGCTGCTGGGGCAAGGAGGGGTGCTGGGGGGCGGGCTCGGGGGCGTGGTGGGGGTCTTGCTTGTGATGCTGTGCCACGAGCGAGGGTGGAACCTGGGGGAAGTAGAGCCTCCCTCATCCATGGCTCGTCAGGTGGACGCGGTGCTGTACGTGGTGTCGGTGCTGCTGTTGACCTCCATCTACGAGCGGCTCCAGAACCGGGCGGCGGAGCGGCTGGAGGCGGCCTACGAGGCGCGCCGGGTGTTCCTGGCGCAGATGAGCCACGAGCTACGGACGCCGATGAACGGCGTGCTGGGCATGCTCCAGCTGCTCGACCTGGAGACGCCGCTGCGCGAGCAACAGGAGGCGCTGGGGGTCCTGCGGCGCAGCGGGCAAGCGATGGTGTCGATGATCGACGAGCTGCTGGATCATGCGCGCCTGGAGGCAGGCCAGCTCCGGCTACGCAAGGCGCCATTCCAGCCGAGACCGACGCTGGACGATGTGGTCAAGCTGTTCCAGCACCAGGCCCGGACCTCAGGGGTGGTGCTGTCGCTCCGGGTGGACGATTCGGTGCCATCCTGGCTCGACAGCGACGGCCTGCGGCTGCGCCAGGTGGTGCAAAACCTGGTCGCCAACGCGGTGAAATTCACGCCGGGTGGCACCGTCGAGGTGCAAATTCGCTGGAGCGACGGGCTGCTTCAGGGTGAGGTGATCGACTCCGGGATCGGGATGAGTGAAGAGTTCTTGTCCCGTATTTTTCAGCCGTTTCAGCAGGCCAGCGCGATGCAGGGGGGCAGCGGGCTGGGCCTGATGATCAGCCGCGCACTCTGCAGGCTCATGGAGGGAGACCTGACCGTGCGCTCCTGGCCCGGCCAGGGGAGCGTCTTCACCTTCACTTGCCGTGCCCCTTCCTGCGAGGCCCCCGCGGAGCAGACCCCGCGGCCGGTGAGTCGCCCCGGGCTCCGGGGTCGGGTGCTGCTGGTCGAGGACGACAGCACCAACCAGCTGGTGGTGCGGCGGCTCTGCGAGAAGATGGGGCTCCAGGTCGAGCTCGCGGCGGACGGCGCCGCGGCGCTGGCGCTGCTGGAGCAGCAGAGCTTTGACCTCGTGCTGATGGACTGCCAGATGCCCGTGCTGGACGGCTACGAGGCGACGAGGCGGCTGCGCGCCAGGGGCGGGGCGTTCTCCGGGCTCCCGGTGCTTGCGCTCACGGCCTCGACCTTGCCGGAGGAGCAGGCGCACTGCATCGAGGTGGGCATGAACGAGGTGCTGACCAAGCCGATCGAACGGGCGCGCTTCGAGGATACGCTGCGCCGCTGGCTCGGCGCCGGGCGCCCCTGAGGTTCAGGGGGTGGCCTTGCACCAGGCGGCGATGGCGGCGAGATCGGTCTCCGAGATGGTGTTGCCGGAGGGGGGCATGTTCTTGTCCTCGACGACCCGCGTGTAGATGGTCGAGCGAAGGGAGGCCCAGGTCTCGTAGGTGGAGAGGTTGATGCCGGAGGAGCCGCCGGGTTTGTGGCAGTTGCTGCAGGCGTGGGCGTAGGCGGGGAGCACCGTGTCGTACCAGGCCTCCTCGTCGGGGGACCCGCCGGGCGCAAAGCGGAGGGGCGCCCCCTGCTGGAGCAACCAGATGCCCCCGTTTTGCCCCGGGGCCAGGGAGCCCGCGGACAGGGCGAGCCCGGTGGTGCGAGCCAGGACCCCGGAGGTGGTACCCAGCTCACCATCGGCAAGGAACCAGCTACGCAGCGGGGTGGAGGCCAGCGCGGAGATGGGCGTGGCCCCCTGGAACACCGGGGCCAGCGGGGCTTCGAGGCCCGCCGATGCCTGGGCGAACAGCATGGCCCCGGAGGCGGCGACGACGCGCCCTTCCTCGTCGATCAGGGCCATGGAGGCGCCCGGCAAGGGGAAGGTCACCGCCTTCTCGCTGCTCAGCTCGAAGAGGGCGACCCCCCCGGGCTGCACTCCGACGACCTTGCCGCCCCCCCCGGCCAGGGAGCTCATCGCGCCGATGTCGTAGCGAATCACCTTGGCGCCATCCGCCACCACGAGCCCCTCGGACACCGCGAAGACCGACGCCTCGCCGACCCGGGTGAGCCCGCTCACCTTGTCGTCTTCCAGGCCGTAACGGTCGGAGATCGGCTCGAGACCGCTCTGCCCCAGGAGCCGGTGCAGCTTCCCCTCGCTGTCGAGGCCCACGACCCACTCGCCCGCCAGATCCGCGGCGCGCAGCAGAGCCGCGGCCTTCCAGGTGGCCCCGTGCGGGATCGTCGCGACCAGCGCCCCGCCCGCCACCACCTGCACCCCCTTGGCCCCGAAGAAGACCGTGCGCCCCTCCTGCTCGACCAGCGCCGTCACCTCGCCAAGATCGAGGCTCTGCGGGTTCCAGGGGACCGAGCGCACCGACAGCAGCGTCGGTTCCGGCAGCGAGCCGCCGGCGCCCGCCTCCCCGGCCTGGTTGCCCCCGCCCGAGCCCCCCTCCGGGAAGGAGTAGCCCCCGGCGCCCGCCTGCCCGCCCTCGCTGGCGCCCCCCTGTCCAGAACTTCCGGATATACCGCCGCCCTGTCCGGAACTTCCGGACAGCCCGGCGACCCCGGACCCGGAGGCCCCGCCTTGCTCGCCGGCGCTGGAGCCGATGGAGCCGTCGGTGCAGGCGGCGAGGAGAGAGCAGAGGAGCAGCGCGTGGAGTCGCATCAGACCAGGGCCTGCTGGATGACCTCGCCGTCGCGGAGGTACTTGCGAGGGTTGACGCCGAAGGAGTGGAGGAAGGTGGAGAGGACGTCGGCGGGGTTGATCGGCCGCTGTTTGTCGCCGAAGAGGTCGACCTTGTCGGGGAGGAGGTCGTCGAGGCGGCTCTTGCCCCACACCGTGCCGCCCTTGAACCTGGGCGAGATGACCATCGCGGTGTTGTTGGGGTAGTGGTCGCGGCCGTTCTGGAGGTTGATCTGGGGGGTGCGGCAGAACTCGCTGATCACGAGGAAATGGACGTGATCGGCGAGCTTGGCGCTGGCCTTGGTGGGGTGAGGGGTGGCCTCGAAGGCCTCGATCATCCGGGCGATGACGTCGAAGCACTCCTGGAGGCGGAGGCCGTGGTCGAGGTAGTTGGTGCTGTGGGTGTCGAAGCTGGAGGTGGAGAACGAGACGCAGCGGGTCAGGTCGCTCTTGAAGGCCTCGACCGTGAAGGCGGCGTTGAGCGCCATGGCCCCCTGGAACTCGAGGGCGTTGGGGCTCGCAGGGAAGAAGGTCGGCTGGTTCTTCTTGATGGCGGCAGAGTCGAAGATCGACGTCTTGCCGGAGGCGATGAGGTCGCGGAGGGCCTCGTACTGGAGCCCGAGCCCCTGGTAAGGCGCCGGGTTGTGGGCCAGCCCGGCGAGCTGCTGGGCCTCGTCCGCCAGCAGCAGGGTGATCGCGTCCCGGTCCTCGGGCAGGACCGACAGGTTCGATCGCTTGAGGGACCGCTCCACCGTCGCGATCTCGCTCACACGCAGCGGCAGCACCCGCAGGTCGAGGTCACCCTCCAGGAAGGTCGAGGGGAAGTTGATCGAGATGTTCGGCAGCAGCTTCTCGACGCTGAACTCGTTGGCCAGCGCCGTGTTGATGCTGGTCGAGGTGGGGCGCCCGCCCGCCAGGTGACGCCCGGTGGCCGAGTAATAGGTGCCGTCCTGGTGGCTCACGGTCTCCATCGAGACGCCGTTGAAGAGCGTGATCTTGTCCGAATGGCTCAGCAGATCGCCCAGGCATGGCCCCAGGATCAGCCCCCCCTTCTTCACCGGCGCGAAGGTCGCCGCGCTCTCCACCGTGCCGCCGGCCTTCCAGTGCTTGAGCTTGTCGATCTCGACCAGCGCGTCCGTCGCCGGATCGATCTTGCTGGTCGGCTCGAAGCGAGGGTCCGACCACAGCGTCACGTCCCAGCCTCCGGAGGCGTGGATCAGCACGAAGAACTCGTGAGAAGGCGTCTCTGGCGCCGCCAGCGCCCTCAGCAACGGTGACCCCACCGCCGCCCCTGCCGCGGCCCCGAGCGCCTTGAAAAGATCCCTGCGTTTCATCATCTTGGTCCAGGCCTCAGTAGGGAGGTTCAATACATATGGAACTCGGGGTGCCGCACCAGGCCGTAACAGACGGCGGCCCACCCTGCCTCTTCGGGCGAGTACTTCTTGGGGGTGTCGAGGTTCTTGTGGCGCTCGACGGTGCCCTTGTAGAGGTCGAAGAAGCGCTGGGTCCGGTCCTTGGTGAGGGCCAGCTTCGCCGGGTACCCGAGGAAGGTGCGGTGCAGGCTGTCGAAGCGGGTGGCGAAGAGGGCCTCGGTGAGCACGCCCTTGGGGGGGTCGAAGGCGAAGACGGCGCGCTTGTCGAGGGGCACCGCGGGGGTCGCCTTCAGATCCTTCTGGATCGCCAGGTCGCAGAGGGCCACGCCGACGCGCTCGAAGGTCGAGACCATGAGCGTGTTGGTCTGGGGCGCCCGGGGGACGTCGAAGCGCAGGTCTGGTAGCCCGAGCACCGCGAGGTAGTCGTTCCAGGTGTCGAAGAGGGTGGCGTCGAGGGCCTTGAACTGGGCCTGCATGTCCGCGGGGGCCAGGGGCCCGAAGATGCGCAGCAGCGAGCGGATGTAGACCTCGGCGGGCATCAGGCGAGGCAGCTCCTTGGGGGAGGTATCCTGGAGCAACGAGCTGTGGCCAGGGATCTCTTCGAGGGGCGAGGGGGCCACGGAGCCGCTGGTGCCAGCGACCTGACCCCCGCCGCCAGCGCCCGCGGTGCCGCTGCCCGAGGAGCCGCCGGTGCCCGCGGTGCCTCCGGAGCCCGCCTGGGGTTGCCCCCCCTGACCGGAGCCCCCGGCGTTCTTGCCGCCGATGTTGGACGCGCCAGGTGAGGACGCGGACTCACCGCCGCCGCAGGCGAGGAGCCCGGCGGCGAGGAAGCAGGCGAGGAGCGAGCGGTTCATGGGGCCTCCGAGGCGGTGCGCCAGGCGTCCGAGCTGAGGTTGTTCCCTTCGCGGTACGCCTTCGACTTCACGACCGCTGCAACCAGCTTTCTCATGCGATAACCGCTCTTTTCAAAGGTATCGGTGAGGGAGTCGACCATCTCCTGATCGGTCTCCTTGAGGGCCCGACCGAGGAAGGAAGAGGTGATGTTGCTGACGGCGCAGCGGCCAAAGCCCGGGTCGCTGGTGAGCAGCTTGGCGATGCCGGCGGGCCCTTCGTCTGCATGGTCGGGGGCCGAGAAGATGCCCCGCAGGGTGGCCGGCTTGCTGGCGTCGAGCTTCTCGTAGTAGGTGCGGCAGACGCCGGTCAGCTGGCCGTTGGCGTCCGGCTTGCAGTCTTCCTTGGCGAGGGGAAACTTGTCCGCCGGCAGGAACGTCCAGTCGGACTCCATGACGCGGCCAAAGTAGGCGGCCATCGGCTCGAGCTTCGCGTGGCAGGCCGAGCAGCCGGGTCGCTTGGCCAGGTCCTGCTCGTCGGAGGTGACGAAATCGAGGTTTTCAGCCACGAATTCCTTGCAGAGGAAGGCCGTGTAGAGCACGTGGGCCCGCGCCCGGCGAGACCCGTATTTCGACAGGAACACCGGCATGGTGAGCAGGCCCGACGCCAGGGGGCCCCGGTTCTCGACCTTCTTCCAGGTGCTCACGTCGTGGGCCAGCAGCTTCGGGAGCCCCGCTGGCTCGAAGAGCGGCACCGGCGCCGTGTAGCCCAGGCTGATCCCGGACCCGCAGCAGGTCGAGGGCGCGATGTGGTTGTAGAACTGGGTCAGGGGGCCGTTGACGTACGAGGCGGGGGAGGTGAGCACCTCGCGGAAATCGCGGTCTTCCAGGAACAGACCGTCGAGAAACCGAACCGCCTCCTGGTTCCACCAGTAGCGCCACCACCCCTCCGCCGCTTGCGAGGTCGTATCGAAGGCGGTCTCATCCGCCAGCGGGGAGTGGGACGGGAGCCGGAACGCCGCGGGGCTGTTGGCGTGGGAGTCACCCGGCATGCAGCGCTCCATCCGGGGGCCGCAGCCGCAGTCTGCCGAGCTGGCCAGGGCGGTGCCCACCGTGCACGAGATCGGCTTCCCCTTGTTGGCCGTGGCGAAGGAGCTGTCCAGCGGCGGGAAGCTGAAGCGCCCCTCCGGCAGGGCCGCGGGCTTCTTGGTGAGGCCGCTCGCGTAGACCGTGCCGGTCGCCGCAGCCTGCGCCTCTTCCTTGCAGACCCACACCTCGTTCGGGGCGCTCTTGTCCGGGTCTGTCTGGAGGTTCGGGGTGAGCTCGAAGCCGGACCCGGGGCCGCCCCAGCCATCCCCGTAGCGCTGCGTGGGCGTGGCCTTGTTGTAGTCCCTGTAGAGCCACCAGGGCTTCACCTTGACCGCGTACTTGGCGAAGTCGGCGGCGCTGACCGGCTTCTTGGTGCCCTGCGCGACCGAGTTGGTCGGGTACGACTGCCCCGTCACCCCCATCGGGAAGCAGAAGGCGCCGTCGGTGATCGGATCCTGGCGCCGCTGGTTGAAGCGGTAATACACCGGGATCTCCTTGCCCCCCTCGTCGAGCACGGTCTGCCGGTGCAGCAGCGTGATCTGGGGGACAAAGCGCAGCGCCGGGCCCACCTGGAGCCGGAGCAGCTCGAGGTACGTGCGCCGCAGCCGCTCGGCGTACCCTTCCCCGGAGAGACGCTCCTCGATCCAGTTGTCCAGATCGAACCCGTCCGCCTCGAACGCGGCGATCTCATCCCGCGTCGGGATGCGACCTTGAAGGTCGATGGAGAGGGCCCGAAACATCCGGTAATCCTGGAGTTTTGGCGCAGCCTCGGCGGCGCTGGTGGCCGCCAGAAGAGCGAGTGCAACCCCGGAAAAAACAGCGCGTACAGCGGGTCTCACCCCCGAGATGCAACCAGCCTTCTCGCCCCCCTGTCAACGACGAAAAGCGCAACCTTTGCGGAGGCAAATGAACACGAATTCAAAGGGAAAGAAGGAAAGATCAGGCAAGGAACCCGCCGCCGGTTCGTTTTCCGATATCGTGATGGTCATGGCCTCCCGTGGGAGCCTCGTGCCCGTGCTTTTCTTGCTCGCAGCGGCGAGCTGCGTGCCGCCTGCTCCCGGGGCCTCCCCGGCGCCGGCCCCTGCCCTGCCCGCGCCTGCCGAGCCAGCCGTACCGGCCCCGGGCGACCCCCCGGCAACCCCGGGCGCCCCGGCACCGGTCGAGGCCCGGGCCGCGGAGGAGGCGCCGTGGCTCCGGGTGTTCTGCACCGATGCATCGCGGCAACTCCAGGAGTCGTGCCGCATCCAGGGGACGCTTGTGGGCCTGGAGCCGGCCCCGGCGCTCGCCTCGGAGGAGCCCCTGGCGCGTCACCCAGGTCACTGGCTGCGCCTGGCCCCGGGGCCACACCGCTGCCGGCGGATCCAGGCGACCCCCTCCCGGCCCGCGCCGGAGCAGCAGGCCCCGTCCGCGCACCTCCGGGTGCTCATCCAGGCGCCTGCGGCCCTCGAAGGCCACCTGCGGCAGCTGCTGCAGCCCGGCGCGGCGATCTGCGGCGCCAGCCTGCTCGGGACCCAGGCCCACGAGGGGTACCTGGAGACCGCCGCCGGGCAGCCCTTGCTGGCCTTCTCCGAGTGGCACACGGCGCAGAGCGACCTGCTCCCTGGCTTCGCGTTCACGCCCTCGCGGCGGCTCCAGCGCCGCGCCTCCCCGGACGGGTCCTGGCAGGAGGAACGGGCGGTGATCCTGCTGCGCCAGGGGCGCTCGGCGGACGTGCACCAGGGGCACGAGCATCACTTCCCGGACGCCGCGTACTGGATCCGCGCCTCGGGGCAGGAGCACGGGGGGCCCTTGCCCCTGCACCTGCGGGGCCGGCGAGGCCAGGGGGTCCGGTTCGAGCTGCTCGCGCTGGAGCGCTGAGCCCCGAGGGCCTTGCTGGACCGGGCCAGAAGGACCAGAGTAGCAGTCCTTTGCCCACGGTCCTCTACCACCTCGGGCTCGCCTTCCTGGGCGGCCTCATCCTGAACGTGATGCCCTGCGTCCTGCCGGTGCTCACCCTCAAGGCCTTCACCGCCCTCGACCACGCCCACAAGGACGCGAGCGAGCAGCGGAAGGTGGGCCTGGGGTACATGCTCGGCACGTCCTCCGCGCTGCTAGCGCTGGGCGGGGTCATCGTGGCGATCCGGGCGTCGGGCAAGGCGATGGGCTGGGGGATGCAGTTCCAGCACCCCACCTTCGTCGCCGCCCTCATCGCGGTGATCGTCGGCTTCTCCCTGAACGCCCTCGGCGTCTTCGAGATCGTGCTGAGCACCGACCAGGAAGAGCATGAGGGCTTCCTGGGGAGCGTCGTCAACGGCTGGTTCGCCGCCATCATGGCCACGCCCTGCTCGGCCCCCTTCCTGGGCGCCGCCGCCGCCTACGCCCTCGCCGCCGACACCTCCGCCCCGATGACGCTGCTCATCTTCGCCGTCATCGGCGTCGGCCTCGCCTCGCCCTTCACCGCCCTCGCGTTCCTCCCCGGCCTGGGCAACCGCCTCCCCAGGCCTGGCCCCTGGATGGAGACCTTCAAGCAGCTGATGGGCTTCTCCCTCCTCGCCACCGCCGTCTGGCTCCTCGGCTCCTTCGTGCGCCAGGTCACCCCCGCCAGCACCCACGCCTTCCTGATCTTCCTCCTCGCCCTCTCCTTCGGCCTCTGGGCCATGCAGCGCTTCGCCGGCCTCGACGCCAGCACCCCGCGCCGCTGGATCGTTCGCTCCACCATCGTCCTCGCCCTCGCCGCCTCCTGGCACGCCCTCCCCTTCGAGAAGCAGACCGGAAAGCACGAGGCGTCCGCGGGTGAAAAGCTCAAGTGGGTTGAATTTGACCCCAAGACGATCGAGGCGACCCTCGCCCAGGGGAAGCCCGTGTTCCTGGATTTCACCGCCGACTGGTGCACCTCCTGCAAGGTGAACGACAAGCTCTTCGTGGACACCGAGCCGGTCCGGGCGGCGCTGGCGAAGACCGGGGTGGTGCCGATGAAGGTCGACATGACCTCGCAGGACGACGACGTGAAGGACGAGTGGCTCAAGCGCACGGGGCGCAACGACCTGCCGGTGTACGTGGTGCTGCTGCCCGGCGGGAAGATGGATCTGCTGCCGGTGGTGATCACGTCGGAGATGCTGGTCAGCGCCTTCGAGCGGGCCGTGGCGCGCTGAGGCCGCGGGGGGCCGATGCGAACCGAGGCAGGCATCGCGGTGGCGTCGCTGGTGGCGCTGGCGCTGGCCGGCCGGGCGGCCCCGTCGCCGGCGCTGCTTGACCCGAGGAGGCTGACCGCAAGCACCGTCGAGGAGGGAGATTTCCCCAAGCGGATGGTCGACCCCGGGGGGCGAGAGGTGGTGCTGCGGGCTCGCCCCGGGCGGGTGGTGTCGCGGGCGCTGGTGGCGGACGAGCTGCTGCTGGAGCTGGCGCCTCCGGAGCGCCTCGCGGCGCTGACCTACCTGGTCGACGACGCGACGATGTCCCTCGCGGCAGGCAAGGCGCCGCCCTCGATCCGCCGGACGGGGGGCGGCCTGGAAGAGCTGCTGTCGCTGGAGCCCGATCTGGTGGTCGTGGCCGAGTTCTCCGAGGGGAGCACCACGGCGCAGCTCCTCTCCGCCGGGGTCCCGGTGCTGCGCCTGGGGAACGCCGGGAGCTTCGAGGCGGTCTTCGACGATCTGCGGAACGTGGGCGCGGCGCTGGGCGCGTCGGTCGAGGCGCGACGCACCATCGAGCAGATGCAGGGGCGCATCGAGCAGGTCCAGCGCCAGGTCGCCGGGCGCCCTCGACCGCGAGCGCTCTACCTCTCCGGAGGCCAGTACACCGCCGGCCCCGGGACCCTCACCCACCAGAGCCTCACCCTGGCCGGAGGCCACAACGCCGCCGCCGAGCTGGGCCTCTCCGGGGCCTTCCCGCTGCCGGTCGAGCAGCTCGTGGCGCTGGCCCCGGAGGTGGTCTTGCTGGCCTCTCCCGAGCCTTCCGCTCGCCTCGCTCGCCCCTCCGATCTGCCCCCGAACATCCCCTGGGCCGAGCTCCCCGCGGCGCGCCATCACCGCATTTACCTCGTCCCGGCCGCCTGGTCCGGCGCGATCTCGCACCACGCCATCCGCGCCCTGGAGGCCTTCGCTGCCCTTCTGCACGCCCCACCGCAAGGCCCCCCCTGATGCCGCTCCGCCGCTGGCTCTCCTGGCCCCTGTTGCTGCTGCTGGGGGCGGCGCTGCTGCTCGCCGCCCTGGCGCTCGGCTCATCCTCGGTGTCCTGGCGCCAGGTCCTCGATCTGCTCCTGGGTAGAGAAGTTCCATCCTGGGTACGGACCATCCTGATCGAGGTGCGGCTGCCCCGGGCCTTGCTCGCCTTTCTGCTGGGGGCGGGCCTGTCCAGCGCGGGGGCGGCGCTCCAGGGGGTCTTCCGAAACCCCCTCGCGGACCCCGGAATTCTCGGGGTTTCGGCCTGCGGGGCGCTGGGCGCGGTGCTGGCGATCTTCACCGGGCTGGTGGGCTGGTCGACGGCGGCCCTGCCCCTGCTGGCGTGTGCGTTTGCGTTTGCAGGGACGATGGTGGTGTACGGCCTCTCAGCCCGCGCCGGGGCGATGGATTCGGGGGACGTGATGCTGGCGGGGGTGGGGGTGGGGAGCCTGGCCGGAGCGGCGACGGCGCTGCTGCTGTCGCTGTCGCTGGCGAACTACGCGATCGGGGCGCAGATCCTCCAGTGGTTGATGGGAGGGCTGGACGGGCGGGGGTGGCCGCACCTGCGGCTGGCGCTGCCGGTGATGATGGTGGGGTGGTTGCTGATCCTGGCGCACCGCCGCGATCTGGACGCCCTGCTGCTGGGCGATGCGCAGGCGATCGCGATCGGGGTCGATGTACGGGCGGTACGAGGGCGCATCATCCTGGCGACGTCGCTGATCACCGGGGCCTCGGTGGCGGTGGCAGGGGTGGTGGGGTTCGTGGGACTGGTGGTACCGCACCTTGTCCGGATGGTCCTGGGGCCCTCGCACCGGATCCTGCTGCCCGCCTCGACGCTGCTGGGGGGGGCCTTTCTGCTGGGGGCGGACCTGCTCGCGCGCCGGGTCATCGCGCCCCAGGAGCTGCAGCTGGGGGTGATCACGGCGGCGGTGGGGGCGCCCATCTTTGTGCATCTGCTGGTCAAGGCACGCCGGGGGAGCGCATGAGCGCCCGGGGAGGGCTGGAGGCGAAGGGGCTGGAGGTGCGGCGGGGCGAGCGCACCATCCTGGCAAGGCTGGACCTGGGCGTGGCCCCGGGGGAGCTGGTGGCGTTGCTCGGGCCCAACGGCGCCGGGAAGAGCTCCTTGCTGGGCGCTCTGGCGGGGCTGCTGCCGATCGCGAGGGGCGAGATCCTTGTGGCGGGTCGCTCGCTGAGCCAGCTCGGGGTGCGGGAGCGGGCGCGGTGGCTCACGCTGGTCCCCCAGGAGACCCAGATCCCCTTCGAGCTCCCGGTCGAGGAGGTGGTGGCGCTGGGTCGCACGCCGCACCTGGGCCGCTTTGCGCCGCTGGGGGCCGCGGACCGCCAGGCCATCCACCGGGCCCTGGTGGCCCTCGACGTGCTGCACCTGGCCGGGCGATCGATCTGCCGGATCTCGGGGGGAGAACGCCAGCGGGTGCACCTGGCCCGGGCCCACGCGCAAGACGCCCCCGTGTGGCTCCTGGACGAGCCGACGTCCAGCCTGGATCTCGAGCACCAGCTCCGGGTGATGAACGTCCTTCGGCGGATGACATCGGAAGGGCGATCGATGCTGGTCGCGCTCCATGATCTGAACATGGCAGCGCGCTTCGCCGATCGGCTCGTCGTCGTCGCCGCAGGCCGTATCGTCGCGCAAGGGGCCCCGCGCGAGGTGCTGCGCGAAGGCTTGCTCGCCGAGGTCTTCCGGGTGAAGGCCCGGTGCGAGCTCCGTGAGGGCACGGTCGAGGTCTCGCCCATCGAGGCCCTCGATCAGCCGCCGTGAAGGATCAGAACCCCAGGGCCGTCAGGTCGGCGAAGACGGCGGAGGTGGTGTTGCCAAAACCAAGGCGCAGGGTGCCCGCGCTGTCCACGAAGCCGGCGCCGCTGGAGCGGATCGGCGGCTCCCCCTCCCGGTCCAGACCGGACCACGCCTTCACCCCCTCGCGCCCGTCGTAGACCCAGAACCCCTGGGCCGAAGTCTGCCCGTTGGCCGTCCCTCCCCAGACGTAGAGCAGCGAGCGGGCCTCGTCGTAGGCGAACACCCCGTTACGGCGTCCCTCCGGCACCGCCTCGCCCTCCAGCAGCAAGGACCAGGCGGGCGGATCGGACCGTAGATCGAGCTGCCACAGATCCCGCGCCGGGTTGATCGGGGAGGCCCCCTGCGCTCCGCTGAAGACCAGCGCCTTCCCGCTCTTAGTATCGATGCCATAGAAGAAGCCATAACGACCGGAGGGCTTCGCCCCGGAAGGCTTCAGCTTCTTCCAGCTCATCACGTCTCCTTCGAGGGTGCCCTCGAACAGCTCGTTGCTGGGGCTGAAGGCAAAGCCACCGAACACGAAGAATTTCCCGGTCCCGGGGTCGTGGGCGAACAGATGCAAGGCCCGGGCTGACGGCGGCGATTGCTGCTCCAGCTTCTGGAACGAGGGGGTCTCGCCGGAGAAAGTGACCCGGTACAGATCGTTGTTCGAAGCCCCCTGCACCCCGTACCCGCCGAACAGGTACGCCTCCCGCTTCCCGGGGATCGGCGCGACACGCCGGGACGCCCCCGGCGGCGGCACGTCCCCCGTCGGCGTCACCTTCGTGACGCCCCCGCCCTCCAGGGACACCTGGAACATGTCTTCTAGAGGAGTTCCATAGGGTTTGTAGCCGCTGCCGCCGAGGATGAAGGCGCGCTTGCCCTCCTCGTCCAGGAGCAGCGCCGGATGCTCGCGGGCCTCGACGCCGGAGGGGACCAGGTTCGTGGTCTTCTTCCACGAGGAGCGCTCGATCTCGACCGGCACGCTCACCTTCACCGGAGCGTTGATGCCGTCGCTGAGCTCGAGCTCGATGGACGAGGTGGAGGCGCCGTCAAAACGCCCCAGCACCACCAGTTCGGCCCCCTCCACCCGGGCCACCAGCCCCTCCCCTGCGGTCACCTTGGTCTCGATCGTGTCCTTGTCTGGATCCGCCGGGACGTAGGGGATCCGTGCCGTATCTCCCTCGCGTACCGCGATCTTCTCTGGCACCTCGGCCCAGGCCGGAGGCTCGTTCTTTGGTTGCACGGCTCCCCCCTCACCGCCGACCCCAGCACCGCTGTTTCCGGCCATCCCGGCCTGCCCCGCAGCCCCCGCTTCACCGGCGGCCCCAGCTTCGCCCCCTTGCCCCGCACCAGCACCACCAACACCAGCAGACCCCCCTGCTCCGCCGCTGGCGCTGACCTCTTCAGCGTCTCCGCCGCAAGCGACCACCGAGAGCACCACACCGACCGCCTGAAACCATCGCCATCGCATGATGGTGCAACCCTTTCGCAAGGCCTGGGCCACCGCGTTCCTCCGGGAATTCTCCCCGGGAGGTTCTTGCCCAGGGGCACGCTGTGCAACCCCTAACGCTCGACCCTCTCAACCTCCTTACCCCCCCCCCTGCTTCCTCACTCTCTCCCGCAGCCGTCCCTCCCCTGCAACCGCAGCCGACCCTCCCCTGCAGCCGCAGCCGTCCCTCCCCTGCAGCCGCAGCCGCAGCCGACCCTCTCCGGCAGCCGCAGCCGCAGCCGTCCCTCCCCTGCAGCCGCAGCCGCAGCCGCAGCCGCAGCCGCAGCCGCAGCCGCAGCCGCAGCCGCAGCCGCAGCCGCAGCCGCAG
>JALOQB010000161.1 GCA_025453595.1 Polyangiaceae bacterium
AGCTCGTCGACGGGTCCGAGGTCGTCGGAGAGGCCGAGGCGCTCGCGGACGTAGTCGAAGCTGCCGTGGGTGGAGAGGGTGGCGCTGGTGAGGATGACGGGGCCAACCTGCTCGAAGAGGCGGGAGCGGAGCATGGGGGCGACCCGGATGGGGGAGGCGGCGAGAGAGACGGAGCGGGCGGAGACCTCGCCCCAGAGGACGCGGTGGCGAGCGCCCTCGATGACGGCGTCGAGGTCGTTGCGCAGGGCGGTGGCGCGGCGAGCGATGCCCTGGAGGGCCTCTTGTTTGTTCTCGGTGGCGAGGGCGAGGGCCTCGAGGGCGGCGTCGAGGCGGTGGTAGGTGGCGAGGCCGTCGCGGGTCCAGCGCTCGGGGGCGACCGGGGCGCGGACGTTCTCGGCGCCCAGCATGGCGGCGACCTCCTTGAAGAAGTGGCCGGCGGCGACCCGGGTGCTCTCGACGGCGCGCAGGTCAGCGCCGGCGGCCTCCAGGGAGCGCCCGGCGTCGCGGAGCAGGGTGTCGACGCGCCCCTGGGAGACGCGGACGCCGAAGAATTCGGTGGCGATCTCCTCGATCTGGTGGGCCTCATCGAAGATCACCGCGTCGTAGTCGGGGAGCACCCCGCCGACGAACTGCGGCCCCCGGAGGGCCAGGTCGGCGAAGAAGAGGTGATGGTTCACGATGAGGACCTGGGCCGCCTCGGCGCGCTGGCGGCTGCGGGTGATGAAGCAGGCCTCGTGGTGGGGGCAGGAGGGGCCCACCCGGGCCTCGCTGGAGGCGGCGATCTCGAGCCGTACCGGGTTGCCCTCGGAGACCCCGGGCAGGTTCGCCAGGTCGCCGTCCTCGGTGCGCTCCAGCCAGCGCTCGACCGCCGCGATGGCCGCCGCTCGCTCCGGGGACGCCCCCTCGGCGCTGGCGCGCAGCTGGTGAAAGCGGCGCAGGCACAGGTAGTTCCCCATGCCCTTCAGCAGGGCCGCGCGGGCCCCCAGGCCCAGCCGGTCGAGCAGCGGCAGGTCCTTGGTGAAGATCTGCTCCTGGAGCGCCTTGGTGGCGGTGGAGACGATCACCTTGCGGCCGCTGAGCAGGGCCGGCACCAGGTACGCCAGGGTCTTGCCGGTACCGGTGCCTGCCTCGCAGACGAGGCGCCGCTCGCCGCGCAGGGCGCGCTCGACGGCCTCCGCCATCTGGAGCTGCGACTCCCGGGGTTCGTACCCCGGCAGCAGCTCTTGCAGCGGCCCTCCGGGGCCAAGAAGCTCGCGCGCGCTCACGGTCGTCACGAGCTTACCCCAGCTCGTCGCCGGGGTGGTCATCCGGCGCCTCGCGGTAGAGCACCAGGGGCACCAGGATGTCGAGCACCTCCGGGTCGATCCGCACGCCCTTGTCGGAGAAGAACAGGTCGTTCTCCTGGAGGCTGGCCCGCTCCTGGGCGATGAACAGGATCGGCTCCGCGCGCCGCGAGTAGCCGAGCTGGACCAGCGTGTGGCGCGGCCACGAGCCGCCGTCGAAGACCAGGTCTTCCTTCAGGAAGTAGAAGCCCTGGGCGGGCAGCGGGTGGAGCGAGGCCACCCAGGCCAGGGAGCGGAAGACCACCCCCGGGCCGCGGAAGTGCCAGCGGTTGTGCAGGCAATGATCCGGCAAGATCACCTGGGGGAGCCCGGAGTCCGAGTGGTTGTGGAAGTACACGAGGGCCCCCGCGGGCACCTCTTCTTCGTGCCCCGGGAGGGCCTGTGTGGTGCGAAAAATTCCGCAATCCGGTAGCGAAAACTTGGCAGCTGCCATGGGTCGGAGGGCGGGGCAGGTGTGGGCTACCCGGCCCGGTCCCTATAACCTTGACGTCGCGCCGCGTGCTCATCTAAAGGCAGGAACACCCGCTCGGAGGATGCACCAGACATGGAGATTCACCTCGATAAACGCGCCGTGAAACTGATCCGCCTGTCAGCCCAAGACGCGATCGAGGAGGGCGACACCGAGGCGCTGCGCGAAGACATCTACGAAGCCTTCTCGGAAGATCAGGTCGAGGAGATCGAGCGCCGCCTCGACAGCGGTGAATTTTTCGAGTTCCTCACCGACGCCCTTGACGAGTGGAGCGGCGACGACGTCGACGAGCTCTTCGAGCTCCTCGAGACCCAGCTCGGCGAGATCGGCATCGACCTCAAGTACGAGATGAAGGGCTCGGTCGACGAGGACGAGGAAGAAGAAGATGACGACGACCTCGATGACGACGAGGACGACGACGAGAGCTACGAGGAAGAGGACGACGACGACGACGACTGAGCCGTCGCCCCGGTCTTCCCCTCACTCCAGCCCCAGCGCTGCCCTCAGGTAAGACCGACACGCCGGCGCCTTCGTCGGCGCTGACTCCCCCTCGCAGACCTCCGGCGCGCACCCCGCGTACCGGCTCTCCGGGAAGTCTCGCACCAGCAGCCTCATCGCCTCGCAAGCGCCCCCTCGATCCCCCGCCTTGCGCGCCAGCAAGAGCTCGTTCCACAGCGCATCGTCCCGCAGGATCGACGTGCGATGTGCCTCGTACACCCGGCGGAACTCCCGCCGCGCTCGCCCCTCGTCCCCCAGCCGATCCCGGTACAGCTCTGCCAGCTTGAACTGCGCCGCCGAGTACCTCGGTCGCTCGTAGCTCCCCTGCTTCAGCGTCGCCACCTCCCTCGGCGCCAGCAGCCGCTCCAGGTACCTCACCGCGCTCGCCCCGTCCCCCTGTTGCTCCGCCAGCTCCGCCGCGTTCCACCACGCGTCGTCCGTCAGCGTCCCGTACGGGTACGGGTACTTCTCCGCGCACTCCACGTACGCCGCCCGCGCCTCCGCGCCCCGACCCTCCGCCTGCAGCGCCTTCGCCTTCAGGTACTGCACGTCCTCCCCCAGCTCCGTCCCCCCCAGCTTGCCCTGGTGCGCCTCCAGCCAGCTCCGCCCGCCGCCGGCCCCCTTGCTGTCCAGATGTTCCATATACCTGCGGAGGGCGCGCCGCGCCGACCCCGCCCCCGGGTGGTCGAGGATCGCCTGCTCCAGCTTGCCCCAGCCGGCCTCCGGGTCCCCGTGCTCGATCTCCAGAAAGGCCCGCTCGTACACCGCGCGGGACGCCCGTTCTCCCCTCGGGGCCCGGGCGATGAGCCGGTCGTAGGCCTCCATGGCCTCCTGGTGGCGCCCTGCCTGGGCGAGCGTGGCGGCCTCCCGGAAATACCCTTCGTCCCGGTCGCGCTCCTTGCCTGCGGCCTCTCCGGCCTGGCGGTAAGCGGCGGCGGCTTCCTCGTAGCGACCGGCGGATTTGGCTCGATCTCCGGCGGCGAGGGCGTTGTCGAAGGCGCTCCGGTTGGCGCTGCAGCCGGCGAGGAGCACGAGGATCAGGGGCCAGGAGGGAGAGCGGCGGGGCGAGGAGGCCACCGGTCCGAGGTAGCCGCAGGGCCCCCCGGAACACAAGACCCAAGCGCGGCGGCACACCCTCGGCGCCAGCGCCTGCGCCCCTGCCTCCCGGGCTCAGCGCTCGGGTTTCCGGGGGGGCAGCTTCGCCAGGTTCGGGGGCATGGAGATGCTGCACCGAGGCCCGCAGGTACCCTGGGCTGCTGCGCTGTCCCGGGGGCCTGGAACAACGCAGGCGCCGCGGCATTGCTCGTCGCGCTCGCAGGCTGCCCCCTCGGCCCTGGTGGCCACGCATTTCCCGCCGTCGCACCGCGCCCCTGCCTCGCAGCGCCCGCCGAGGCAGGGCTCGCCGACCTTGCCTGATTCCCCCTGACGACAGACCCCGTCGCAGTGGGCCCCGGGGCCGCAGGCTTCCTGGTGGTTGCAGCGCTCCCCCGGCTTGAGCCAGGCGTGGCAGCGGCGGCGGTCGCAGAAGCCCTGCTTGCAGGCGGGCTGGCGCCGCTCGGCGTCCTGCGAGGTGTAGACGACGAGCGGGTCGACCGCGGGGCTACAGGGGCCGTCCTCGCTCGCGGCCACGCAGCGCCCGGTGCTCGTGGGGCCGACCCCGGCGCAATGCAGCGACCCCTCGCACTCCAGCGTGGAGCGGCAGACGGCGCCGGCCTTCCGGGTGCCTTGCAGCAGCCCTCGACAGGCGTCCGGGAGCGGCGGTTGTTGCAAGGGGAGCACCCAGTCGCAGCCGGAGAGCTGCTCGGTTCGGGCCTGCTCGCAGCGCTGCAGCCCTTCTTCCGCGACCTGCACGGCGCCGCCGCGAAGGGCGCCGCTCAGGTTGCGCAGGCACTCGGCCAGGAACCCGGTGCCAGGCGCTCGTTTGCAGCAGGCCGCGCCGCGCTGCAGCGGCAGATCGTGGACGAGGCTACAGAAGCGCTGCGCCTGGGGCAGGGGAGGCCCGTCGAGGGGCGGGTAAACCGGGCGCACCTCCGGGTCCCGGCTGGAGAGCTCGGGGCCACCGGCGGAGGCCGAGGGGGCCGCGCTCGGGGCGGCGGAGGGCGCCGCGGAGGCAGGTGAAGCGGCGCTGGTGCTCTGCCCCCCGGAGGTCGGTGACCCGCAGGTGCAGCCGGGCCAGAGCGCAAGCAAGAGCGGCCCTGCGGCCACCACACGGGGGATTCGCACCATGGCGGTTGCCTACCCTACGAGCCGCCCGGGGTCCCGGTTCTTTTCTTCCGTGAGGCCCTGGCTCATCAGCACCGCGTCCTCCTCCGGGTCGCTGTAATAGCGGCGGCGCAGCCCGTCCTCGGTGAAGCCGGCGCCCCGGTACAGGGCCCGGGCCCCCTCGTTGCCGGCCCGGACCTCCAGCAGCACCCGCTCGCACCCCAGGGCCCGGGCCTCGACCAGCGCCGCCCCGACCAGCGCCCTGCCCAGGCCCTCCCGGCGCCGCGCCGGATCCACCGCGACCGTCTGGATCTCCAGATCCCCGGCCAGGTACCACGCCAGCAAGAACCCCTCGGGCTCTCCGGTCTGCCCCCGCGCCACCCAGAGGCGCGCATGCGGTCGCTGCAGCTCGCTGACCAGGTCGAGCTGGCCGTGGGCAAAGGCCCGGCGCTCCACCGCGGCGCAGGCCGCGAGATCCTGCCCCGTCGCCCCCGGCCCCAGGCGCTCGATCCGGGCCTTCATGCAGACCTCCGCCGCACCAGCCGCGACTGGAGAAACTGGTACAGGATCTTGCTCCCCTCGAAGCTGGAAGCGTTCACCGCCGCAAGGAGCTGCTCCACCGTGCGCTGGCCGTCGATCTGCTCCAGCATCGCCCGCTCCTGCTTGCTCAGGCGCCCGGGCCCGAGGCGATCCAGCGCCGCCTCGTCCCGCAGCAACACCAGCCCCGGCGACAGGCTCTCCTCGATCAGGCGCCACTCGTCCACGCGCCGGAACCCCTCCATCACCAGGCTCGCCACCGGCAGACCGAGCTGCGCGTCCAGGTTCCGGGGGAGGCTCTTCTCCCGGAAGAAGACGTAGCGCGCCTCCTTCCACCGCAGCACCTCGTAGATCAGCTCGCTCGACTGCTTCATCAGCGCCAGGGTCAGCTGCTCCCGATCGATGTCCCCTCGCTCGACCAGCACATCCCCCAGCAACCGCCCCTCCTGCTGGCTCTGCTCCACCGCCTCCGCCAGCGCATCCTGCTGGATCAACCCCTCCGCCAGCAGGTACCGCCCCACCCGGAACTCCCCCCCGGCCCCCCGGGAAATCACCAGGTCCACCAGGCCGTTCTGGAAATACACCTTCACCTCGGGCCCCTGGTGCCGGCGGATCTCCAGCACCCCGGTCTGCATCTGCATCTGCAGCACCTGCATCACCTCCCCCAGCGGCACCGCGTCCGCCACCCCGCGCAGCACCTCCCGCGGGGCCCCCTGGCTCATCGGCCCTCCGTCTTGCCCCGCGCTCGCCCCCTCCAGCGCCTTCTTCGCCGCCTCTTCCAGCTCTTCTTGCTCGTACCACCCCCGCACCCCCAGGTGCTCGAGCATCAGGCGCGCCAGGGACGCCAGGCGCGCTGGCTCCGGGAGCGCTGGCGCCTGTGGGTCAATGGAGACCTCATCTTGCGCGCGAGGCAACGGAGAGCGGGAGGTGAGGGTCGGGTTGCTGATCGGGATGCGCGTGGAGCTGGGGGGGACGGCGCCCGAGGAGGGGGCGAGGGCGCGGCGCTGGGCCTGGGCGATGGCCTCCCGGAGGGCTGCTGCATCGAAGGGTTTGGGGAGCGCCTGGGGCCCGAGCTCGTGGAGGAGACGGAGGGATGCGCTGATCAGGAGCACCGGCAGGTGGCGACGTCTGGGATCTTGAAGCAGCAGCTGGCGCAGCGTGGGGTTCTGGTGAGCCGAGGCATCGACGACGGCGAGGGCGAAGGGGCGCTGGGGGTCGCGGAGCAGACGGATCGCCTCGGCATCATCGTGGGCGAGGGCAGGGTCGAAGCCCTGCTGCCGGAGCATGGCGGCGATCACGCGCTGGACCGTGGGGTTGGGATCCACCAGGAGTGCGGGGCCACTCATGGGGGCCATGCTGCGCGCCAGCGGGGGCCGCGGTCAAGCTCGGTAGCTCACCAGGAATCGCTGGATCCACCGCCCCCGGACGAGCCACCACCGCCGCCGAAGCGATCGTCATCGTCACCGCCGCCACCGCCGCCCCAGCCACCGCCGGGGAGGAAGAAGAAGAAGCCTCCCCCGCGGCTGAGGCGGGAGATGAGCAGCAGCAGGAACAGCACGAGGACGATGGTGAGGCAGGTCTGGGCGGTGGAGCGAGGCTTGGCCGGCTGGTTCGCGAGGGACTTGCTCTTGGCGGGGCCGAGCCCGGAGGGCTTGCCGCCGAGGGCCTCGATGATCCCGTCGGTGCCTGCGTCGATGGCGCCGCGGAGATCATCCTGGCGCAGGCGCGGCGCCACCCGCTCGCGGAGGATCTGGTTGCTCTGGAGATCGGTGAGTGCGCCGCCCACGCCCTTGCCGGTCTCGATGCGCATGCGCTTGTCGGCGATGGCGATGGCGAGGAGGACGCCGTTGTCCTTGTCTTTTTCGCCGAGCTTCCAGGCGTTGAAGGTGGCGTAGGCGACGTCTTCGATGGCCTCGCCGTCGAGGGATGGGACGACCAGGACGGCGATCTGGTTGCCGCTCTGCTGGCGGAAGCGCGCGAGCTTGTTGTTGAGGCGCGCCACGTCGGCGGGCTGGAGCTTCTGCGCGGCGTCGGTGATGTGGCCTGCGATGGGCGGAGGGTTGTAGGCCCAGGCCGCGGTGGCCGCCGTGGACAGGGCGAGCACGAGGAGCAGGGCCGCGAGGCCCCGCGCCGCGCGCCGCAGCGGGTGGGAGAACGACAGGAGGAGGGCGAGGATCGCAGGCACCGGAAGCCTCGCTAAGAACGAGACCTTGGGGGCCGCCTGGGCCTCGGCGGAGGCCTGGAAGTAGACGCGCGGCTTGAAGGGCTGCCCGGTGACCTTGTTGACCGCGGAGCCGCTGATCTTCAGGAGCTCGGTGTTGTACTCGCGGGCGGCCTTGTTGTACTCCTCGCGAGCGCGGAGGATGCGGTTCTCGGTGCCCTCCAGCTGGACCCGCAGATCACGGAACCCCTCGCTCGACTTGAGGTCAGGGTATTTTTCTTGAACCATCATCAGCCGCGAGAGCGACCCCTTGAGGTTCTCTTGCGCCTTCTGGAAGGCCTCGACCTTGGCCGGGTCGCTCAGGTCGGCCCCCGTGAGCTTGATGCTGGTGGCGTCGGAGCGGGCCTGGGTGACCTTGGAGAGGATGTCCTCCTCGGATTTGGCGGCGGCCTTCACCGTGGACACGAGGTTGGGGATGAGATCGTAGCGACGCTGCAGGGAGGCCTCGAGGTCGGCCCATTTCTGCTCGGCCATCTGATCTTTCTCGATCAGCGTATCGTATTTCTGGCACCCCGGCGCGGCGACGGCGGTGGCGCCGACGACCAGGAGGGAGAGGGGGGCCACCCCACGGAGCGAGGCCGCGAGGAGCGAACCACCCAGCATGCGACGGACACGGGAGAGAGAGAGGAGCTGCGCGACCATGATGTGCGACAAGCTAATCCGTCCCTGCTGCTGCGCAACGGTACCGTAACCACCCCCCGACCGATTCTGCCCCTCAGAACTGGGTCAAGAACCGGGGCGCGTTCTCGTAAAGCAGCCGGATGTCGTTGATCCCGTAGCGAAGCATGGCGATCCGATCGACCCCGAGGCCGAAGGCAAAGCCCGAGTACGCTTCTGGATCGAGGCCACATTGCTCGAAGACCGCGGGGTGGATCATGCCGCAACCCAGGATCTCGATCCACCCGGTCTGCTTGCAGACCCGGCACCCCTGGCCGCCGCAGAAGACGCAGCTCACGTCGACCTCCGCGCCGGGCTCGACAAAGGGGAAATAGCTGGGGCGGAACCGGGTGCGGGTGCCCGGGCCGTAGAGCCGGGTGGCGAAGGCATCGAGCACCGCCTTGAGGTGGCCGAAGGTCACCCGCCGGTCCACCAGGAAGCCCTCGACCTGGTGAAACATGGGCGAGTGCGTGATGTCGTCGTCGCGCCGGTACACCGCGCCGGAGCTCACGATGGCCATGGGCGGCGGGCGGCTGCTCATCTCCCGCACCTGGACCGCGCTGGTGTGGGTGCGCAGCAGCGTTCGCGCGCCCGACGGCGCCCCCTGCACGTCGACCCAGAAGGTGTCCTGCATGTCGGTGGCCGGGTGATCCGGGGGGAAGGCCAGCTTGGTGAAGTTGTTCTCTTCCAGCTCGACCTCGGGCCCCTCCACCGAGAGGAAGCCCAGGTCGCGGAAGATGGCCAGCAGGTCGTCCTGGGTCTGGGACAGCGGGTGGCGGTGGCCTCGGGGGGCCAGCAGCCGCGGCGGCATCGAGAGATCGAAGGGGGGCGCGTTCAGCTCCGCCTCCCGTCGTTGCCTCCGGAGCGCCTCCAGCCGGGCCTCGAAGCGGCTCTCCACCGCGTCCTTCAGCGCGTTGACCTGCTCCCCGATGCGCCTCCGATCCTCCGCGGGGACCTTGCCCATCAGCTTCAGAATCTCGGTGAGCTTGCCCTTCTTCCCCAGCACCGACGCCTTCTCATCGCGGAGGGTCTGCTCGCTGGTCGCCGCGTCAAAGCGCGCGGCGAAATCCTGACCGAACTGTTCGAGGGCTTCCTCGATGCTCCTGGTCGCGTCCATGGCCGGCCCGGGCGTAGCACATCCCGTGCGGAAAAGGGGGCCACCGTTTGAACCCGGGAAGGGGCTTGCGCCACGAACAGGGGTGGACCAGCATGGCAACGCAGATGGCGAAGAAGAGCTTGAGTCTCGGCAAAGCAACCGGTTGGGCGGTGGGTGTGGCGCTCGCGACCGCCCTCCTCACTCCACGAACCGCACAGGCACAAGAGGCTACCCCCACCGGCAAGGGGATCGCCGGCGGCGTGCTCCTCGGCGGCGAGCTTGTCATCGCCATCGAGGCGGCGGCCGGCGTGACGCGCCCCGGGGCCTACGCCCTCGGCGCCCTGGGAGGCGGCCTCCTCGGCGGCGTCGGTGGCTACTTTGTCGAGCAGAGCGTGGGGGACGCGAAGATCCCTGCGTACATGCTGGCCGGCGGCATCGCCCTCCTGCTCCCGGCGACGGTCCTCGCCTTCAACGCCACCTCGTACAAGCCGCCCGCCGATTACACCGAAGACCGCGGGGCCATCGGCGCTGAACCCGTGGCCGATGCCCCCACCGCGGCTCCTGCCCCGGCCCCCACCGCTCCTCCCCCCTCCGGCGGCGGCGCCGCGGCTCCGCCGGCCCAGGGGCCCGTCTCCTTGCGAGACAGCACAACCCCGCGCCGCGCCCCCTCGTACTCCTTCCGCAAGAGGCCCCTCGTGGCTCCGCCCCTCGCGCCTCTCGCCTCGGTGGTCGCTTTCCAGGACAACCAGCTCCGCCTCAGCCTCCCCGCGGTCGAGGTGCGACAGGTGTTCAGCCCCCACGAAGTCCGACAGTTCGGCATGGCCCAGCGAGAAGAAGTGCGGATTCCGGTGTTCCAGGCCCGGTTCTAGCCTTGTTTCCGGGAGCGGGGTGCCCGACAATCGGCCCCTCGGATGCAATCGCAAAAGGCCCCTCTCCCCAAGACTGCCCCCTCGGATCCCACCATCGGAAAGGTCATCTCCGGTCGTTACCGCCTCGAAGCCCGCCTGGGCGAGGGGGGGATGGGCGTCGTCTATCGAGCCCGTCATGTGCTCATCGACCGCGTCGTCGCGCTCAAGCTGATCCGCCCGGATCTACGCAGCGAGACGCACCTGCGAGCCTGGATGGTGCGCGAGGCCCGGGCCGCCAACCGGGTCGACCACGCGCACATCGTTGATATCCACGACATCGGCGAGACCGAGGACGGCGACCTCTACCTCGTCATGGAGTACATCGTCGGCGTCCCGCTCTCCAGCGAGCTGGCCAAGGGGGCCATGCAGCTCAGCCGCGCCGTCGACATCCTCGAGCAGATGTGCGCCGCCCTCGCTCGCGCCCACGACCTCGGCGTCATCCACCGCGACCTCAAGAGCGACAACATCCAGCTCACCACCCGCGGCGGTCGCAAGGATTTCGTGAAAATCCTTGATTTTGGCCTCGCCGCCATCGCCCGCGACCCTCGCCTCGCCCCCAAGGGCGCCGTCTTCGGGACCCCGGAGTACATGTCCCCGGAGCAGGCGCGCGGCGAGGACGTCGGCGCCCAGTCCGACCTCTACGCCCTCGGTGTTCTCTTCTACGAGATGCTCACCGGGCAGCTCCCTTTCCGCTCTTCCGACCGCGAGACCTTGCTCGAGATGCAGCGCACCTCGGCCCCGGTCAAACCCTCCGCGGTCAAGGCCGACATCTCGCCCCAGGCCGAGATCATCTGCCTCCGGCTCCTCGAAAAAGAGGCCCGCAAGCGCTACCAGGACGCCCACCATCTCCTCGAAGAGCTCAAGGCCCTCCAGCGCGCGTTGCCCTCCCAGCAGACCTGGGAGGTCGGCGCCGCCGAGGCCCTCCCGGCGCCCCCGCCCCCTCCGCCCCAGTCCCCTGGCGTCATCGAGTGGGCCAACCGCACCGCCCTCTTCGCTCGCATGGTCGCCCGCGCTTACCCCAGCGGCAACGCTCCGCCCGAGATCGCCCAGGCGGTCGCCCAGAGCTGGGACCTCGCCTCCCGCGCGAGTCGCCTCGAAGGTGAGGTCGCCAGCCACACCCGCAAGCTCGAGCAGCTCGAACGCCGGGGCCGCGCCCTCCGGGCCGAGATCGGCCGCAAGGTCGAGGAGCTCGCCCAGGAAGAATCCCGCGCCCTCCGCGAGGCCTCCGCCGATCAGGAAGAGGTCGAGCGTCTCCAGAGCGAGCTCGGGCTCCTCGAGCGCAGCGCCGTCCAGTGCAAGGCCCTCGCCGACGCCGCCGAGCGCCAGAACAACGGCAACCGCGCCCTCTACGAGCGGGCCGGCGCCGCCATCGCCCTCGTCGACGCCAAGCGCGAGCAGATCAGCGCCCGCGAGATGAAGCGCAACGCCCGCGAGAGCGTCGCCCGCGATCTGCGCCGCCAGATCGATCAGCTCCGCAGCCAGCTTGCTCGCTACGCCGAGGCCCTCGAAGAAGACCTCGCCGCTCGCCGCGAGAAGGTCGCCATCCGCGCTCGCGAGGGCCTCTCTCTCGAGAAGACCTTTGGCGACGCCACCAACCTGCTGCTCAATCACCTCAAGAGCAAGCAGGAGTGCCGCGACCTCCTCAACGAGCTGCTCCAGAGCCTGGGCGTCGTCGCCCCGGGGGCCGCGAGCTCTCCCAACTCGAACAAGAGCTTCGACCCACGGTGAGGGGCGGGGCTACCGCTCCTGGCCTGCCGCTCCCCTTACCCCCGGGGACAACCGGGGGCTGGCCCCGAACATCCGAGCCTGACGCATGATCCTTCGCCGCTCCCTCCTCGCGCTCCCCTGCTTGCTCCTGGCCTGCGCCGCCCCCCAGCGCCCCGACGGTGGCCAGGGCCTGCTCTCCGCTGGCACCCCCGCCCCTGAGCTGCGCGCCGCGGATCACCAGGGGCGCCCCGTCGATCTCAAGGCCGAGCGCGGCCGCCCGGTCGTCGTCTTCTTCTACCCCAAGGATGGCACCCCGGGTTGCACCCGCGAGGCCTGCTCCTTCCGCGATGTCTGGAAGCGCTACGAAGAGGCCCAGGTCCGCGTCTTCGGCGTCTCCTCCGACGACGACGCGTCGCACCGGAAGTTCGCGGAAGAACACAAGCTCCCCTTCCCGCTCGTCGCCGACACCTCCGGCGAGTGGGCCCGCGCCTTCGGCGTCAGCTCGACCCTGGGCATGTACCAGCGCGTGACCTTCCTCATCGGCGCCGATGGCAACCTCCGCAAGGTCTACCCCAACGTTGACCCCGGGGTTCACGCCGAGCAGGTGCTGACCGACGCCACGGCCCGATAATCGCAGGGTCCAGGGGCGCTCCAGGCAACGACAGGGGGGGCGCCGGGAGCTGCCTGCAGGCCGACGTATTGTGCAAGACGAGAACCTGTGTATGCCCCAGGAAGTAAGCCTTTTTCCGCTGCGGTGAACGCCGGAAACGCCGGCGAGGCAGGCCCGCGGAAGGTCGTCGGTTTCGGGTAACCTGCGTCGCCAAAGATGAGCGAGTTCACGACGAGCACCAGGGCCCTCGGGATCCAGATTCGCCCGAGGCTGCCTGACTTTGGTTTTGATGAGGCGCTCCCCCATCTCCACGCGGGCGCGGAGGCCTCCACCGCCTGGATCAACATGATGAGCGCCTTCACCACCGTGGCCGAGCGCATGTTTGCCCGGTCGAGCGCCATGATGATGCCGCTGGTCGAGCGCCCCGAGCACAGGGAAGAACTGGCCGCCTTCATGCAGCAGGAGGCCCTCCACACCAGCATGCACGAGCGGTTGAACAGGGTGCTCCGTGCGCGAGGTTATCCGATCGAAGAATTCCAGGCGTACCTGCAGCAGATGATGGACGCTGCGGTGGAGGAGGGAGGGCACCGCATGGTGGTCGCCATGGCCCTCGCGGGGGAGCAGGCCAACGGGGTATTCAGCGACGCCATCCTGGATCAGCCCGGGCTGCTGGTGGGCTGGGATGAGCGTGTTCGCCTGCTGTTCCAGTGGCACGCTTACGAGGAGGTCGAGCACACCGCGGCGCTGTTCGATGCGTTCCTGGTGGCCATGAAGAACCCCGAGGATGCTTACCGGTTGCGGATGTGGGGGGTGGCTTACATCGCCAGCATCGTCCTCGCGGCGTGGGGCGTCGGCCTCCACGCGTTCCTGGAGCACGGCAGGGCAGGGGATGGCACCAGCCTCCGGCGCTGGCGGGAGCTGGGGGCCTTCCTGTTCGGAGAGCAGGGGCTGCTGCGGGACGAGGACAGGAACCTGCTCGCCTACCTTCGCCGTGACTTTCATCCCTGGCAGGGCCGTGACGCCCGGGATCGGCTTCAGAAGCACCAGGCGTTCGCTCCCGCGGCCTGGAACCGGGACGAGCCTCGCAAGCAGGCCACCGGGGAGCGGGGGGCCAGCAAGCTGGAGGCCTCCTCCCTCCGCGCCCCCGTGGTTCACGCGCGGGAGGCCCGTCGGTTTGTGCGTTTCCTCGCCCGGCTCGGGGTCAAGACGGCGCGGTTTGCCTGCAAGACGGGCGCGCGAACCCGACCTGGCGCCGGCTGAATCCATGCCCCTCACCCCGGGACAGCTCAGCCCTGTGGTTTCTTGACCGTGTCGGGGGGAGGCGCGGGTTGCTCCTCGACGAGCTGTTGTTTCTTGAGCTTGATGCGAGCAACAAGCTCGGCCGCCTGCTGGGAGGGCATGCGGGTGGTCTGCTCGATCTGCCTGACGGGGCCGGTGGGAGGCGCAGGAGGGGGTTCGGCGCGGGCAAGCGCGGCCTCGTTGGGCTTGCTCCACTGGATGGGGGGGGCGGCGGCCTTCGGGCGCTCGCTGCGCTCGGGTTTCAAGAGGCTACGCGCGGCCACCTGGAGATCGCTCTCGGAGCGCGAGGAGGGGCGCTCGCTGGCGCGCAGGTGGAGCCGCCGGTCGTCCAGTTCATCGGTGAAGAGAGGCTGCAGCAGGTCCGGGCGCAGGCGCGCGGCCCGGGCAAACTCCTGGAACGGGGCGTTGATGCGGGCGCTCGGGCAGAGGCGTTCGAGGGAGATCCCGTCGTCGGTGAGCAGGTCGATGCGAGTGTATGGATCTTCCGCATGAACCCGGACAATGAGCACGCCGTCGAGCCAGGGGCAGCGGGCCATCTTGGCCAGCACGAGGAGGATGCGAGGGGCGCCGCGGCTGGGCTCGGCGACCTGGCACATGCGCTGGAGCAGGGCGAGGAGGCGGGCGCGCGGCGGCGGCGTGAGCAGGTCGGTGGCGGGGGCGAGGGCCTGCTCGACGAGGGCCGCATCGACTTCGAGGCAGGTGGAGAAAGAGAACTGCAACGAGCTCGATGATCGAGGCTGGATTTCCCCTGCGTCAAGGGTCAGAGGCGGGTTCGTCCGCACACCTCGCTGAGCCGTTTCAACCTGCGACAAATTCCCTCATCAAGTGCGCCATTCCGGAGTCGATAGGACCAGTTGCCCTCGGCGACGCCCGGGGTGTTCATGCGGGCAGAGGCGCCGAGGCCGAGGAGGTCCTGGACGGGGAGGATGGCGAGGTCGGCGGGAGACTGGTGGGCGAGGCGGATGAGGTCCCAGTGGATCTGGTCGCCGGTGGTGCCGAGGTAATCGAGGACGAAGGCGCGATCCTGGGCGGTGGATGGGGTGGCGCCCAGCTCATCGAACCAGCCCCGGGTGGTGTTGTTGTCGTGGGTGCCGGTGTAGACGGCGAGATCGCGGGAGAACGAGAAGGGGAGGATGTGGCGAGCCTTCGGGTCCGAGGTGAAGGAGAACTGGAGCACCTTCATGCCCGGGAAGCGGAAGCGAGCGCGCAGGGCGTCGACCTCGGGGGTCACGACGCCAAGGTCCTCGGCGATGATGGGCATGGGGCCGAGGGCGTCCTCGATGGCCTGAAAGAAGGGCGCTCCGGGGCCCGGGCGGTAGCGGCCGTCGACGGCGGTGGGGCAGCTTGCCTCGATCTCCCAGTAGCGATGGAACCCGATGAAGTGGTCGACCCGGACGGCGTCGAATTTCTCGAGCATGGAGCGGAACCGGGCGATCCACCAGGCGTAGCCCTGGGCCCGGTGGACGTCCCAGCGGTAGAGGACGTTGCCCCAGCGCTGCCCCGTCTCGCTGAAGTAATCGGGCGGGACCCCGGCCACGACGGTGGGCTCGCCGTCGGCATCGAGGAAGAACAGCCCGGGGTTCTGCCACACGTCGGCGCTGTCGTGGCCAACGAAGATCGGGATGTCGCCGATCAGGGCGAGGCGCCGCTCCGCGCAGCGCTTGCGGAGCGCGGACCACTGGCGGTGGAACTGGTACTGGACGAACTGATGGAAGCGCACCTCGGTCTTGTGGTCCTCGGCGGCCTGCCGGAGCGCCTCCGGGGGCCGCTCCCGCAGGGGTCGAGGCCAGCGGGACCAGGCCTGGTTGTTGTGGGCCTTCTTGAGGGCGCAGTAGAGCGCGAAGTCATCGAGCCAGGCGCGCTCGCGGGTGCAGAAGGCGAAGAACGCTTCCGGTGGGCTGGTGCGGAAGGCCTCGAAGGCGCGCCGCAGGCGCTCCTCGCGGAAGCGCTCGGTGGCCGCGAAGTCCACGCGATCCTCGGGCAGCGAGGCGCCCTCGATGTCCCCCGGGGAGAGCAGCCCTTCCTGGTGCAGCACCTCGAGGCTGACCAGCCAGGGGCTCCCGGCGAAGGCAGAATTCGACTGGTAGGGCGAGCTTCCTCCGGCCGGCGGTACCACCGGGAGCATCTGCCAGAGCCGCTGCCCGGCGTCCGCGGCCCAGTCGGCGAAGGCGTGGGCCGCCGGGCCGAGGTCGCCGCAGCCGTGGGGCCCTGGTAGAGAGGTCGGGTGGAGCAGCAACCCGCAGGTGCGTTCCTGGAGCGAGATGGCCATGTCCAGAGATCTGTACCCCGGCCCGCGTGACGCGGGTAGCTCCCTGCGTCCCTCGCTCCTCGTGGTGGCAGGGGAGGCCTCCGGCGACGCCCTCGGGGCCTCGGTGCTCGAAGCGCCAGGGGCGTCCTGGTCCGCCTGGGGTCTGGGCGGGCCCGCGCTGCGGGCCGCGGGGGCC
>JALOQB010000457.1 GCA_025453595.1 Polyangiaceae bacterium
GCTGACGGAGCTTCCTCCAGAGGGTGTTCCGGCCCACCCCCAGCACCCGCGCGGCCTCGGTTTGAGAGCCCCCGCAGGCATCCAGCACCCGCAGGATGTGCTCCTGCTCCACCTCCGCCAGGGACCGCAGCCGCCCCCGATCGTCAGGCCCCCTGGGACGACCGTCTTCACACTCCGGCGGAAGACGGACCTCACGCTCCCGGGAAGGACGGACCTCGCGTTTGGGGGCGTGAACGTCCTCGACGAGCAGCTCTTCCGGCAGGTCGTCCTGCTGCACCTCGGGGCCCGTCGCCAGGGCGGCGCCGTGCTTCACCGCGTTCTGCAGCTCGCGGACGTTGCCGGGCCAGGGGTATCGCTGGAGCAGGGCCCTCGCCTCCGGGGAGAAGCCGGCGGCCTCGGTGGGCTCCTGCACGAGGAAATGCCGGGCCAGCGGCAGCACGTCCTCGGGCCGCTCGCGCAGGGAGGGGACGCGGATGGTGAGGACCTTGAGGCGGTAGAAGAGATCTTCCCGGAAGGTCCCTTGCTGCACCAGGCAGGCAAGGTCCCGGTGGGTGGCGCAGACGATCCGCACGTCCACCGCGAAGGACTGACTCTCCCCCACGCGCCGCAGCTCCCCGTCCTGGAGCGCCCGGAGCAGCTTGGCCTGGAGCGGGAGGGGCATCTCGCCGACGTGCCGGTCTCCCCCAGCACCGCCACCGGCGCCCCGCTCCCCGCGAAGCGCGCCACCCGCTTCAGGAGCGCATGCATCGCCGGGCTCCGCACCACGAGCTGCGTCGCCCCCTTCAACCGCGGCACCAGCGGTACCAGGCCGCACACGGCGCAGGTCTCGTCGCAGCCTCGTTTCATCGTTCCATCATGGAACACTGCCCCGGACCGGTCAACGCGGAGAGACCGCCGCGAATCAACGCCAGAGAGCGCCGCCCGGCGCGGGCTCAAGCGCGGCGGGCGCGCAGCTCCGCGAGGACCTGGGCCTGCGTGGCGTGGGACCAGCGCGCCAGGATGAAGGGGAACAGCACCCGCTCCTCGATGGCGAGGTGCTCCTCGAAGGCCCCGCCGAGGGCCGCCGCCTCGTCGTTGAGCCGGGAACGGAGCCCCCGATCCCCGGGGGCTGCCGCCAGCGCCTGGAGCGTCTCCAGCAGGGCCCGGATCGGCGCCTCGTGCTCGCCGTGCTGCCGGTGCATCGCGGCGAGGGCCTCATCGACCTCGGCGCTGGCCCCCTGTAGCCGCGGCAGCAGGCTCTCCTCCTCGTCCCGCACGTGGAGCGGTAGCGCCAGGGAGAAGTACCGCTCGCAGCGCAGGCAAGCGCCCCGGACCTCGTCGTCGGGGAGGTCGGCGCGGCGCCCCGCCTCCGAGGCGAGGGCCACGAAGGTGCGGATACGGCCGTGGCACTCCAGCAGCAGAGCGACGAGATCTTCGGTGACCGTCCGGCGGCCGAGGGAGAGCAGCATGAGGACCTTTCCTGCGGCGCCCAGCCCGGCGACGCAGGCATGGATGGTTGCACGACCCGTACCGTCGCGGAGGGCCGGTGTCCCGGGGGACAGCCCCTGGAGCACGAGCACCACGAGGGCGGGCCGGCGCCCCGGTAGCGAGGGCTGCACCGGAGCAGGACGTTCTACACGTTCCAGAATGGAACTCCACGGCGACTCGCGGCCAGGATTCCGCGTGAAAAGGAGCGGCGGGGCGGGGTGGCGCGGTCCGTGCTGGGAAGAGGCCACCATGTTCGATCGCAACCAGACCGTCGCCAGCGTCGTCCTCGATCACTCCGAGTGCGCCGCGATCTTCCAGCGTAACCGCATCGATTTCTGCTGCCGGGGGAACCTCTCCATCGAGGCCGCAGCGCAGGACCGGGGCATCGCCGTGGAGGCGTTGCTGGCGGAGCTGCACCGCGCCACGGAGGAGCGCCAGGGGGAGCCGCAGGAGGATCTCCGGGCGCTCTCGACGCCGCGGCTGATCGCCCGGATCATCACGAAGCACCACGAGTACCTGCGGCAGGCGATGCCCTTCATCCAGGCCCTGGCGTCGAAGGTGAGCCGGGTCCACGGGGAGCACAACCCGAAGCTGCGGGAGCTCCACGCGGCGGTGGAGGCGCTGGCGGGGGAGCTGATCCCGCACCTGGAGACGGAGGAGGTGGAGCTGTTCCCGGCGCTGACGGCGAAGGACGCGGATCCGGCCCGGATCGCCCCCCTGCTGGCGACGATGCAGGCAGAGCACCTGGGCGTCGCCACCCTGCTGGAGCGCATCCGGGCTGCGGCGGACGACTTCACCTGGCCCGACTGGGCCTGCAACAGCTACCGGACGCTGTTCCAGGAGCTGAAGCAGCTCGAGAGCGACACCTTCGCCCACGTGTACCTGGAGAACCACGTCCTCCAGCCTCGCTTCGCCCCCTCGTGAAGACGCCCCTGACATCGGTCATCCCTGACGGTCGCGGGCCCTGACCACGGCCAGAACCTTGCTGGAGCCCTGCTCATGTCTGCCCCCTACCCCCTCCGAACCCCCTTCGATGAGCGTCCTTTCCTCGCCATCTGGGAGGTCACCCAGGCCTGTGATCTGGTGTGCGCCCACTGCAGGGCCTGCGCGACGGCGGAGCGAGACCCGACAGAGCTGCGCACCGACGAGGGTAAGGCGCTGCTGTCGGAGCTGGCTCGCATGAAGGTGCCGCTGGTGGTGCTCACCGGCGGCGACCCAGCCAAGCGCCCGGACCTGGAGGAGCTGGTCGCCCACGGCACCCGGGAGGGCCTCTCCATGGCCGTCACCCCCTCCGGCACCCCCCTGATGACCCGGGAGCGGATCGCCGCGCTGGCCGCCGCCGGCATGCGCCGCCTCGCGGTCTCCGTCGACGGCCACGACGAGGCCACCCACGACGCGTTCCGGGGGGTCCCCGGGAGCTTCCGCGAATCCATGCGGATCCTCCATATAGCGGCGGAGCTGGGGATCCCGGCGCAGGTCAACACCAGCGTCGGCCCCCACAACGCAATCTGGCTGGCGGAGATGGCCCGGCTGGTGGGCGAGGTCGGCGCCGTGCTCTGGAGCGTCTTCTTCGTGGTCCCCACGGGGCGAGCGACGGGGCTCTACGGGCTCACGGCGTCGGGTGTCGAGGCGCTGCTGGGGGAGCTGGAGCGCCTGGGCCGCAAGGTCACTTTCGACATCAAGACGACGGCGGCGCCGCACTACCGGCGCGTGCAGATGACGGCCCACAGCAGGCCGACGGGGGTGCACCATGAGGTGGACGAGCAGGGTCTGGTCAAGGGCCCCCGGGGGATCAACGATGGCTGCGGGTTCGTCTTCGTGTCGCACCGCGGAGACATCTTCCCGAGCGGGTTCTTGCCCCTGCCGGCAGGGAACGTGAGGAGCGACGATCTGGCATCGGTCTACCGGCACCATCCGCTCTTCGTGCGACTCCGGGATGCGGACGCGCTGGAGGGGAAATGCGGGGCCTGCCCCTTCCGGCGGGTCTGCGGGGGCTCGCGGGCCCGGGCCTTCGCGGCGACCGGGGATCCGATGGCCTCGGACCCGTCCTGCGTCTACATCCCGAAGGGCTGGGGCGGCGAGGAGGTGTGGTCGTGAGCGGCGCGATCCAGCGAGGCGCCGCTGCGAGCGGCGCGAGCGGGCCCCTGGACGTGCTGATCGTCGGGGGCGGCGTGGCGGGGCTAGCCGCCGCCTTCGAGCTGCGGCAGCGGAGCCCCGGCGCCCGAGTCCTGGTGCTGGAGGCCCGGGAGCGCCTGGGCGGCAACGTGCGGACGCTGGAGAGGGACGGTTGCATCGTGGACCTGGGCCCCGACGCCCTGGCGACGCAGCCCGGGGAGGCGCTGGCGCTCTGCGAGGCGCTGGGCCTGAGTGGCGAGCTGCAGCCTCCGTCGGACGCGTCGCGGCGGGTCTCCATCGCGCACCGGGGGGCGCTGCATCCGATGCCGGAAGGGCTGGCGATGGGGCTCCCGCGGTCGCCGCTGGCGCTGGCCTCGACCTCGCTGATCTCGCCACTGGGCAAGCTGCGGGCGGCGCTGGATCTGCTGCTCCCGGCGGGGCGCTCCGGGGACACCTCGCTGGGGGGGCTGGTGCGGCGGCGGCTGGGGGCAGAGGTTCACGAGAACCTGGTGGCGCCCCTGGTGGGCGGCATCTACGGCGGCGATCCGGATCGCCTCGACGTGCGGGTCGTGATGCCGATGCTGGCGCAGACGCAGGGGAGCCTGGTGCGAGCGCTGGCCCGGGCGCCGCGCCCCGCCGGAGGCATGATCAAGGCTCCGCGCCGCGGCATGCAGCGCCTCGTGGATGCCCTCACGGAGCAGCTTGGCGAGGAGCGGCTACGGCACGGAGTGCCAGCCCTGCGGGCGCGGCGGCGGGAGGGTCTCTGGTGCGTCGAGATCGACGGCGGAGAGACGCTGGAGACGCGGCACCTGGTCCTCGCAATGCCCGCCCACGCCGCGGCGGCCTTGCTCGGCGAGGAGGCGCCGGGGCTCGCCGCGGCGCTGGCGGAGATCCAGGCGCGAAGCTCCGCCAGCGTGGTCCTCGCCTTCAATGCGGGGGACACGCCGGAGCCGGACAGCAGCGGGTTCCTGGTGTCACGGAGGGAGCCGGTGTGCTTCCAGGCGGCGACCTTCGCGGGGCGCAAGTGGCCCGGACGCGTCCGGTCGGGGCGCGTGGTGGTGCGCGCGGTGGTCGACGCGGAGCGGGCCCCGGGGCTCCTCGACCAGGGCGACCTCGTCGTCGCACGCCGCGTCCTCTCGGATCTGAGAGCGTACGGTCGTTTTGGAGAGCCCGCGTGGTCCCACGTCGCCCGGCACGAAAAGGCGTCGCCGCTGCCGGAGGTGGGTCACCCGGAGCGCGTGGCGCGGGCGAGGTCCCTCGCGGAGGCCTGCGGCGCATTGTCGCTGGTGGGGGCCTCCTACGACGGCCCCGGGCTTGCAGGTTGCGCCCGCGGCGCTGCCCGGGTCGCGGCGGCGCTCTCGTGAATGATTGAAGTCATGGTAGCGCCAGCGCGCGGT
>JALOQB010000162.1 GCA_025453595.1 Polyangiaceae bacterium
GTATTCGCCTCAAGGCTTTCGATCACCAGCTCCTCGATCGCTCGACGGCTGACATTAGCGAGACCGCCAAGCGGACCAAGGCCCGCGTGGCGGGCCCGATCCCGCTGCCGACCGAGATTCGCCGCTACACCGTGCTCCGCGGCCCCCACGTTGACAAGAAGTCGCGGGAGCAGTTCGAGATTCGTACTCACAAGCGTCTGCTCGATATCCTCGAGCCGACCCAGCAGACCCTTGATGCCCTGATGCAGCTCGATCTCGCAGCTGGCGTCGACGTCGAGATCGTCGAGCTCAAGTCGTTACGGAGACCAGAATGCCCACGCTGGACGTATTCAACCTGAACCGAGAGAAGGTCGGCCAGATCAACCTGGCAGACGAGGTGTTCGGGGCCGAGGTCAAGGAGCAGCTCTTCTACGAGGTCGTCAAGGCCCAGCTCGCGTCGGCCCGCCAGGGTACCGCCGCGGCCAAGGAGCGCTGCGCGGTCTCGGGCTCGACGAAGAAGCTCTACAAGCAGAAGGGCACTGGCCGCTCGCGCCAGGGCTCGATCCGCGCGCCGCACCACGTCGGCGGCGGCCAGGCGCACCCGCCCCGGCCCCGCGACTGGTCGTACCGGCCCCCGCGGCAGGTCCGCGTCGGCGCGCTCAAGAGCGCGCTGTCGCTGTTCGCCAAGGAAGGCCGTCTGATCGTGGTCGACAAGCTCGACCTGATCGACGCGAAGACGAAGGCGGCCGCTGGCGTCCTCAAGACGCTGCAGGCTGACAAGAAGACGCTGGTGGTCGACGCTGCCAGCAACGAGAAGCTGAAGCTGTCGGTCCGCAACCTCGAGAAGGCGATGTTCCTGCCCCCTGAGGGCGTGAACGTCTACGACCTCCTGCGGCACGATCACCTTGTGGTCTCGCAGGATGCGGCAAAGCTCCTCGAGGCGCGTTGCCTGCGTTGATACCGGAGAAGCCATGAACCCCGAGAGGATTCTCAAGCGCCCCATCTTCCTCACCGAGAAGGCCAGCCGCCTGCGCGAGCAGAACAAGGTGGTCTTCGAGGTGTCGCGGGATGCGAACAAGATCCAGATCCGTGACGCCGTCCAGAAGCTCTTTCAGGTGACGGTCACGGATGTGCACACCATGATCTTCCGCGGCAAAGACCGCCGGATGGGTCGCGGTTACGCGAAGCTGCAGAACTGGAAGAAGGCCGTTGTGACGCTGAAGCCCGGCGACACCATCCAGTTCTTCGACGAGGGCGAGGCCGGGACGACGGAAGAAGTCCAGGCCGAGGGCGCGCCGCAGGGCGAGTCCACCCAGGGCTGAGAGGAGACGACGATGCCGATCAAGACCTTCAAGCCCACCTCGCCGGCGCGCCGCTACTACTCGGTGCTGTCCACCAAGGACCTCACCAAGAAGGAGCCGGAGCGCGCTCTCCTCGAGAAGCAGACCAGCACCGGCGGCCGCAACAACCGCGGCCGGATCACCTCCCGCTTCCGCGGCGGTGGTCACAAGCAGCGCTACCGCGTCATCGACTTCAAGCGCAACAAGATCGGCGTCCCCGCTCGTGTTGCCGCCGTCGAGTACGACCCCAACCGCACCTCCCGCATCGCGCTGCTTCACTACGCAGACGGCGAGAAGCGCTACATCATCGCCCCCGACGGCCTCAAGGTCGGCGACCAGGTGATCTCCAGCCGCAACGCCGACATCAAGCCCGGCAACGCGCTCCCTCTCCGCTTCATCCCCCTCGGCACGCTCATCCACAACGTCGAGCTGCACAAGGGGCACGGCGGCCAGATGGTTCGCTCCGCTGGCTCCGCCGCGACGCTGATGGCCAAGGATGGCGACTACGCCCAGGTTCGCCTGCCCTCCGGTGAAATCCGGCGCGTCCACCAGGACTGCCGGGCCACCATCGGTCAGGTGTCCAACATCGACCACCAGAACGTCTCCCTCGGCAAGGCCGGCCGCTCCCGCTGGCTCGGTCGTCGCCCTCACAACCGCGGCGTCGCCATGAACCCCGTCGATCACCCGATGGGTGGTGGCGAGGGTCGCACCTCGGGCGGTCGTCACCCCTGTTCTCCCTGGGGCCAGCTCTCCAAGGGGTACAAGACCCGCAACAACAAGCGCACCGACTCCATGATCGTCCGCTCCCGCGGGAAGAAGTGATCTAGGGTAAAGAGCAAGCCATGCCGCGTTCCGTAAAAAAGGGCCCGGTCATCGACGGCCACCTGCTCAGCAAGATCAACAAGACCATCGCTTCCAAGAGCAAGATTCCGATCAAGACCTGGTCGCGTCGGTCCACCATCATCCCCGAGGCGCTTCAGCTCACCTTCGCGGTGCACAACGGGCGCAAGTTTGTCCCGGTCTTTGTCACCGAGAACATGGTCGGACACAAGTTCGGCGAGTTCGCCCCCACCCGCACCTTCCACGGCCACTCCGGTGACCGCAAGGCCAAGGTCAAGGGCAAGAAGTTACCTTCACCCCCCGCGGTGAACCACGCCTGGGCCCTCCGCCCGGGCGTTCTTGCTTTGTCCCACGGCTTGACCCGCCGCACGCTCCATGACCATCGTCCCCCCTCATGGAGCCTGCCCCCTCGCTGTTGCGTGCTCGCGCTATCCTGACCCGCAACACGTCCCACCTTCTCCCTGACGTCGCTGGCCTCGCCTCCGTCGCAGCGAATGGTGTAAAAGATGACCCCCTCTTCTCTGCCCTGCTGGAAGCTGCCTTTCTGGTGTCCTCGGCGGACGGTCAACTCGCGCTGGAAGAGATCGGTGAGCTCGCGGATCTGATCGCCCAGATGACCGGGGAGCGGGTCTCCCCGGGGGAGCTGGCGGCGAGCATCACCAGCTACTCCGCCGAGCTGGAGCGAGCCGGTCGGAGCAGCCGTATCGAGGCCCTCGCAGCGTCGTGCACCGAGCCCCAGGCCCGCCGCCAGGTCATCGGCTTTGCGGCCCTGGTGGCGCTCTGCGACCGGGATCTGGCGCCCTCCGAGCTGTTCGTGCTCCACAGCCTGGGCCGGGCCCTGGGGGTCACCATGGGCGAGGTGAACACGATCGTGCGCTCGCTGAAGGGCGAGCTTGGTATGGAAGGTTGATATGCCAAAGAACGAGACCACAAAGCGCGCCCGGGCGCTCCTCGACAAGAAGCTCTCCGACGAGTCCTCCCTGCTGGCGCGCTTCCGGAAGCAGCCGGCGGATCGCTCCTCTGCCGATGATTTCTTCAGCGGCCTGGTCGAGGGGGCGTTCCTGCTGGCAACCGCGGACGGCGAGCTCTCCGAGGAAGAAGAGCTGACGCTGGCCGACACCCTGCGGGAGGTCACCGGCGACCAGTACAGTCCGGATGAGTTCCTGGCGATGATCCACGACTTCGAGGATGCGCTCCGCGAGGATGGCGTCGACGGTCGGCTGGATGCGCTGCGCGTGAGCCTGCCGGATGAACCCGCGCGCCGCGCGGTGCTGGCCTTTGCGGCCCTGGTGGCGCTCTGCGATCATCACCTGGCCGATACCGAGCGGCAGCTGCTGCAGGCCATGGCGGTGGCCTTCGGGTTCACCGTCGAGGCGATGGATGGGCTGGTCGAGGAGATCCGGGGCGAGCTGGGCTGATTCACGCCCGGAGGCGCCATCGCCAGTAAGACCACAGGCCGTTGAAGGCGAGGAAGGTGGCGAAGAAGCCCCAGGCCATGGGGGAGGCGCCTTCCAGGCAACTCCAGAGGATGCCCAGGGTGGCGGTCGCCGACCACAGGATCTTCAGGTTCAGCATGGTGCGGTAGCTATCGATCGTGGCCTCGCGACCCAGCAAGGACTGGGTGCCGATGCCCACCAGGGCGGCGGCCACGATGCGGGCCGATACGGTGTCGATCTGCTGCCACCCCAGGGCCCCCAGGAAGAGGCGAGGGGCGAAGAACAGGGGCAGCGCGAAGAGCCAGTCGGCGACGAAGTGGACGGTGAACCAGTTCTTCAACGCCCTGGGGACTTCTGCGGTGCTCATCGCCATCGATGCAAGCGGGTACGAGCGAGAAAGTCCAGCGTGTCCCGGGATGAGAAGGCGCTTCGTGCCGGTGAGGCGCCGTGGTGCTCTGGTGGTGGCTCGGTGTAAGATGGAGAGATGCCTTCGGAGCGCACGCTGGAAGTGGATGCCTCGTGGCTGATCGAGGTCGGCATCCTGGACGAGCCGCACGAGAGCGGCAAGACCATCACCGTCGATGAAGACTGGCTGGAGGAGGTCCGCCGGACCCTCGCCAGCCAGAAGGTCGACGCTGCCTGGCTGGCCAAGATCCGCGGTGGGTTGACGAAGAAGAAGCCCCCGCCGCCGCTGCCCCCGCCGGCCACGGTGCTCGCCCAGCTCTCCGGCAAGAAGAAGCCGCCCCCCTTGCCCCGGGATGAGTGATGCGATGAACACCGACAACCGCGCTATACTCCGGCGGCTGGAGGTTGTCCTTGAAACAGATCTTGCGTAGCGCCCCCCTGCTGGGGCTTTGGCTGGGTGGACTGGTGGCCTGCTCCTCCGCGGGGGGTGTCGATGCGTCCGGGGTGGGCGGGGCCGCCGCGCAAGGGGGTACTTCCGGAGAAGGGGGCGAGGGCGGTGAGGGCGGTGAGGGCGGTGAGAGCGGCGAGGGCGGCGAGTCCGGCACAGGCGGCACGAGCGGCGCCGGTGGCACAGGGGGCGCCGGTGGGGGCGTGATCACCGGCGGGAGCGGCGGGAGCAGCGGCTCCGGGGGCGCTCCGTCCTGCGCTGCGGTGGCTCAACAAGCGGACGCACAGATCCTGCCGGCGGACATCATCTGGGTGGTCGATACCTCCGGCAGCATGAGCGAGGAGATGGGCTTTGTTCAGCAGAACATGAACAACTTTGCCCAGGGCATCCTGTCGGTGGGGATCGACGTGCGGGTGGTGCTGCTGGCCGAGCATTTCGAGTGTCCGCCGATCTTTGGCTGCAACAACCCGCTGATCCCGCCGGACGGCATCTGCTTGCCCCCCCCGCTGGGCAGCGGCAAGTGCCCGCTCGACCAGAACCTGCCCACCTACTGGCACCCGAACGTGACCATCGGCAGCACCGACGGGCTCGAGAAGATCATCAGCAGCTATCCGGAGTGGAAGGGCGCCCTGCGCCCCGACTCGGTGAAATTCGTGGTGGCGGTGACCGACGACGACGCGCGGGCGGGGGTCTACGCGCCGGAGAATTTCCCCGACGGGGAGAAGGGTTCGGCGGCCAAATTTATCCAGGATTTCACCGCGCTGGACCCGGGTATCCTCACCGGCTTCAAGATGTCCGGGATCTACTGCTTCACCGACTGCCCCGCCGCGGCCTCCATCGGCAAGGTCTGGGACGAGGTGGTCAACCAGACCGGCGGGGTGAAGGGGGATCTGTGCAAGCAGCAGTTCCAGCCGATCTTCAACGACCTGGCGAAGGGGGTGCAGAAGGCTGCGACCCTCGACTGTTCGTGGAAGATCCCGCCGCCCCCGGACGGTCAAACGTTTGACCCCAAACTGGTCAACGTGAAGTACACCAGCGGCGGAGGGGGTGAGGAGGATATCTTCTTCGCGGCGAGCCCGGCGGACTGCGACCCGGGGAAGGGGGGCTGGTACTACGACAACCCGGCGGATCCGAAGGCGGTGCAGGTGTGCCCGGCCACCTGCGGGAAGATCCAGGCCGATACGAAGGGGAAGATCGACATCCTCTTCGGGTGCGCCACCAAGCCCATCGAGATCAACTAGCTTCACCCTCGGGGGCAGGTCGGGTGGGCTCTGGCTCGTGGGAGGTCTCGCCCGCGCGGTCGAGGCCCATCTTGAACAGCAGGGGGCCGACCATCTCGTTGATGGCGACGGTGGCGACGCCCAGCGAGCGCAGATCGCCGCCGAAGGCCGGGAAGGCGCGCTCGAGGATGATCACCAGCCCCAGCGTCAGCCCGGCCTGGGAGACCAGGGACGTCCAGCCCCAGCGGGCCACCATCGGGTGATCGTTGACCAGCCGCGAAGAGAGCTTGCTGATCCCTGTGGCGATCACGGCGCGGGAGCCCGCCAGCAGCAGGGCCACGGGCCACATCTTGCCGAGCAAGGGCAGGTCGAGGTGGGCGCCGGCGGAGGTGAAGAAGAGCACGAAGACCACGCTGCTCAGCCGCTCGACGGCGTGCAAGAACGCCGGGCCCTGGTTCGACAGGTTCTGCACCACGAAGCCGGCGACGAGGAACGTGAGCAGCGTGTCGAAGTGCAGGTAGCGCAGGGTCTCCCAGATGACGAAGCCGAGCACCAGCAACACCAGCTGCATCTGGGCGCCCACCAGGCGCATGTAGCCCGCCAGCAGCAGCCCCATGGTGGTGCCCACCGCCACGCTGCCCAGCAGCTCGTGGCCCAGCTCGCCCAGCTCTTTGAGGGACAGCTCGACGCTCGGGTCGATCATCGGCCGCGCCAGCACCAGCACCACCGAGAAGAAGACCGCGACGGCCGCGTCGGAGAGCATGATGAACGCCAGCGCGTTGTTCGCCAGGGGCCCCTTGGCGCGGGTCTGGGAGAGCAGGGCCAGCGTGGCCGCGGGGCTCCGGCTGACGGCGGTGGCGCCCCAGAGCAGCGCCACGCCCAGGAGCGCCATCGGGGTGAGCTGCTGGGCGAAGGGGATCATGGGTCTGGCCAGGTAGAAGACCAGAGCGATCAGCGGCGCCCCCAGCACGATGTGGAGCGCGTTGGCCACGCTGATGCTCCGGAGCTCTTGCCGGAGCACCTCGATCTTCAGCTCGGCCCCGCCCGCAAGCGCGATCAGCGCCAGCGCCAGCGAGTTGACGAAGGTCATCTCCTCGACGGCATGGTGACCCACGAGACCCAGCAGGTGGGGCCCGGCGATCAACCCGGTGATCAGGTAGGCCGTGAGGTGCGGCAGCTTGAGGGGCTCGAAGAGCTCGCCGGCCAGCGTACCGGCCAGCAAGAGGAAGCCCAGGGCCCCCAGCAGGTTGTCACCCCCGCTGGAGAACACCTTGGTCAGCACCAGCAGCAGCGCCAGCGCTGCCGCCATCACCCCGTAGGACAGCTGGGAACGATGCCCGCCGGAGGCGCTCACGAGCGACCTCCAGGCAGGGGGGTCTCGGTGGCGTTGCCCAGCTCGCCGCAGTGGGCGAGGGTGCTGCGTAGCGCGGGGGGCCCGATGAATTCACCCAGGAGCGAGGCCCCCGCGGCGCTGGCCAGCACCGCGTCCCCGATGAGCCCCGGGAAGCGCAGGTGGAAGGCCAGCCCGATGCTCATGGCGAGGCCCCCGGCGGAGACCAGGCTCAGCCCCATCCAGGGGCGAGCGCTGCGGGCCTCGGGGACCAGCCCCTTCATGGCGAGGCCACACAGCAGCTTCGCCACCAGGCGGCCCAGCACCGCCACCAGGGCAATGACGGGCACCGCGCTGTTGCTGGAGAGGTCAAGCCGGGCGCCGGCCACCAGCAGCGCCGGCAGCAGCACCGCCCGCTCCGAGGGGGCCGTCATCTGGACGATCTCGCTGCGATGCTGCGACGAGATCGAGATCGTCACCCCCATCGCAAAGAGGGCCGTGAGGGGCGGCATCCGGGTCTGCACCGACAGGCCGATCGCGAGCAAGGACGCGCCCAGCAGCAGGCGCCAGCTCTCGTCCAGGCGAAACTCCCGGCCCAGCAGCGCCGCTGTCAGCAGCCCGATGCCCACCCCCAGGCCCAGGCTCACCAGCGCCGCCGTCCCCGCCGGGAGCGGCGCGTCCTGCGTCGGGTTGAGGGCGAACACCAGCGCACAGGCCACGATCGGCACCAGGTCTTCCACGTCGGTCATCTCGCCCAGCAGCCGCGCCAGGGGCCCCTGCGCCTTGTACCGCTCGACCACCCAGCGCACCGCGTGGTGCGTCGTCTCGGTGCAGGCGATGGCCACCCCCGCCGCCAGCGTCAACCGCTGCGCCGGGTCGAGCTTCACCTGCAGCGGCAGCAGCCACCACAGCACCAGCACCAGCAAGCCCAGCGTCAGCAACGCCACCAGGGTGCCCGCCAGGCCGCTCCGGAGCCGCACCCGGATGTTGTTGTTGTGCCCGTAATCCAGCCCCACCAGCAGCGCCAGCCACCCGATCGCCAGGTGCGTCAGCGGGTCGAAGGTGCTCAGCGCGTCTCGCTGCAGGATCCCCAGCACCGGCCCCAGCAAAAACCCCAGCACCACGTACTCGACGCTCGACGACAGCCCGAACCCCCGGATCGCCCGGTTCCCCACCAGGAACGTCCCCAGGTACGCCAGCAGCAGCAGCCCAAGCAGGTACCCGAGGGATGTCAATGTGCACCCCCTCGGGCCGCGCCCAGCGGGATCTTTCGCGCCTGGAGCGCCACCGCCATCCGGAGCCGCAGCTCTTCCGGCGGGATCGCCGCGCGCACCCGGACCCGGAACAGCGCCCCGTCGCGGTCGATCCAGTCGAGGTGCACCGAGGCCTCTCCCTCGGCGGCGGCGAGCTCCAGGAGCAGGGCCCGGGTGGCCTCCAGATCGGCCTCCGGTGCCACCACCATCGTCACCTCGCTCCCCGGGGTGCGCTGCAGCTCGGTCGGCTGCACCAGCCCCAGCAGGTGCGGCACCCGGACCTGCTGGCCTGGCCTGGGCTCCAGGGTGGTCTCCAGCAGGTTGACCTCCAGGATCTTGCCCTCCTGCGCCCCGAGCCTGAGCCGGTCCCCCGGGCGAAGGCGCCGCCCGAAGATCTGGAGCGCCCCCGCCATCGCGGTCGCCACCAGCGGCGTCACCCCCAGCCCCAGCGCCAGCAAGGCCACCACCCCCAGGCGACCGGCGGCGCCCTGGTCGTTGCCGGTCACCAGCGGCAGGACCGCCACCAGCGCCACCACCAGGACCCCCAGCTGCGCCAGCGTACCGCCGGGGCCCGCCAGATCCGGGGGCACCAGCTGGGACTGGGTGGTCCCCTCGGCGTAGCCCTGGAACAGCACCCCGAGGAACCGCAACAACACCAGGAGCACAAAGGCCGCCAGCGCCACCACCACCACCAGCGGCGCCGCCGAGACCAGCCGCTTGACCAGATCCGAGATCGGCGCCACCAGCGCGCTGCTCATGCGATCCGCCAGCGCCCGCGTCGCATCGAAGCGCGCCAGCGCGAACATCACCCAGCTGTACCCGAGGGCCACCCGCGCCAGCACCCGCCCCGCGCTCAGCGACACATGCAGCGTCCCCAGGAGCACCCGCGGCGAGAGCACGTCGATCCCCCCCACCCGGAAGCGCAGATTCTCCCCCTGCTGCCCCTGGATCCGCTCGCGCACCCGCTCCGTCAGCTCGTCCAGCTTCTGCACAAGCAGGAACAACAGCAGCCCCGAGAACACCACCAGCGACACCGAGAACACCCCCTGGGCCGCGTGGTGCCGCTGTCGCTCCGACTCGAGCTCGCTCCGCACCTTCGCCGCCACCGCCGCCGCATGCGTCTTCACCGACGCATCCCCCGCCGCCTGCGCGTCCTCCTCTGTCAGCTGCAGGACCGGCACGTCCCCCGCGTACACCACCGCCTGCCCCTGATCCTCCACCACCCGCACCGCCGGGTCATCCTTTGCCTCGATCAGCGGCTCCAGCGCCTTCGTCGCCTTCTGCGCTCTTGCCTCTGCCTTCACCTCTCCGCGGTCTACCTTGACCTCGTAGAGCTTCCGGCTCCGCAGCTTCACCACCGCCCCGCTCGCCTGCTTCGCCCCCGCGCTCCCCGCCGGCGGCGCCCCGCCTTCCCCCCAGGCTGCCCCCGCAGCCAGCGTCACAAACCACCCTGCTGCCCACCCCCAGAACCATCGTCGCCAAGAAATTTTGTACTCAAACAAATTGGACAGCAGTCTGTGCAGGACCATCCCCCTCGTTGTTCACCATTTCCACCGGCGGCGCAATAGTTTGAGTGCAAACTAAATGCTCGATGGGCAGGCGAGCGCGGCGGTGGATCAGAGGGTGAGGGCCAGGGTGAAGTGGTGGTAAGCGCTGCCGCGGAAGGTGGGCATGGGGGAGGCCGTGGCGTTGAGGCCCTGGGGGTTGACGTAGGTGTCCGGGGTGTACGCGTCGCCGCTGGAGCCGAAGGCGGGGGCGAAGCTGGCCTCGTAGGAGACCGAGAGCCAGCGGGGCAGGGCCCACCAGGAGAGGCCAAGTCCGATGGGTGCCTCGATGAAGACCCCACGACGCTGTCGGAGGGTCGAGGGGGAGAGCTCACCGATGCGGATGGCAGGGGCGATGACGCTGCCCCAGCCGAGGCCGAGGGAGCCGAAGAGGCGCAGCCTGGGGTGCACCTGCCAGGTGGGCTGCAAGGCCCCCTGGAGGGTGGTCACCTGGAGCTGGGAGGCCGCCTCCAGGGTGGCCGCGTCGGTGCCGAGGGCGCCGGAGCTCAGCTCGATGGTATGGAAGCTCCGGGTATAACGGAAGCTGAGGGCGAGCCAGGGGAGGAGCGAGAGGCGCCCGAGCAACCCCGGGGCGAGGGCGTTGGTGCTCCGGACGCCGTAGGTCGGGGCGGCGCTCATCCGCTGGACGTAGGCCACGTTGGGCCCAAGTTCGAGCTGGTAGGGCGGCAGGGGCACGGGTCAGAAGAAGAAGCTCATCCCGAGGGAGGCGGAGAACCCCTGCGTGGGCCGGGCGTAGGAGCCCTCTCCCTCGTAGGCGTCACCCTTGAAGGAGAAGCCGGGGCGCCAGGCGAGGTTGAGGGAGAAGTTGGTGTGGGAGAAGGCCGAGTAGGCGACGCCGGCGCTGACCGGGACCTCGATGAAGTTGCCGTCGCGGACGTCGAGGCGACCGAGCTGCTGCTGGCTCACCGTGGGGTTCACGATGGGCCTGGCCGGGATCTCGTAGGCCGGGAACTCGGAGTACACGTAGCCGATGCCCACGGCGCCGAAGGCGTGGAGCTTCTCGTTGAAGTCAAAGAGGTAGCGCACCCGGCCCCCGACGCTCACGTGGGAGATGTACTCCTTGGCCTCGCGGCCATCGGTGGCGTTCTGCAGGGTGTCGGAGAAGTACGCGCCGACCCGCAGGCCCTTGAAGGGGCGCAGCTCGAGGTGTGCCCCGTAGAAGGGCCCCCAGGAGTAGTTGGAGCGGGTGGCCACGCCTCCCTCGACACCGGTATCCAGCCCCAGCGCCGAGGCGGAACGTTCTTGGAGGAAGAAGACACCCAGGGCACAGGTGGCGGCGAACCAGCAGGCCCCCACGGAGCGGGACTTGTTTCGGAGCTTCACGGGGCGCCCACGCTAGTTCTACCGGCGCCCTTTGACGAGCCCCTTTTGCAGCGATAAACCCAGGAGCACTTTCCCATGCGCATTCTCCCCTCCGTGCTCGCGCTCATGGCCCTGGCGGGCTGTGAGACCACCCCCTCCACCCCCACCCCGGACCCGAACCGGCTCCCGGCCCCTGAAAAACCCCAGGCGGCGCGCGCCTCCGTCGAGAAAAAGTCCTACGGCGAAGGGGTTTCCCCCGCCGTCGACCTGGTCCCCCTCGCCGAGATCCTGAAGAACCCCGGGCGTTACGCCGACAAGACCGTCCGCACCGAGGGCAAGGTCACCGCGGTCTGCAAGTCCAAGGGCTGCTGGCTCGAGCTGGGGGACGAGCACTCCATGGCCCACGTCAAGCTCGGCAATCACCGCTTCTTTGTCCCGCGGACCGCCGCCGGCCAGCATGCGGTCGTCCAGGCCCGGGTGATGCCCCAGGTCGACAAGGGCCACTGCGAGCAGGAGGCCGAGGAGCAGACCGGTCAGGTCGCCAAGGTCGAGCTGGATGCCACCGGCGTTGAACTCTCTGCCCTGCCTTGAACCGACGCCTCCTGCTCTGGGCCCCCCTCGGGCTCCTTGGCTGCTCTTCCCCCAAACCCACCCCGGCCGCGGCCCCACCCCGCCCCTCGGCCCCCGCCGGCCCTCCCCTCGAATTCTCCTTCGAGTCCCTCGACGAACGACCCGTCTCTTCCGAGGCCCTCCGGGGGCGCGCCTCCCTCCTCGTCTTCCTGGCCACCTACGGCAATGACTCGCTCCTCCAGGCGCGCCACGCCCGCAAGGTCTTCCTCGAACACACGCCCCGCATCAACGCCGCCGCCGTCTTCCTCGAACCGATCGAGAATCGCCTCCTCGTGCGTGTCTTCCGCGACAGCGCCCAGCTCCCGTTCCCCTCCGCCATGGGTGACGCCGACACCATCGCCGGCAAGGGGCCCTTCGAGGGCATCGGCGCTGTCCCCACCGCCCTCGTCCTCGATCATGAAGGCCGCGAGGTCTGGCGCAAGCTCGGCGGCGCCCAGAGCGATGAGCTGCGCCGGGTGCTCCGCGATGCCCAGCGTGGCGTCTGGGAGCGGCCCTGATGTCTCTCCGACGTGCCGCCCCACACCGGGCGACCCGTCTTCTTCACACGGACATCCCCGCCGTCGCGCCGAGCTGCTGGCGCTTCCATTCGTAGAGCGCGATCGCCGCCGCCGTCGAGGCGTTGAGGCTGTCGAATCGCCCCGTCATCGGCAGCCGCGCCAGCGCCGTGGTCGCCCCCTTGATGCCGCGCCGTAGCCCCGAACCCTCGGACCCGAGCACCAGCACCGTGGGCAGGGTCAAGTTGAACTCATGGAGGGATCGCTCGGCGTTCCCGTCAAGCCCGAGGACCTGGAAGCCCTGGGAGGCCAGCTCACCCAGGGCACCACGGAGGGAGCCGACCCGCACCAGGTGGGCATGCTCGATGGCGCCAGCAGAGGACCGGAACATGGCCGGAGAGAGGGGAGCGGAGGCATGCTCGGGCCAGAGGACGGGGGCATCCGCGATGGCGACGGCGGAGCGAACGACCGCGCCGAAGTTGTGTGGATCCTGGAGCTCGTCGAGGGCCAGGATGAGGGGGCGTTCTGCGAGCTCGGAGAGGGCGAGGAGAGGGAGCTCCGGGGCCTCGGCGGCAGCCCCCTGGTGGAGGACGCCGCGAGCCAGCCGGTCAAGGTGCTCGCGGGTCACACGCTCGGAGCGAACGTTGGCGGAGGAGGCCATGCGTTCGAGGCCCGCGAGGGCAGGGGACTCGCCCCGTTCCAGGAGGACCCGGGAGACCCGGCCCTGGTGCGCCCGGAGCGCCTCACGCACGCAGTTGATGCCAAGCACAAGGCGGCTCACGAGGGCTCCGGCTCGGGGAAGGGACTCAGAGGCCGCAGAGGGGGTCGCCAGCGGCGCACTTGGCGCCACCGCCGCCGGCAGGCTTGGGGCCACCCCCTGCGCCAGCGCCAGCAGGGCGAGGGCCACCGACGCCGGGGCGCTTGTTGGCGGCTTCCTGGGCTTCCTTGAGCTTCTGCTCGAGCTCGAGGCGGGTCTTGTCGTCCTTGGCGCCCTTGAGATCTTCCATGAGCTTGGCGATCTCTGCGCGAGCGGTCTCGGCGGCCTTCTTGGCGGCCTCGGCCTCTTCGGCGGCCTTGCGGCGATCGTTTTCGGCCTGGAGGGCGGCGGCTTCCTGCTCGGGCTTGATCTTGCCGAAGAAGAGGCCAAGACCACCGGCGATGAGGAGGAAGGAGCCAGCGCCGACACCGATCAGGGTGTTGCGGAGCTTCTTCTTGCCCTGATCTTGCTGGATGAGGGCGAGCTGGCGGGCGTGCTCCTGCTGCTTGGCCATGGCCTCGAGCTGGGCGGCGCGCTCGGCCTCGATGCGCTTCTTCTCGATCTCGGCCTGCCGGATGGCTTCGAGGCGGGTTTCTTCTTCGCGGCGGCGCTGCTCTTCCTGGCGGCGGCGCTCTTCTTCGGCGCGGATGCGGGCCTCTTCGGCGCGGAGGCGAGCCTCTTCTTCCTCGCGGCGGCGGCGCTCTTCATCCTCGACCTGGCGCTGGCGATCGTGTTCCTCCTGGCGGAGGCGATCTTCCTCCAGATTCATCAGCTCTTTGAGGGAAAAAAGGACCGACGATTCTTGCTTCTCTGAGGACATGCGCGGGGTGCTCCTCCGGGGGCTTCGCTGACCGGTTGGTTGAGTATAGCGCCATCTCTGCCCCTCGCGCTCAACAAACTTGCGCCTCCCCGGGCCAGGCTCTTCCTGGGGTGCGGGCCTCTGGGCTAAGGTCGGACCTGCCATGGCGACCAACGTTAGCGCACACATCACCGGGACAGTCTGGAAGATCGAGGTCAAGGTCGGCGAGGAGGTCACGGAGGGGCAGGTCCTTGTGATCCTCGAGTCGATGAAGATGGAGATGCCCGTGGAGGCCCCGGAGGGGGGGAAGGTCCTCGAGATCAAGACCGCCGAGGGGCAGCCGGTCAACGAGGGCGATGTCCTCGTTGTGCTCGGCTGATCACTCTTTCCAGAAGAACTTCCAGGGGTTGTGCTTGAGATCGCGCACCATCTCCTGGAGGTCATCGTAGAGCTGCTCGCTCATCACCAGGTTGCCCACGCTGCCGTTGCCCTTCTTGATGTGGGCAATGACCGACTGGGCGTCGGCGGTGGCGAGCTTGGCGCGAGCGGCCACGTCGGAGACATCCGCCAGGGTCTTCTGGAGCTTTCTGGTCTCCTCCTCGCTGCCGACGGCGGCGGAGAGGCGGCGGGCGTTGGCGAGGGTCTCGCGGCTGTCGCGGAGCAGCGCGTCCGCGTCACGGTTGATCACCGCGGTGGTGCGCTCGACGTTGTTGATGATCCGGTCGATCTGCGGGTTGTCGACGTACTTGCTCCGCCCCGCCCGGATCAGCTCGTCGGTGTCGACGGTGATCTTCTCGACGTTCGCCGCGATGCGGTCGAGGCGGTCGCGGTTGGTGTTGAAGAAGTGGCCGGTACCCTTGAGCGTATCGCGGAGCCCGTCGAAGGCCTCGCTGATGTCCTTGCGGTTCTCGCGCATCGCCTGGATGGTGGTGTGGAGCAGCTCGTAGCCCTCGGCCAGGAGCATGTCGAGGCGGGGCGGGTCGAGGCCCCGGACCACCGCGCCGTCGCCGAGGGTGGGGCGATCCTGGCTGCCCGGGTCGACGGCGAGGAACTGCTCGCCCAGCACCCCCTGCGTGGTCACGTAGAACGAGGCGTTCTCGCGGATGGCCTCGCGGTAGCGCTTCTCGACGGACACCCGCAGCCGCACCAGCGGGTCGCGGCGCTGCGTCGTCGGGTTGATGACCACGCCCCGGAACTGGATCTCGGACACGTTGCCGATGCGCACCCCCGCGATCTTCAGGGGCGCCCCGGTCTGGATGCCGCCGGGGTTATCGAAATCGACAAAGACGCTGTACGTCGGCTGAAAATTCAGCCCGCCCATGATCAGCACGAAGGCCGCCAGGATGGTCACCGCCACCAGGATCAGCATCCCGACCTTGACCTCGATCGACTTCGGATTCGCCATGCTCGCGCCCTCGAATCAACGCGCTCGCGGCCCCCGCGTCAACCGCCATCTGGCCCGCCCTGCACCCGGCATCCGGACCGCGATGGCCCGCCGCGTCAAAGCTCGATCGGCCCGTCCGCCCGGCCCGTGATGAACTGCTCGACCACCGGATCCGCCGAGCGACGGAAATCTTCGCGGGTGCCGATCATCTTCACCTCGCCCTTGTAGAGCATGACGATCCGGTCGGCGATGGAGAAGATGCTGGCCAGGTCGTGGGACACGACGATGCTGGTCACGCCGATCCGGTCGCTGAGCTCGCGGATCAGCTTGTCGACGCGCCGCGCGCTCACCGGGTCGAGGCTGGTGGTGGGCTCGTCGAAGAGCACGTAGCTCGGGTCCAGGGTCAGCGCCCGCGCGATGGCCACCCGCTTGCGCATGCCGTCCCCCAGCTCCGCCGGGAAGCGGTCGGCGAACTCCGCCATGTGCACCTGCTCCAGCCGCCGCAGCGCCTCGCCCCGCGCCTCCCGGTCCTTCATGTTCTTGTGCTTCTTGAGCGGCAGCATCACGTTCTCGGCGCAGCTCATGCTGTCGAAGAGCGTCGAGTTCTGGAACACCATCGCGCACTTCATCCGCACCTTGTACATCTGCTGCTCGTCGAAGCGGCTCACCTCCTCGCCGTCGAGGAAGATCTCGCCGTCGTCCGGGTAAAGCAGCCCGATCAGGTGCTTGATCAGCACGCTCT
>JALOQB010000163.1 GCA_025453595.1 Polyangiaceae bacterium
GCGGTCATCGAGAGGCGAGGGAGGGCGCCGGAGAAGGGCTGGATCTGGTGGAGCCGGTAGCTGTCGAAGACCACCAGGTCCCCGGCCTCGTAGCCCACCGTCGCCTGCGGGATGCCCGCCACCTGCGCCGGGTCCAGGGCGTCGTCCTGGCGATGAAACCTGTCCCACAACCGCAGCCCACCGCCCTCCTCGGGCGGCTGGAGCATCAGCACAAAAGACAGCGCGGGGGCCTGGGCCTGGGCGTGATCCGGCGGGAGCCCCTCGATGTCCGCGTGGATGACCCCCCCGTGCTGTGCCACCCACTCCCCGGCCGGGAAGATGTGGATCCCCGGGCAACACCAGCCACGACGCTGGGCGGTGGGCGCCCCGACCAGCGTCGCCACCCGCTCGTGCATCGCGCGCACCAGCCCCGGCACAAGGCGCTCGACCAGGAGGTTCGAGGCGCGAGCGCCCGCGAAGTACTCCTGGCTCTTGCCCTGCTCCAGGTGCGTGTACCAGGCTCGCCCCAGGGAGAATTGCTCCCCGTCAAAATCCTCGTTCCAGGCGTCCCGTCCATCGAGCACGCCGCGGCTGTACCGGGCGCAGTCCTCCGGGGACAGGGCGCCCCTCAGCTGCACCCCCAGGTGGGCTCCGAGGGCTGTATGGAAATCCTGTCCTACCGGAGCCTCACCCCAGGGGAGGCTCAGGATCGAGGGTGTCGCCATGGGTGGGCTCGGAGGGGGCGTCCAGATCGACAAGGTGGTCGACCGCCGCGGCGAGGCGAGCGGCCGGGTCTTCCGGGAGGAAAGGCGGGGAGGTGATGAGGGCCGCGCGCCCCTGGATGGCGACGGAGATGGCCTGCACCAGGTACGAGGCGGCGTCCGGGGCCAGGCCAGCGAGGGGAGCCTCCAGCAGCAGCAGCGAGGGCCCGGTGACCAGGGCGTGCGCCAGCACCGTGAGCCGGCGAAAGACCGCGTGAAGCTGGCCCAGCGGGCGCGAGCTCCAGGCGCCGAGGCCCAGCTCGTGGCAACGCTGCGTGGCCGAGGTGGCGGCGGCCGCCGGGGGCAGGCCCGCGAGGCGAGCGCTCCAGGTCACGTACTGGAGCGGGGACCAGGCAAGGGGCAAGGGAGGGTCAAGAGGTACACCGCCCAGGGAGCGAGGGTCGAGCTGTCCGAGGGGCTGCCCCTGGACGAGGAAGGATCCGGAGACGAGGGGAGCGCGGTGGAGGAGCGGTGCGAGGAGAAAGCTGGCGTCACCGAGGAGGAGGGCGCGGGGGCCATCGAGGCGCAGGTCGCGGGGGGAGGCCCCTGGCAGGTCGAGGAGGGCCCGGTCAAGGAGCAGGAGCGGAGGCGTCATGGGAACTCGGGAGAACCTTCGAGGCGAGCGAGAGGCACGTCCGGTTCGTGGATCGCGAAGGGGGCGAGCTGACGGAGGAGGCGGAGGGTCTCGCGGGGCAAGGTGAGCGGGGCGGGGTCAGAGGCCTGGGCGACGCCGGCGAGCTGGAGGGCGGTCGAGAGCAGATCGCGAGGGGCCTCGGGGAGCTCGATCAGGGGGGCATCCCGGGGGAGCTGGGCGACGGAGCGGGCCTCCTCGATGGCCTCGCGCAGGCCACCGATGCGATCGACCAGGTTGCGCTCCCGGGCCTGGGCGCCGGACCAGACCTTGCCGCGGGCGACGGCGTCGATCGAGGCGGGGCTCATGCGGCGGCCCCTGGCGACGCGATCGACGAGGAGATCGTAGAGGCCCTTGAGGCGAGCGCCGAGGGCCGCGCGCTCGTCGTCGGAGAAGGGGCGGAACATCGAGTCCATGTCGGCGCGAGGGGTGGTGCGGTAGACCTGGACGTGGACCCCGAGCTTCTCGGCGATGCCGCTCAGGTCAGCCTTTCCGAAGTAGATCCCGATGCTGCCGGTGAGGGTGCTGCGGCTGGCGAAGATGGTGGGGGCGGCGGAGGCCACGTAATACCCGGCGCTGGCGGCGGAGGCGCCCATGCTGGCGATCACCGGCTTGACCCTGGCGGTGAGGGTGACCTCGCGCCACAGCACGTCGGCGGCGACGGCGGATCCGCCGGGGGTCTCGAGGCGCAGGACCACGGCGCGGATCCGTGGGTTTTCCCGGGCCTCACGGAGGGCGGAGGTGAGGGTGTAGCTGCCGGCGATGCGGCTCCCGAGGAGCGGGATCGAGCGGCTGCGGCCGTCGACCATGTCGCCGTCGATGTAGACGATGGCGATGCCATCGCGGCTGCCCATCACCTCGGAGGGGCGAGGGGCCAGGGCGGGGGACGCTTCGAGGGGGATCAGGGGCACGCGGCGCCCCTCGACCTCGGCGACCGCAGCGCCCAGCTCGTCCTCGTGAGCGACCCCATCGAGGAGGCCCGCGGCCCGGGCCTCTTGCGGCGAGAAGGGCCCCTGGGCGATCCGATCCCGGAGCTCGGGCAGGGAGATCTTTCGGCCCCCGCCGATGTCGCTCATCACGACCCGCTCCTGCTCGTCCAGGAGCTCTTTCTGATCGACCCCGGCCACCGGCGAGGGCCCCGTGTTGGTGAACTGCTCCGGCGCCGCCTTGTGCTCCGCGACCCGCACAAACTCGGCCCGTACGCCCAGCTTGCCCAGCAGCCCGCCGAAGTACAGGTACTGGCTCCGTAGCCCGGCGAAGCGCACGTTCCCCGCGGGGAGCGCGTACACCCGGTCCGCCTGGGAGCAGACGTGGAGCGAGCGGCCCCCGGCGTCCTCCAGGTGGCAGAGCACCTTCTTCCCGCGGGAGCGGAGCATGCGGATCGCGTCCCCCAGCTCTTCGGCGTGGGCCACGGAGCCGGCAGGCTCGGCCTTGAGGTGCAGCAGCACGCCGCCCACCTCCGGGCTCGCCGCCAGCTTCCAGAGGGCGCGCAGCAGCTTGACGTGGCCCCGGGGGCTCGGCGTGCTCTCGAGTCGCACCTGCACGTAGTGCCGCGAGGCCTCGACCCCGCCGTCGAGGAACTTCCGGAGCGCCAGCCCCCCGAAGTACCCCCCCTGGGCCCCGGCCCCGCCGCCGCCGCTGACCGCCAGCCCCCCCAGCCCGACCTCCAGCCCCACTGCCCCGGTCCAGCGCCGCTCGCCATCTTCCCTGGCCAGCTCCAGCTCTGTCCGGAGCCTCCCTATACCCGGCAGGGCGACCCCGACGGTGAGGCGAGGGGAGGCGGTGGAGCGCTCCTGGAGGCGGGTCGCGTCGAGCCCGATCTCGAGGGAGCGGGCGCCGGTGGGGCGGACCAGGAGCCCCAGCTCGTAGCTGCGATCGAGGGCTGCCCCGGCGCTGTTGCGGTGGCCGTTGAAGTTGCGAGCGGCGGCGCCAAGGCCCAGGAAAGGCCAGGGGCGCCAGAGGGCGCCGGCGGTGAAGCCCCAGTGGCCCGCGAAGGCAGGGTCATCGGCGTAGGATCGGGCCGCCGAGAGGCCGAGGGAGGTGCGCTCGCCGCCGGTGTAGGCGAGGGCCGCGGTGAGCCAGGTGCGCGAGGCTCCATCGACAGGGCGCACCAGGTCGGCGCGGGCGCCGGCGCTGAGGCCCAGCAGCAGGGGGGTGGCGGCGCCGAAGGCCAGGCCCCGGTCGGGGCGATCCGAGCCGCCGGCCCACTGGAGCCGCAGCTCGCGGCCAGGCAGCAGGGAGAGGCCCGCGGGGTTGACCGCCACCGCGTCGGCGTCGCCGGTGGCCGCGAGGGCCTTGCCGGGCGTGGGCGTCCCGGTGCGGGCGGGCACCTGGGCGCGGGCCTGGGTCGGCAGCAGGAGCAAGGCGGCGAGGACGCCCCAGCGAGGGGCGCTCACAGGAGGCCGCGGGCCCGGGCGACGGCCTCGATGTCGGGGCGCCGGCGCTCCAGCTCGGCCGGGTCCTTGACGGGGAGGAAGCGGGAGGCCTCCCCCTCGCGCGGGACCAGCAGGAAGCGGGTGGGCAGGTGGAAGGTGAGCTCACCGACGAGGCGCTCCCGCTGGATCACGGGCTGCCCGGCGACCTTCTTCTCGACCACGCAGTAGGTCCAGGGGTGCGCGTAGCCGTCGAGGGCGTCCGCGTTGCACAGGAAGGTATTTGTATTGAAGCTCTGGACCGTCGCCGCATCGAAGGAGGGGGGGAGCCGGAACTCTTCGCAGACGATGGGGCGACCCTGGTAGCGCACCGGGATGCCCCCCTTGTCGCCGGCCTTCTGGACCACCTCGACGGAGAGCACGTGGGCGCGCTCGATGTGGAGGCCCAGGAGGGCGGCGTCGATGGTGGCGCCGAGGTTGTCGAGGTTGGCGATCCAGAGGTAGCGCCCGCCCTGGGCGCGGAAGGCCTGGAGGAGGCCGCTGCCGCGGAGCGCGTCGGGGACGTCGCCGTGGCCGGTAGGGTAGAGATCGACCTGCCCCTGTTCATCGCGAAAGAGGGAGCCATCGGGGCGAAGGCGGAGGGCGACGTGCTGCTGGAAGACGGCGAGGCCCGGGGTCTGGAGGCGGCCCCCGAGGGCGTCACGGATGGGGCCGTCGGTGGCCTCGCTGGTCATCAGCCAGAGGGGGAAAGGGCGGTGGTGGCGGAGAGCGAGGGCGCGCTGTTCGGCGAGGCGAAGGTCGAGAAAGGATCGCCCCGGGAGGGCCTCGACGAGGGCCTTGACGACGCTGCCCATGCGGGTGGCCATGCCGCCGGAGAGGACGAGGAGAGCGACCTCGCCGCGGTCGAGGGCCTGGAGGCCGAGGGCGGAGAGGCGCCGGTGCTCGTCGGAGCCAGGGGGCGGCAAGGGGGGGAAGTCGTCGGGGGCCGGGGGCTCGACGGCATCGAGGCGGTTGGCGGCGTCGCGATCGAGGCCCTGCTGCTGCTCGGCGGCCCAGCGTAGGAAGCGCTGGCGGTCGAAGGAGCCCTGGAGGAGGCGCCGGGAGATTTCGGGAGGGAGCGCGTCGATCTCTTGCTCTGGGTTGCCCACGGGCACGAAGTAAACCAGACCGCGAGGCGCGTCACCAGGCTGGCGGAGCGGGGAATGTTTCTGCAGAATCGCGGGGGTGAAGCACCTGCGCATGGTTACCGCCCTCTCCCTGATGACCCTGGCGATCCTGGCCGCCTGTTCGGGGGAGGAAACGCCGCCCGCGGAAGAGGTGGTGCCGTCGCCTCCGGTGGTGGACGCGCAGGGGCGACCGACGGATCTGTCGTGCCCGGGCGGCCCCGGGTGCAAGGAGTCCAGCGGGGCGCTGCGGGTGGGGGTGGCCGCGGAGGTGATCTCGCCCCAGTACTTCGAGACGTACACGGACGTGAACAAGGACGGCTACTTCGACCCTGCGCGGGACACGTTCGAGGACAAGAACGGGAACGGGCGCATGGACGGGGCGTGGCTGGCGGGGTTTGGCCCGGGGCGCGCGGCGACGAAGGTGCACGACGACGCCTGGGCGCGGGTGCTGACCTTCACCCAGGGGGATACCTCGGTGGCGCTGGTGAGCCTCGACCTGGTGGGGCTGTTCCACGATCGGGTGCTCAAGATCCGCGAGGCCGTGAGGGCGAAGGGGCTCGACTTCGATCACGTGCTGGTGTCGACGACGCACGTCCACGAGACGATGGACACGATGGGCATGTGGGGGCCGGCGCCGCTCGTGCCGGGGATCGACGACGAGTACATGAATTTCCTCACCGAGCGCGTGGTGGAGGCCCTGGCCAAGGCCAGGGCGGGGGAGCGGGCGGCGAAGATCAAGATGGCCCGGGGCGAGGCCCCGCAGCTGGTCAACGACACGCGCATGCCCAAGGTGATCGACCAGGGGATCTACACCCTCCAGTTCCTGGATGAGGCCTCCAGCCCCTTCGCCACCATGGTCACCTGGGGCAACCATCCGGAGGCGCTGGGGAGCAAGAACACCGAGCTCACGTCCGACTTCCCCCATTACCTGCGCGGCACGCTGGAGGCCAGGTACCCCGGCTCGACCGCGGTCTACTTCAACGGCTGCCTGGGCGGGCTGACCACGACCATCGGCATCGTGGGGTGCCCGGACGCGGAGGGCAAGGAGACCTGCCCCCAGGGCACCTTCGAGCGCGCCGAGTACGTGGGGCGCGGCGCCGCCGACGCCGCCATCGCGGCGCTGGAGTCGCCCGCCAGCCAGCTCGTCGAGGCCCCGACGCTGGGCGTCCGGCGCAAGGTGTTCCTCGCCAGCGCGACCAACGCGGGGCTGGCCCTGCTGGTGACCGCGGGGGTGCTCCCCCGGCAGCTCTTCCGGAGCGACGGCCTGCCGGCGAGCCCCGAGGAGCTCAAGGGCCTGAGCTTCACCCAGCTCTCGGCCCCTGATTCTCCCTTCCGGGTGGCCTCCGAGGTCAACGCCATCGAGCTGGGGCCCATCGCCATCGGTGCCATCCCGGGGGAGCTGTACACCGAGCTCTGGATGGCCCGGGACGACGGCACCTCCTTCGCCGAGACCCCCGCGGAGGGCGACCACGTCGGCACCGCCAACCTGCCCCCGCTCAGCGGCGTCCTGCCCGCCTCGGCCACGATGAAGATCTCGATCAACAACGCCAACGACGCGCTCGGCTACATCATCCCCAAGCCCCAGTGGGACACGAAGCCGCCCTACGCCTACGACCGCAAGGACAGCCCCCAGTACGGCGAGGAGAACTCGGTGGGGCACGACATCGCGCCGACCGTGATCGACGCGTTCCAGAAGCTCTACCCCCGCTGACCCCGGGGCTCCAGCGAGGCCCGGCAGGCGACCAGGGCGGTGCCCTCGGCGATCCAGGCGGCCAGCCGCTCCGGATCGAGGTGGCGAGAGCGGAACACCTCGGCGATCTGGGCGTGGCGGGGGCCCCCCAGCATGACCCGCGGCGGGGCCCCTTCCTGCTGCACCACCAGCACCGCCACGATCTGCTCCGAGTCCTGCCGCGACGACTCGACCTCGAAGCGCCCCAGCCGGGTCCGCCAGACCACCTCGTGCCCCTGCACGATCACCTCGAAGCGCGCCATCGCGTTGCGCGCGAAGCGCCACAGCAGCCACACCCCCACGCCGAAGAACCCCAGCGACAGCACCAGCCCCACCCGCGACAGAAAGGCCGAGTGGCGCGTGTACTCGGCCAGCAGCAGCGCCGTCCCCAGCATCGGCCCCGCGGCGATCGCCGAGAACGCGTCCGGCTCCCGGCGGAAAACGAAGCCGAAGGAATCGCTGCGCTCCGCGGACCCCGTGGGGAGCATCCGGAGCAGCCGGTTCAGCCGGGCGTCCAGCTCCTCCGCGGTGTCGCGCAGATCCACGGGGAACCGGCGGCTGGAACGGGGCCCCCCGGTCGTCTCGGCCATCACCTGCCCAGCCATTCAAACCTCGAACCCAAGGGGTAGGACCGCTCACCCCTCGCGGTCAATGCCCTCGCGGTGGCCTCGGCGCCGGAGGCTGCGCCGTCAGCGGGTCATCCGGCCACGCATGCCTGGGGTACTTTCGACAGAGCTCCTTGCGGACACCCGGGTACGTGCGCGCCCAGAACCCCGCAAGATCCGTGGTGATCTGCACGGGACGCTGGTTCGGCGCCAGCATCCTCAGCACCAGCGGCACCCGCCCCCCGGCCACCGTGGGGGTCGCCTTCATCCCGAAGAAATCCTGGAGCCTGCTCTCGATGTATGGCGGCTGACCCGGCTCGTAATTCACCTGGCATCGCCGCCCTCCTGGCAGCTCGACGCGCTCCGGCGCCCACGCCGCCAGCCGCTGCGCCTGCTCCCCGGTCAGCGACCCCGTCAGCTCCCCCAGCAACGACGCCCGGCGCAGCTCCTCGAAGGAGCTCTTCCCCTCGCATAGACCTTCCATACGGGCCCGCAGCTCCTCCCCCTCGAAGCGCGGAAACTCCGGGACCATCGCGGCCACGAAGCGCACCCGCTGCAGCCACCGCTCCAGCGCATCTGGCGGCTCGACGAAGGCCGCCAGCCCCTTGCGCAGGGCCGCCTCCGCGAGGACCGCGGCGCAGCGCGGGTCGGCCCCCCCCTTGCCCCGGGTCTCGTCCAGCACGAGCTGGTCGTACAGCAGGCGCTCCAGCACCTCGACGCGCTCGGCCTCCCCGTTCCAAGACACCTCCCGCGTGTCCCGGACGCGCTCGGGGAACAGCTCCAGCAGCCACTCGGGCTCGATGGCGCTCACGCTCCGCGCGATCGGCCCCCCCCTCCCCTTCTCTTCCCCCTCCTGCACCGCCACCACCACCACGAAGGGCGCCGCCAGCACCGCGCTGGACTCCCCTTGCGTCACCGCGCCGCCCCCGCTCATCACCAGGTCTCGCCCCCCCGGACGACGGCGACGCGCCACCCGGTCCGCAAACGCCACCAGGAGGCTCTGTTGCAGGGCAAGGTCTTCATCGACCCTGGCATCTCCGTGGCGCGAAGCAAGCCTGGGGAGGAGCTGGCGGGCGGCCTTGAGGGCAGCGAAGACGGCGCCCGGATCGAGCCCGCGGGCGCGTAGCTCGGCGCCCGAGAGGCGGTCGCGCTCGGCGCGCCGGAGGTCGTCGAGACGAGCGATCGGGTCGCTGAAGGAGGCCTCATCGAGCCTGGAATCGCGCCCGCGAGCGGCGAAGCTGGCGCGCTCGGTCTGGCGCAGGTCACGCTCGGAGAGCAGGGCCGCGAGGCGGCAGCCGTCGGGCCCGACGCCGCGGAGCTCGGCCTCGACGACGAGGCGAGCGAGGCGGGGGTGGAGGGGGAAGCGCAGCATGGAGCGGCCCCGAGGGGAGATGGCGCCGCGCTCGTCGAGAGCCCCGAGGCGGCGCAGCAGCTCGACGGCGGCGGACACCGCGGGCTCGGGCGGCGCGTCCAGCCAGGGGAGATCGCCGACGGCGAGGCCGTGGTGGGCCAGCTCGAGGATGCACTCGGCGAGGTCCGCGCGGAGCAGCTCCGGGAGGTCATGCTCGGGGCGCGTATCGTGGTCGTGTTTGGTGTAGAGCCGGAGGCAGCGCCCCTCGCGGGTGCGACCGGCGCGGCCTGCGCGCTGGGCCGCGGAGGCGCGGCTGACGCGCTCGGTGCGGAGCGCCGGGAGCCCGGTCCAGGGGGAAAAGGAGGCGACGCGGGCCAGCCCGCTGTCGATGACCGCGGCGACGCCATCGATGGTGACGCTGGACTCGGCGACGTTGGTGGCGACGATGATCTTGCGCCGGGGGCCTGGGCGCAGGGCGGCGTCCTGCTCCTCGGGGGAGAGATCACCGTGGAGCGCGTGGAGGGCCAGGTCTTCCTGCTGGGCCAGGGGGCCGAGGGCGTCGAGGGCGCGGCGGATCTCGCGGGAGCCGGGGACAAACACGAGCACATGACCGTCGAGGCCCTCGCGGGTGAGCTGGCGCACCGCGCCGGCGATCTGCAGCTCCAGGGGCCGCTCGTCCTGGTCATCCGCGAAGGTGACACGCACGTCGAAGCGCTTGCCCTCGGAGCGCACGCGGGGGGCCTCCAGCGCCTGGGCGACCCGCTCGCCGTCGAGGGTGGCGCTCATGACGACCAGGCGGAGGTCGGGGCGCTCGGAGCGCTGGAGGCGTGTCAGCAGGGCGAGGGCCAGATCGGTCTGCAGATGCCGCTCGTGAAATTCGTCGAGCAGCACGGCGCCGACGCCGTCGAGCCGCGGAGACGACAGGAGCATGCGGGTCAGCGTGCCCTCGGTGACAAAACGAACGCGGGTCTGGCGGGAGCCGACGTCCTCGAAGCGCACGCGGTAACCGACCTGGTCACCGACCTGCTGCCCCAGCTCGTCCGCGACGCGGCGAGCGGCGAGGCGGGCGGCGAGGCGGCGAGGCTCCAGCACCAGGATCTCGCCGGTCAGCCCGGCGTCGAGGAGGGCGCGAGGGACGCGGGTGGTCTTGCCCGCGCCGGGGGGCGCCTCCAGGACGAGCGAGGGGCGCTCGCGGAGGGAGGTGACGATCTCGGGGAGCAGGGGATCGATGGGCAGCGGCTGCACGGCGCGACGCTAGCACCGCCGGAGCGCCGCTCCCCCGCCGAAGTCACTCCTTGAAGTCGGAGGCCGAGAGCTGGTGGCGGCGCAGCAGCTCGTAGAAATCGGTGCGGTTACGCCCTGCCACCCGGGAGGCCATTGTCACGTTCCCCCCGGTGCGCCGCATCAGCTCGACGAGGTACGTCTTCTCGAAGATGTCGCGGGCCTCGCGGAGCTGGGGCAGCGACGACTGTTCATCCTGCAGGAGGGAGAGGATCTGCTGGAGGCCCTCCAGCCCGGGCGCCGTGGGCAACGCGGCCGGCAGGGGTTCGGTGGGCGCAGGTTGAGTCGAGATCGAGGGGCCCAGGACCGGCCGCAGATCCGAGGCCGAGATCATGTCGCCGCGGCTCAGCAGAAGGGCAGCCTCGGTGACGTTGGCCAGCTCGCGGACGTTGCCGGGCCAGCGATGCGACAGCATCAGCTCGACCGCATCGCGGGCCAGGCGAGGGGTCGGGCGGTTGTGGCGCGAGGCAGCCCGCTCCAGGAAGACGCTGGCAAGCCAGGGGATATCGCTCTGCCGCTCCCGCAGCGGCGGCATCGAGAGCGGCACCACGTGGAGCCGGTAGAAGAGGTCCTGCCGGAAGGTCCCCTCGGACACCAGGCTGCGCAGGTCCCGGTTGGTGGCCGCCAGCACCCGGGCGTCGGTCTCTTCCTCGATGGTCGACCCCACCCGGGAGAAGGTACGCTCCTGGAGCACGCGCAGCAGCTTCACCTGCACCGCCGGCGAAGCCTCGCCCACCTCGTCCAGGAACAGCGTCCCGCCCCGCGCCGCCGCGAAGAGCCCCGCCTTGTCCCGCATGGCGCCGGTGAAGGACCCCTTGACGTGGCCGAACAGCTCGCTCTCCAGCAGCTCGGCGGGGATGGCCCCGCAGTTCACCGCCACGAAGGGGCCGCTCTCCCTGGGAGACAGGGCGTGGATGGCCCGGGCCGCAAGCTCTTTTCCGGTGCCGCTCTCCCCGGTGATCAGCACCGTCGCGTCCGTCGGAGCGACGCGCGCGATCAGCTCTCGCACCCGCGCGATCCCCGTGCTCGTCCCCAGGAGCCGGGTCTCATTGCTTTGAGCACCAACGACCTGCCGTAGACCGGCGACCTCGCGGCGAAGGGAGGAGCTCTCGACGGCGTGGGAGAGCTTCTGGAGGAGCTCGTGGTCGTGGAAGGGCTTGGTGAGGAAGCCGTAGGCGCCGCGGCGCATGGCCTCGACGGCGGTCTCGATGGTGCCGTGGGCGGTGAGGATGACGACGGGGAGATCGGGGGAGCGCTTCTGCACCTCGCTGAGGACGTCGAGGCCGTTCTCCTCGCCGAGGCGCAGGTCGAGGATCATGGCATCGACGCGCTCACGCCCCAGGACGGCGAGGCCCGAGAGGGAGTCGTGGGCGGTGGTGACGCGGTAATGGTTATGCTCAAGCCGCATGGCGAGCAGCTCGCAAAGCTCGATTTCATCATCGATGATGAGCACATGGGCAGGGTGATCGTTCATGGGGATGATGGGAGAGGAGATGCAGAGAGGGGGAGCTGGAGGGGCAACCAGATGGAGAAGACAGCACCGGGAGGGGGCGAATTTTCGAGGAAGAGATCGCCGCCATGAGCCCGGGCAATCTCGCGGGAGAGGGCGAGGCCGAGGCCAACGCCGGCGGGGCGCCCGGCGGTGGCGACTTCGTGGGAGACAAAGGGGACGAAGAGCTGGGTCCGTAGCTCCGGGCTGACCCCGGGCCCCTGGTCCTCGACGCCGATGCGGACCCACGAACCTTCGCGCCCCTCGGGGTCGGTGGGGAGCTGCTCGCGGACGACCTTGACGGAGGAGCCCGGGGGGGAGACCGAGACGGCGTTGCGGATGAGGTTGGCGATGGCGCGTTCAAGGAGGGCGCCATCGAGGCACAGGGCGGGGAGGTCGCCGCGCTGGATCAGCTCGACCGGCACGCCTCGCCCCTGGGCTCCGTCGCGCTCGTACTCGACCGCGGACTGGATCACGCGGTCGAGGGTGGTGCCGGCCTGCATCCGGAGCGGCGTCCCGGCCCGCAGGCGGCTCAGCTCGAGGAGCGTGGAGACCATGCGGATCTCGCGCTCGCAGGCATCCTGCGCGATCTTGACGACCCGGCGCTGTCGATCGGTGAGGGGGCCCGCGGCGCCGTCACCGAGGAGGGAGAGGGCCTCACGGATCTTGGTGAGCGGGGTCCGGAGCTCGTGAGAGATCGAGGCCAGAAAGCCTTGCTTGAGGTGATCGAGCTTGGCCAGCTGCTGCCGCATCCCGTCCAGTTCGACGGCCAGGGCGGTCACCTCGTTGGGCCCCGCGGCGGAGATCTCCCTGGAGAAATCGCCCTGGCCGATCTGACGCGCGGCCCCCGCCAGCGTCTCGAGGGGGCCGGTGACGCTGCGGGCGATGGAGCGCACCGCGAGCACCAGGGAGACCGCCGCGAGGAGCCCCGCCAGGAGGCCCGCCCGGGTGGCGAGCTGGCTCAACCGCCTCGCCTCCTCTTCCTTGGCGACCATGGCCCCATGAAGCGCCTGGGTCTCCAGGAGCCAGGCGTCGGTGAGCTGCTCGTCCAGCTGCAGCTCCTCCCTCATCGCCTGGAGCCCGGCGGCCCGCTTGCACATCCCGTTGTCCTGGATCTTCCGGGCGAGATCCCGGTAGCGCTCCGCGGCAAGGCGCAGCGAGGGCTTCGCCGCCGACGCCCCACCCAGGGCCCCCTCCAGCGCCGAGGTCTGGGCCGCGAGCTGCTCCTGCACCGCGCCGACCGAGGCCCCCTGCTCGCACCGCTCGTGCACCTGGCGCAGCGTCACGTCGACCGCCCAGGCCGCTCGATGGAGCTGGTGCTCTTGGTTCATCGTGTCCAGATCGTCACGCAGCTCGCCGATGTTCTCCGTCAGCCGGAGCACGGACCCGACCGTCACAAAGAGCGCCGCCCCGATGAGACCGAGAGGAACCACCTGGGACAGCGCGAGGCGGGTGAGGAGCTTCATAGACCCGTAGTACATAATCGATGCCCGAACCCAAAGCGGCGTCGCGGCGCTACACTGCAAGCTCGGAGCCATCGTCCCGGAGCGACCAGGGCCCCTCGGAAGTGCTCGGATGTTGGGGCCTGCGGACAAATCCAGGAACAGCGACGTCGCCCAGGGCCGACAGGCCAGGTTATGTTAGGAAAAATGACTCCCCTTGCGAAACGCATAGGGGTGGCACGACCTCTGCTCAAGAGGCCTCGCTCCGAATCGTACCCATGATGCCTACCCTCACCAAAACTCCAGGAGCCCATACGGGTGTAGATTCACCCTCCATGGCGCCTGCTCCCGCCCCTAGCCCCACGCTCCAGCTACTGGCGTTTGCATCCCGGACCTGGGGGGTCCCATTGAACAAGGGCCTCGTCGAGGCCGCCATCGAGTGCATTCCCTGTGGCCCGGTCCCCGGGCAGCAAGAGCTGGAAGCGCAGCTACGGAAGGCGGCCCCGGTGGCCGGCTTCGAACTGGTGCCCTTCCGCGGCCCCCCGGCCCAGCTCCTGAAGAAGGCGCACCCGAGGGCCCCGGCCTTCCGGGTGGTCCAGGGCCCCCGGGGAGAACCGCGCTGGGTGGCCCTGCTGGGGGAGCGGCTGGGCAAGGCGATCCTGAGCGAGGTCCAGAACAACGCGGAGCCCAAGGAGACGAGCAGCGAGGAGACCTCGGCGCTGCTCCAGGGGGCGGGAGAATCAACCTGGTTTTTCCTGGAGCCACAGCGGCCGCTGGAGGGGGCCAAGAGCGACGACCACCACGATCATCCGAGCCCGTGGCAGCGGTGCTGGGCGCTGCTGCAGCCAGAGCGCTCGGACATGGTGGTGGCCCTCATCTACGCGGTGCTGGTGGGCCTCCTGTCGCTGGCGGTGCCGATCGCGGTGCAGGCGCTGGTGAACACGGTGGCCTTCGGCGTGCTGCGGCAGCCGGTGCTGGTGCTGACGATGATGGTGCTCAGCGGCCTTGTCTTCGCGGGGGTGCTCCACGCGGCGCAGGTCCATGTGGTCGAGGTGCTGCAGCGGCGCCTCTTCGTGAGGGCCGCGGTCGACACCGCGGGCCGGATGGCCCAGGCGCAGATCTCCGCCTTTGACGGGCGCAGCGGCCCCGAGCTGGCCAACCGGTTCTTCGACGTGCTCACGCTCCAGAAGAGCGCGGCCACCCTGATGATCGACGGGCTGGGGGTGGTGCTCCAGGTGGCGATCGGCGCCCTGCTGATGGCGTTTTACCACCCGATCCTGCTGGCCTTCGACGTGGTGTTGATGGCAGCGCTGGGCTTCAACATCTTCGTGCTGGGCCGCGGCGGCGTGAAGACGAGCCTGCAAGAGTCCCAGGCGAAGTACGCCGTGGCGGCCTGGATCGAGGAGCTGGCCAAGCAGAACACCGCATTCCACAGCGCCGGGGGGCGGGCCTTCGCGTCCCTCCGGGTGCAGCGCCTCTGCGCCGATTACCTCCAGGCGCGGCGCGAGCACTTCCGGGTCGTGCTGCGGCAGACGGTCGCGATGCTCACGCTCCACGCGATCGCCAGCGCGGCGCTCCTGGGCGTGGGCGCGATCCTGGTCATGGAGCGCCAGCTCACCCTGGGGCAGCTCGTGGCCGCCGAGCTGGTGGTGAGCGCCATGCTGGCGGGCGTCTCGAAGCTCGGCAAGTACCTCGAGACCTTCTACGACCTGCTCACGGCCGCCGACAAGCTCGGGTACCTGATCGATGTCCCCCTCGAGCGCGTCCAGGGCGAGGAGCCCAAGGGCGCCGGCCCCATGGCCTTCGAGTTCCGCAACGTCTCGTTCGCCTACGAGCCCCCTCACGACCCGCACCACCACGGGGAGAGCCACGGCGGTCACCACGCGCACCCGATCCTCCATGACTTCTCGCTCCAGGGTCAGCCCGGCGAGTCCGTGGGTATCCTCGGGGCCCAGTGCAGCGGGAAGAGCACCCTGGCCGAGCTCCTGATGGGCTACCGGACCCCTTCCGGCGGCCTTGTCACCTTCGATGGCGTCGACATCCGCGACCTGCGCCTCGACGGCGTACGCTCCCAGGTGGCCATGGTGCGGGGCAACGAGCTCTTCGACGGAACCATCGCCGAGAACGTCCGCGCCGGGCGCTCCACCGTCGGCATCGAGGACGTGCACCGGGCCATCGATTACGTGGGGCTCCACAACGTGGTCCACGCGTTCCCCGATGGCATCCACCAGAGGGTCATGGATCAGGGGGGGCCCCTCTCCGACGGCCAGGCCAGCCTCCTCACCCTGGCGCGAGCGGTCGCCGGCGAACCGCGGCTGCTCATCCTCGACGGATTCCTCGATGGTCTCGATGACAACCAGCAGACCGAGCTCCTCCAGAAGCTCCTCGCCCCCTCGGCCCCCTGGACGGTGCTGCTGTTGACCCGTCACCGCTACCTCGTCGAGCGCTGCCGGCGCCAGTACACGATGAGCCACGGCCAGATCACCCTGCTCGATGCCCCCCACGGCACGGCTTCTCACCACGGGGCACACCGATGAACCACCCCTTCCGTACCTGGGAGTCCCCCTCGGGTCTCCCCATCATCCACGAAGTCTCCACCCCACGCGTCCACCGCACCCTCTCCAGGCTGATCATCGCCCTGATCACCTGGCTCGTCCTCATGCTGGTGCTGACCCCCTGGCAGCAGTCCGCCGACGGAGAGGGCCGCGTCATCGCCTTCACCCCCCTCGAACGTCAGCAGATCATCGAGGCCCCCATCGACGGCCGCATCGTCCGCTGGCACGTGCAAGAAGGCTCCCGGGTCAAGGCCGGTGACCTCCTCGTCGACATCTCCGACAACGACCCCGAGCTGATGAACCGGCTCCGCGGCGAGCGTGACGCCGTCAAGCAGCGCGTCGAGCTCTCCAAGCAGCGCGTCCAGACCCTCGAAGGTCGCATCTCCACCCTCGAAGAGATGCGCAAGAGCGCCGTCGCCGCCGCCACCGCCCGCACCCGCGTCGCCGCCCAGCGGGTCAAGGCCTCCGAGCAGGCCCTCACCGCTACCAAGGCTGCCAACGATACCTCCAAGCTGAACCTCGAGCGCCAGCGCGCCCTCGTGAAGGACGGCCT
>JALOQB010000164.1 GCA_025453595.1 Polyangiaceae bacterium
AGCGTCCCCGCTCACCCCCAAGTTCGCCGACCCCAACGCCTACGTCCGCGACTACGTGCTCGTCGCCACGCTCCCGGGGGGCTCGATCGGCGGCGCGGATCTGGCCATCACGCTCACCGCCCCGCTGATGGTGGCGACGCTGGGCCCCCCCACCGAGGGCAAGAACTTCTGGAGCATCGACAGCGGCACCGTCGCAGCTCGCTGGGACACCAAGGACATCTTCAAGCTCTTCCGCCGCTTCAACGACCCTGTTTCAAAGAAACCGCTCTGCACGGACAACCCGTTTTACGGGAACATCAAATCGGAGATCTGCAAGTACGCGGACATCCCGCTGGTGGGCCAAGCACAACCGGATGCTCCTTGCTCTGCACTCTCCCTTGCTTTTCGCTTCACCGCTATTCAGGCCAGCGTTGGGGCTCTTGTAGAGCCCCAACCTCTCGCAAGCAATTGCAACAGCAACAACGATCCTGCCAACGATACCTGCCTATGAGGTGTTCCTCTGCCTGATTTGATTTCCATTCTTGTATCGAATCTGTGTGCAACCATTTTTGTAACGTTACCTGAAAGGAACTCAACCCCATGAACACCAAGTCCCTCTCCCTCTCCCTCCTCAGCCTCCTGTCCCTCGCGCTGGTCCACTGCGATGCTGGTGAAACCAAGGTCGCCAACCCATCGGGCTCTGCTGGTCAGCCTCAAGCAGGCGCCGGGCAGGGGGGCACTGGAGGGGGAGAAGGGGGGAGTGCAGGGACGGCAGGCTCTGCCCAAGGAGGAACGTCCGGGCAGGGCGGAAGTGCAGGGGAAGGCGGTCAGGGTGGAAGTGGAGGCACGGGCGGCTCCGCCCAAGGAGGGGCATCGGGACAAGGGGGGAGTGGAGGAGGGGCTGGGGCAGCTCCGAATGGGTGCAACGTGCCAGCCATACCCCCTTCGGGAGGCGCCTGTGTGGCTGGCAAATTCACTTGCAATCCGGTGACCAACCAGGGGTGTAGCCCAGGGTCTGGATGTGATCGCCTCAACGATGGATTTGTTTGCTTCCCGTCTGCATCTGAACCTGTCTGTGGCAAATGTAACCCAAATACAGGTCCATTTTGCGGAGGTGGCCTTACTTGTGATCCCAATGGGAAGTGCATCAAATTGTGCTGTGATTCAAGTGACTGTGGAGGTTCTACATGTGATAAATCCGTTGTCCTAGGACCATCCGCAGGTCTTCTTGGTGCTTGTGTTCTTTCGGACAGTGGAACGTGATCATGAAATAACGGCATCGCATTGATGCATTGTCTCATCATATCCCAGAGAAATTTAAATTTGGTACCGATTGATCAGAAGCGCTGGGCAGCGCTAGCGGGGAACAAAATCAGGGTGGTTCGAGATCCCGAACCTGGCTACCCTGGACAGGTTCCCCACATCGCCCGGACCGCGCATGAGTCCCCGCTGTAACCCCCCACGAAAAGGATCCACCCCCATGAACACCAGGTCCCTCTCCCTCTCCCTCCTCAGCCTCCTGTCCCTCGCGCTGGTCCACTGCGATGCTGGCGAAACCAAGATCGCCAACCCAGCAGGCTCTGCTGGTCAGCCTCAAGCAGGCGCCGGGCAGGGGGGCAGCGAGCAAGGTGGCGAAGGTGGAAGTGCAGGGGAAGGGGGGCAGGGGGGGTATGATGGGAAAAAAATGCTTGGTGAACCATGTGAACAAGATTTCGACTGCGAATCATTTGCTTGTGAAGAGCAGTCACGTACTTGCACAAAGAAATGTTCTTCTCAGTCCGATTGCGGGAATGATTTGAAGTGTGTCGAGATTCTTTCGGGAAATAGATGTATGAAGCCCTGTTTTTCCAATCTGGACTGTCCCGTAAATGCAAACGGAAAAAGTGTTTGCATGTCGGTTGAATTTACCGGAATCAGCGTAATTTGCTACGGGTATCCCAATATTGGCGGCATAAGCCAAGTCGGCTATGGAGAAATGTCGAGCATAAGCAAACCCTGCGAAACAGACATTACAATAGACAGCATTTGCACCAAGTTTTGCAGAGAAGCTGGGGAGTGTGCTCCTCATTTCAAAGAATGTGTCCCCACGGGATCTAGTGAATTTGACCCAAATCTAAAAGTCTGTGCCCATTAAGTTGATACGAATCATCTCAATCAATATCACCCTTTAAGGCTTCTCGTCGAACCCTGACAGGAGAGGCGTTCCCCAGCTCACCGCTCCCGTCCACGTGGACGGGTTTCGTGGACGAGCCAGGCTCCGCTGTCGGGGTTAGACGGGAAGCCGACTGGGTGGATATCCATCCGGCGCTGCTGAGCATCGCATTGCTCCAGGAGAACGCAGAGCGGCTCCGGCGCGACGGCGTTGTCCCCGCGCTAACCACCTCCCACGGCCCTGGTCCGAGCTGACCCTGTTCCGGCAGAATTCATGAATCAGCGCATCCGGTCAGCGATCCGGGTGGCGATGGCCATGATCGAGAGCTGCGGGTTCACGCCCAGGCTGGTGGGGACGATGCTGCCGTCGGCGATATAGAGAGAATCCATACCCCAGAGCTTGCCGTCGGGGTCGACGACGGAGTGCTCGGGGAAGGCGCCCATCTGGGCGCTGCCGAGGGGGTGCTGGGAGGCGCACTCGATGCGGTTCATGGGGATGCGCTCGAGATCGAGGCGAGCGAAGGCGTCGGCGTCGACGCCGCGGAGGCCGAGGACCGGGAGGAAGACCTCGCGGGCGCCGGCGGCGAAGAAGGAGCGGGCGAGGGCGCGGATGAGGGTGGGGATGCGGGCGCGGTCGCGGGGGGCCATGCGGTAGAGGGCGAGGGGCTCGCGGCCCGGGGTCCGGTAGAGGGAGCCTCCGCCCTCGTCGTGGAGGATGCCGCCGAACATCGCCAGGTGGCCGATGTGGCGGGCGTTGCTGGTGTGCTCGGGGCCGACGCCGGGCATGGTGGAGCCCAGGACGCCGGGTGGGACAAACAGGCTGAGCAGGGTGATGCCCTGGGGTTCAAGGTCGCCGACCCAGCCGCTCTGCAGGGCGCCTTGCCACCCCTGCACCGGGGAATCGAAGCGAGCCAGCACGCGGAAGCCCGGGTGGAGCGTCATGCGGTGGCCGACCAGTTCGGGCCTGCCCAGCCCGCTGGAGCGTAGCAGCAGGGGGGTGTGCCAGGCGCCGGCGGCCAGCACCACGCGGCGGGCGTGGACGACCAGCCTGCGGGAGGGTCGTCCATCGGGCCCCAGCGTCCGGCCCTCGACCCCCACCGCCCGGTCGCCCTTGCGCAGCACGCGCTGCACCAGGCAGTGGCTCCAGACCTCGGCCCCCGCGGCCATGGCCCGGGGCAGGTAGCTGAGGTCGACGCTCATCTTGGCCTGGTGCGGGCAACCAAAATTGCAGCGACCGCAGCCGTTGCAGCCCCGGGTGTTGCGCCGCATGGGCTGCATCTCCAGGCCCGTGCGCCGGGCCCCGAGGGCAAAGAGCTGGGTCGAGCGGGAGCGCATCTCGGCCGGCACCTCCTCGACATGGATCGCCTTCTCGACGCGCTCGAAATACCGGTCCATGCCCCGCTCGGTGTAGTCGCGGAGCTTCAGCACCGAGGTCCAGTGGTCCAGCACGTGGTCGGGGGTGCGGAAGCAGACCGCCCCGGTCAGCACCGACGAGCCCCCGATGCACCGCCCCATCGTCACGTTGATCGACGGGGAATCCCCCACGCCGATCGCCAGCGTGAACGCGCCGTCGCGCCACACATGGCGAAGCGACTCGCTGGGTCGCATCGACCCCAGCAGGGCCGCGGAGACGCTGGGGCCTTCTTCCAGCACCACGACGCGCTCGCCGCGTAGGGCGCGCTCGGTGGCGACGACGGCGCCACCGGCGCCGGAGCCGACCACGACGGTGTCGGCGCTGAGGATGAGGTCCCGGTCGAGATCACGGGCGCTCTGGACCTGGCTCATCGTGGGCTCCGGAGGCAGGAGGGGTCGACGCCGGCGGCGCGAGCGGCCTCCGGGTGCTCGTAATAGAGGATACAGAGGATGGTCTTGGCGCCGAAGAAGGCGAGGGCGACGGGGCTGCGCTCGAAGCGCTCGAGGGCCTCGATGCGGAGGGGCAGGTCGAGGCCGGCGAGGGAGCCGGGGCGCCCGACGAGCAGAGGGGCGATCCAGGAGATGGCCCGGAGGCAGAGGCCGTAGGCGAGGCGCGCGCGCGGGCCAGCGTGGGCCATGAAGTGATCGAGGTCATCGATCAACCAGCCCAGACGCTCGGAGGGCGGGGGCCCCTCGGGCGTGGAGAACAGCGCCTCGGCGAGCGCCAGGCTCGCCCGCCGGTCAGAGGCGGACAGCCCTACCCCTGGCCGGATCTGATCCGGGACTTCGATGCGTGAAGGAACCACGGGCCCATCATGCAGGCCTGCCCCCAGGTTTCCAAGCGGCCTGCAGTCATGACTATACTGCGCCCACCCTGGCCAGCCTCGAACACCCCTCGCTGCATCTCCTGGAAGACCTCCACGACGCCCCTCGCAAGGCCGGCGGAGGCGCCGCCGAGCTTGCGTCGCTGCTGCGCCACGGCGTGGTGGTCCCTGACACCTGGGTCCTGGATGCGGGGCCCTTCCGGGAGCTGGTGGAGACCGAGCTCTCCCGCGAGCACGAGCCTCGCGCGCTGCTCAAGCTGCGCAAGCCCATGGCCCGCATGGAGCGCGCCGCCCAGGCCCGCGCTCGCATCCTCGAGAGCCCCCTGCCGGCCCCCCTCTCCAGGGCCTTCGACGCCCTCTGGTCCCTCCTCGAACCGATCGCTCCCCACGGCCTCGCCGTCCGTGCCAGCCCCATCGTCGACGACAGTAGCACCGCCCACGCCGCCGGGCTCACCGGCGTCGAGCTGGGCATCCACAGCGGGCCCGCCCTGGCCCAGGCGGTCCGGCGCCTCTGGGCCCTCGTCTTCTCCCCTCGCGCCCTCGCTTACCTCGCCGCCCGCAAGACCCGCGACGTCGCCATGGCGGTCCTCATCCAGCCCCTCGTCAACGCCCGGATCTCCGGCGTCATGGCCACCCGCCCCGCCGGTGGCCTCGGCTGGAACCCCGGCGACTTCGTCGTCAACGCCTGGTGGGGCCTCGGCCCCCAGGTCGAGGGTGGCGACGCCGCCTGCGATGTCCTCCGCCTCGCCGCCGATGGCTCCGTCGTCGATGCCCAGATCGCCAGGAAATCCTCTGCCCTCACCGCCACCAGCGCAGGCCCCGAATGGGTCAATATAGACCCTGATCAGGGGGCCCAGCCCTGCCTTGAGGAGCCGCAGCGGCAGCAGCTCGCGGCGCTGGCCGAGCGGCTGTCGCTGCCCGGGGAAGAGGAGGTCGAGCTGACCTTCGCGTTCCGGGAAGACACGCTGCTGGTGCTGGGTGCGCAGCGCGGGGCGAGGCAAGGCTACCCGACGGGTGGCAACAGCCGGACGCTGTGGTCGCGGACGACGGTGACCGAGTCGCTGTCGGGGGTGGTGAGTCCGCTGACGATGAGCCTGTCGGAGCCCTTCGTGGAGGACAGCTTCCGGTACACCTTCGAGCGGCTGGGGTGCTCGGTCTCGGGGGATCCGCTGATCGCGGCGGTCCGGGGGAGGGCGTACCTGAACCTCTCGGTGCTGCTCCGGATGGCGGTGCAGATCCCGGGGCTGGACGCGCGGGCGGTGGTGCAGCTCGCCGGGGTCGAGGGGGCGGCGGCGCTGCGCGATCAGCTGGGGGAGGTGTCGCGCAAGGGGTTCTACAGCCGCCTGCCGCTGACGGCGGCGCGGCAGCTGGCCGAGCAGAGCGCCATGGGCACGCTGATCGAGCGCTTCGAGGCGGCGCAGTCCGAGGAGGAGAAGGCCGTCGAGGAGATCGACCTGGTGATCTTGCCCGACGACGCCCTGGTGCCGCGGCTCCGCGAGCTGCGCGAGATGCTGGGGCAGTCCACCCGGATGCTGGCGGCGGCCACCACCGCCTACGTGACCTCGCACCTGGGCATCGAGCTGCTGCTGCGGCGCACCGAGGGCGAGCGGGCCGGGGTGCTGGCGCAGCTGCTGACCGCCGGGGTCCCGGAGCTGGGGGCCACGCGCCCGGCGATCGCGCTGGCCCAGATCGCCACCATCGCCCGCGACGAGCCGGCCGCCCGCGCCGCGCTGGAGGCTGGCTGCCGCCGGAGCGACGAGCTGCCCCCGGGCCCCACCCGCTCCGCCCTGTTCCGTTTCCTGGTCGATCATGGCCACCTCGCCCACCTCGCCGTCGAGCTGATGCACCTGCGCTGGAGCGAGGATCCGGCCCCCCTGCTCGCCATGCTCGCGGCCCTGGTCCGGGGGGGTCGCAACGGGGCCCAGGCGGTCGCCGCGGTCCGCTCCCGCGCCGACCGGGAGCGCGCCGCCATCGAGCCTCGCCTGCCCCTGGTCGAGCGCCTGCTGCTCCGCGGCCTCGTCGAGCGCTGCCGCCGCCTCGCCGGGCTCCGGGAGCGAGCCCGCGAGCGCTTCCTCCGCACCCTCGCGCTGTGGCGCAAGGCCGCCCTCGAGATCGATCGCAGGCTCCAGCGCATCGACCCCTCCCTGGAGCCCAGCGGGGTCTTCTATTGCACCCTCGACGAGCTCCTGGCGGCCCTCGGCACCGGTCGCCCCCGGGTGGCGCACCTGGTCCACCCGCGGCAGGCCGAGCGCGAGCGCGACCTGCACCTCCCGGACCCGCCCACCACCTTCCTGGGGGCCCCCCCCTCCTTCCTCCTGCCCCCCTCCGGAGGGCCGCTGCTTCACGGGGTCTCCGCCAGCAGCGGCGTGGCCCAGGGGCGCGTCCGGGTCCTCCGCGATATCGTGCGCGACGCCCCCGCCATCGAGCCCGGCGAGATCCTCGTCGTCAAGAGCGCCGACCTCGGTCTCTCCCCCCTCTTCCTCGTCGCCGGGGGCCTGGTCACCCAGCAGGGCGGGCGCCTCACCCAGGGCTCCGTCGTCGCCCGCGAGCTGGGCCTCCCCGCCGTCGCCGGCGTCCCCAGCGCCACCCGCGTCCTCCGCACCGGCGACACCATCCGCATCGACGGCGACCTCGGCACCGTCCTCCGCGTCGACCCCTCATGAGCCGCCGCTGGATCGTCCAGACCCCGGGCCCTCTCGTCCTCTCCCGCATCCTCGATCGTATGGAAGATCCGGATGCCCTCGCCCAGGGGAGGGTCTTCATTGACCGCCACCGCGCCTCCGCCGACCTGACCCTCCCTCCTGGCGCCGTCGTCGAGGTGTACCCCCCGCGCCCCCCCGGCGAAGAGCCCCGGGTCCTGGACCAGCGCCACGGCGTCCTCGCCCTCTTCAAGCCCGCCGCTCTCCCCACCATCGCCGATCACCGCGGCGCCCGCTCCCTCCTCCAGTGGGCCTGCGAGCTCCTGGGGCGCCAGGATCTCCATACCACCTCCCGCCTCGACGTCGGCGTCAGCGGCGTCGTCCTCGTCGCCACCGACCAGGAAGCCCGCGCCCGCCTCGCCCTCGCCCGCGAGCAGGGCGCCTACCGCCGCACCTACCTCGCCCTCGTCCCCGCGGCCCCCCTCGCCCCCACCTCCGGCACCTGGTCCTGGGCCATCGGCAAGGGCAAAGGCAACCTCCGCACCGCCCTCCCACCGGGCACCCCTGGCGCCCCCGACGCCACCACCCACTTCTCCACCCTCGCCTCCGCCGACCGCGCCGACCTCCTCCGCGTCGAGCCCGTCACCGGCCGCACCCACCAGATCCGCGTCCACTGCGCCCGCGCCGGTCGCCCCATCCTCGGCGACGGACCCTATGGAGGTTCCATGCGTATGGTGGCTCCAAATGGATCGGTGCACCGGGCGACGCGCATCGGGCTCCACGCCTTCCGGGTCGAGGTCCAGGACCAGGGGGGCGCCCCCTGGCGGGTCGAGGCGCCGGTGCCCGACGATTACCTGGCGCTCTGGCGGGCGGCGGGCGGGGCGACGCTCCCGGAGGCCCCGTGAGGCGGCGCCGGTGGGCCCTCGCGCCGTGGTCCCTGCTGCTGCTGTCGCCCTGGCTGCCCCGGGCCTCGGCGGCGCCCCCTTCGGCGCCCTCCGCCGCGCCCTCGGCCTCGGCGGCGCCCGCAGCTTCGGCCTCGGCGCGGCGCCCGTCGATGGCGCCGGACCCGGCGCCCCTGGTGACCCGGCGCAAGTGGCACTACGAGCTGTTCTTCCACGAGGGGGCGATCTTCGCGCCGACGCCCCGGCCCCACGACGCGGGGAAGCCGACCGAGACCCCGCGGCGCATGGGGCGCTTCGCCATCGAGCTGTACAACGGTCCCGACCTGGTCGAGCGCGTGCGCTTCGACGCGCCGATGCTCAACGGCGACCCCTTCACAGGCAAGACAAGGCCCCGGGACGCGCCGCCGGACATGGAGCGCCGGGTGCGCGTCAAGGTGAAGGTCGAGGTGCCCGCCACGGACCGCGCCAACCGCGCCGTGCTGCTGGATCGAGCCACCGAGCGGCGGATTCGCCTCCCCTGGCCTGCCCAGCCCGCCGAGCCCTGAACCCGCAGCGGCGCGCCTGCCGCGGGGTCTGGCTCAGCGCGGGGGACGCTCCCCGAAGATCGCGGTGCCGACCCGCACCATCGTGGCCCCCTCGATCACCGCCGCCTCCAGGTCGTGGCTCATGCCCATGCTCAGCTCCGGGAGCCGGTCGATGCCGTGCAATTCCCGCAGCTCCCGCAGCCGACGGAAGAAGGGCCGCGCCCCTGTCGGATCGTCCGTGTGCGGCGGCACCGTCATCAGCCCCCGCAACCGCAGCCCCGGCTGCGCCTCGATGGCCTCGATCAGGGGACCGATCTGGGCGGACGAGCACCCGTGTTTCTGCGCCTCTCCGCCCACATTGACCTCGATCAGCACCGGCAGCGGCTCCGGACGCCCGGCCACCCGTTTGCCCAGCTCCGCCACCAGGCTCACGCTGTCGATGGTGTGCAGCATCGCCGCGTGGCGCGCGGCGATCCGGGCCTTGTTGGACTGCACGTGGCCGATCACATGGAAGCGAAGGTCCGGCAGATCCCGCAGCGCCTCGGCCTTCTCCTCCAGCTCCTGCAGGTAGTTCTCGCCAAAGTCGCGCTGCCCGGCGGCGTACGCCTCCCGCAGGGCCTCGACCGGCTGCATCTTCGAGACCGCGATCAGCGCGACGGACCCCTCCGGACGCCCCGCCGCGCGCTCGGCCCGGCGCAGTCGGTCGCGGATCGCCTCAAGCTTGGATGCCACAGTCATGGTAGTCTCATTTTTCTACACCTTCCGGAGGGACCCGATGAAACGCTTTTCTTCTCTGCTCGCGCTCCTGCTGTTGAGCAGCCCGGTGCTTGCGTTTGAACCGATCGTCACCCAGGAGCGGCAGCGGCTCCAGCGACCCTCCCCGGAGGCGAGCTTCGGGACCGCGGTGGTCGCCAACGACACCTGGATGGCCGTGGGAGCCCCCGGAGATAGCTCCAAGGGGCCCGGGGTCGGTGCGGTGCTGGTGTTCAAGCGTGAGGACAATTCCTGGATTTTCAAGGCCAGGCTGATCGCCCCGAAGTCTCTCGGCGACAAGGATCCCATCGAGGATTGCGGTCGCCATCTGGCCTTGCAGCAAGAACGGCTTCTTGTTGCTTGCCCCAAACCGGGTCGAGTGTACGAATGGAACCTCGCGCAGGTGGACAGCTCAAAACCTCCGCCCTCGCCGGTGAGCACCTTCCCGGTGGCTGCGCAGAACTCGATGCCCGGTCTCGGGTCCGCCGTTGCCGTGGAGGGGGACACGATGGTCCTCCTGTACTCGCCGTCACCCACCTCTCACCAGCTGCTGCTCCTCAAGAAATCGGGTGCGATCTGGTCTGCAGCGGCCACACCGCTCAATGCAATCGCCCCCAAGGGGTCCTTGCTTCTCACCAAGGATTTCCTTGCGGCGGGGTTTGATCAGGCAAGCAACGGCGCTGGGGTTGTGCAGATCTGGACTCGCCAGGCCGTGCACACGTTCGTGCCGGCCAGCACGCTCACGGCGTCCCAGGTACAGCTGACAACGCAATCGCCCCGCTGGGGCGCCTCCCTCGCCGCCATGCAGCAGCAAAGCGGGGATGTGCTGCTGGTGGGGGCTCCTGGGGCCAACAGGGTCCTGGCGATCCCATCGTCCAGCGGGAAGTGGTCCCCGTCGGAGGTGAAGCAAATCGCCTCCAACACGACCTTGCCCGGCTTTGGTTCTGCCCTGGCGTGGGATCCCACGAACAACGAGCTGGGCGTCCTTTCCGGGTACGACCCCACCAGCCGCACGCTCCGCGTGTACAAGATCGATGGTGATCTGAACGGGGTCGAGTCGAAGGGCAGCACGCTCGGGCTTGACCTGGGGTTGCCGTTGATCGAACCACAATCGCTGGCCTTCTCGGGGGGTACCTTTCACGCCAGCGCCCCAGGGACCGGGGTGAACGGTGGTCGGGTGATCTCGCTGCGCTTCGAGGGCTCGAGCCTCGCGGGGCAGGAGAAGACGTTCGCCCCTCCAGGAGCCGCAGGGGATCTCTTCGGCACCAGCATTGCCAGAGATGGGGATTGGCTGATGGTCGGTTCCCCCGGGAGTGGGGTGGAAAAACCGAACCAGGGGCTGGTCTCTTTCTTCCGTCGAACCGTGGCTGGTTTTCCCTGGGAACCGGCGTTGCAATTCGATGCGCAATCCCTGTTCAGCAGCAACGAGGAGAACGCCAAGCTGGGCTCCACGGTGGTCATGAAGAATGGCTGGGCCTTCGCCAGCGCCCCTGGCTCCAGCAAGGTGTTTTCCTGGCGACGGAACGGGAAGACATGGGAGCCGTTCAGCACGCTCTCCGCTCCTGGGGCGGTCAACGGGCTGAACTACAATGAATTCGGGGCCTCCATTGCCTTCGACGGGACGACCCTTGCGGTGGGGGCCCCCGGGGCCACGGTGGGGGGCACGGACAAGTCCGGTAGGGTGTGCCTCTACACCATCGATCCTGGAGACGGCCCTCAGCTGGTCGCCACCCTTAATGTACCGAAATGCCCGGGGGTGTATTGCGGGGATCGCATGGGCAAGAACGTGGTGGTGGATGGGAACACCGTCGTCGCCTATGCGGAGACGCCCGACCAGTTTGGACGGATTCATGTCTTCACGAGGCAGGCCAGCGGAGAATGGTCTCCGCTCTCCCTGGGAGAGCCCGAGATGGCGAAGACCGGTCGTTATTTCGGCCTGGGGATGGCACTGGATTCCACCAAGGGGGTCGCCTTCATCAACGCCAATTCTTCCACGATGGAGCAGGGCCCTTCTGCCATTTACCGCTACGAGACCGGCAACGACTGGAGCACCTTCACTCGCATGGATCCCCCGGAAAAATCCCTCTTTTTCGGGCCCACGCTCAGGCTTCAAGGAGAACTCCTGGCGGCCCGATGGGTCGAGGCCAAGACCAACGGAACCGTGCTGTTCTACAAGGAAACCGACAAGAAGTGGAACCCCTGGGCCTCCTTCGTCTCCACGATCCCCAACCTCATCGAGGCAGGCACCGCGATCGAGTTCGACGAGAAGACCTTCCTGGTGGGTGCGCCGGCGAACGACAAGAACAAGATCGCAGGGACCGTCGTGATCCATGACTGGCCCCTGGAGAACGGTCAACCGTGCGAAACCAACAACGAGTGCCTCCACGGTCAGTGCATCAACAAGACCTGCGGTGGTACGGGTAGCTGCAAACAGCAATGCGTCCCGGGGGGGGGGTGTTCCTTCCCGGACAGCATGACCGTGTGCGACCTGGCCTGTGAAGAGAACGACAGCAGCAAGCAGAGCGTCTCTCGCTGCGATGGCAAGGGAAACTGCAACAAGAGCGATACCGTCGAGTGTGCGCCTTTCGTCTGCGGTCTGGAAGGGTGCAAGACCTCCTGCAACGGGGATGAAGAATGCATCTCCCCGGCGACCTGCCAGAACGGTGTGTGTGCCGAGCCCTCCGGGGAAGGCGGAGCCGGTGGCATATCTGGAAGTTCCGGACAGGCAGGGGAAGCGGGAGAAGGCGGGGCCGGTGGGATGTCTGGAAGCTCCGGACAGGCCGGGGAAGCGGGGACGGGGGGTACGGGGAAGCCGGGGTTCCCGGATCTGTGGCAGGACGGGGCCGGCGGGGAGCCCGGGGGAGCGGCGGGGGCGGTCGCGGGGGCGGGAGGGTCCGGAACTTCCGGACAGGGAGGCGGGGGCGGCGTGTACCAGCGGCCCGCGGCGCCGGCGCTGGCGGCGACGCAGCGACCGGAGGACGAGGAGGGGTGCGGGTGCAGGGCGGCGGGGGCTCCGGCGCAGGGCGGCGGGGCGCTGGCGGCGCTGGGGGTGATGGGCGCGCTGGTGCAGCGCAGGAGGCGGCGATGAGCGGGGCGACCGGGAAGCGAGGGCGGAGGGCGGTGGCGCTGGCGGGGGTGCTGGCGGCGGGGGCGCTGACGCCCTCGTGCCAGGAGCGGGAGGTGTCCTCGATCACGCTGGCGATCGCCAGCGAGGCGTCGGTGCCGAGGGAGATCGACGCGATCTCGCTGGAGGTACGGCGGGCGGACCGGGTGATGTTCGCGCGCTCGTACGGCATCGACCCGGTGTCGCGGCAGGCGCGAGTCCCCGGGTCCCTGACGCTGAAGCTGCACCCGGACGAGGATCCGGGCGAGCGGATCCGGGTGGTGCTGCGGGCGGAGCTGAAGCAGGAGCAGGTGGTGCTCCGGTCGGCCACGACGACCTTCGTGGAGGGGAAGAACAAGCTGCTGCGGATGACGCTGCGCTACTCGTGCCTCGACTACCCGAAGCTTTGCCAGGCGGGGGAGACCTGCCTGGGCGGTCGGTGCCAGGACGAGTTCATCGACCCGGTCACGCTGCCGGAGACGCCGCCGGAGGAGCAGATCTTCCCCACGATCAACCAGACCGGCTGCTTCGACGACCGGGATGATCAGTGCGGCAAGGGGCAGCAGGCGCTCCAGGATCTGGCGGCCTCCGCGGCGGAAGGGTGCAAGTTCTCGGTCGTCGGGCAGCAGGGCAAGCTGAACGTGTTCGCGCTCTGGGCCGCGCAGCTCGACCAGGGGCACCCGGTGGTGCTCGATCAGGACAAGCAGGAGGGCTGGTTCTTCGACGAGGAGAGCAGCGGCGTGGTGCGGCTCTCGGAGGGGCTCTGCGAGCAGGTCCAGCAGGGGAAGATCTCGCAGATCTTCTACAACTTCGCCTGCCCCACCAAGACCCTGCAGACGCCGGTCTGCGCGCCGCTCCCGGAGGCCGCCGCGGTCACCGCGTTTGACCAGAGCGACTGCCACAAGTGCGCCTATTTTACCTCAGACTGCAAGCAGCTGGCCGACGCGGAGGCCGAGGAGGCCACGATGCCCCTGCTCGATGCGGCGAAGGGGTGCCCTTACGACGGGAACTACAGCTCCCAGCTCGAATGCAAGGCGGTGCGCGCGTGCTTCTTCGATGCGCTGGCGCCGCTGCTGAGCTGCAACGACGCGGGCTGCGAGGGGAAGTACAAGGCGGGGCTGGCCTGGGTCGCCTGCGTGGCTGAGCTCCCGCCCCCCGAGGAGCGGTGCAGCCAGGAGTGCGGCAAGGAGAACATCAAGATTTGCAGCGAACCGACGCCGGGTCCATGATGGCCTGGTGACGGATTTTGCGCTTCTTTCGGACGCATCCAGGTACCTGCTGCGGCATGGCTTCACCGCCGAGGCGGTGTCGATGGCGCTGCAGAAGATCGGGCTGGGGCTGGGGGTGGATCGGGTCTACATCTTCGAGAACTCGGTCGATCCGCAGACGGGGCTGACGCTGATGAGCCAGCGCTACGAGTGGAGCGCGAGCGAGGCGACGCCGCAGATCGACAACCCGGCCCTGCAAGACCTCCCGTACCGCGACGGGTGCCCGGACTGGGAGGACGTGCTGCGCCGGGGCGAGGTCATCAACGGGTTCCCCCGGGACATGGCGCCGGCGACCCGCGAGCTCCTCGAGTCCCAGGATATCCTGTCGATCCTGGTGTGCCCCATCCTGGTCCACGGCGACTGGTGGGGGTTTGTCGGCTTCGATGACTGCCACTCGCGGCGGATCTGGCCGCCCAAGGAGCGGGTGGTGCTCCAGTTCCTGGCCAAGGCGCTGGCCGGGGCCCTGCGCAACCACCTGGTCCCGGAGCAGATGCCCGAGGTGCAGCGCTCGCTCCAGGCCTCGATCGATCGCTGCGAACAGCCGCCGACGCCTTGACCGACCCCGGGGGGGGCTGGCACCTTGGGGGCAATGGATCGCGAGGAAGCAGCGAGGGCCCTCGAACTGCTCCGCAAGGTGACGGCGAAGGCCCGCGATGACACCGCGCTCGAGAACTGGGGGCTGATCTGGGTCTTCAGCGCCTTCAGCAACGGCGCCGGCTTCGCGGGCACCCAGGCCCTCTTCTCGCGCGGGGAGTCAACCCCCTGGCCCTTCGCCGGCCTCTGGGCCCTGGTGCTCACCGTCAATGGCCTGATCATCGCGAAGCTACGGAGAAAAAACGCCTCCACCGGCTCGTTCATCGAGCAGCAGATCTGGTCCCTCTGGACGATCTTTGTGGTGGCCCTCATCCTGCTCGCCATCCTCAACTACATCCTGGGCCTCCGCCCCCTCTTCATGGCCCCCGTCGCCTGCCTGATGGCCGCCATGATCTTCGCTGCCATGGCGCCCATCATGGGAAAAGTATGGTACATCCCCACGGCGCTGTGGGCGACGCTGGCGGTGGCGGTGGCGCTGGTGCCGTCGTACCCCTTCGCGCTGATCGCGGTCGCCTGGTTCTTCACCCAGGGCACCGCGGGGGTGCTGCTGGATCGGCGCCGGCGGCAGCGGCTGCAGGAGGGGTCATGAGCGCGGCGCAGGCGAGGATGGCAACGCTGGCGGCGCTGGCGGGGGCGCCGGCGGGGCTGTCCCCGGGGGAGCTGGTGGGGCTGCTGACGGAGGCGGGGCTGGGGGCCGAGCAGGTGGCGGGGGCCGCCGGGGAGATGCTTGAACGCGGCGAGATCGGGCTGCGAGGGGGCGTCTTCGAGCTGGCACCGGCGGGGGCGCGGGCGCTGCTGGAGATCCACGCGGCGATCGAGCGGGCGCTGGATCCCAGCCCGACGACCCCCGGCATGGAGGAGTGCCCGTCGATCCCCTGGTTGACGACGGTCCAGACCCGCTGGCTCGACGCGGTCTCGCTCAACGTGGCGGTGAGCCCGGACGCGCTGCGGCCGCTGATCCCCGCGCCGCTGGAGCCCGAGGTGTTTCATGGTACGGCCTGGGTGCAGGTGCTCATCTCCCGCCTCCAGGAGATGAGGCCCCAGGGGGCGCCGCCGCTCTTCGGGGTCAACTTTCACCAGGTCAGCTACCGGGCCGCGGTGCGCTACCGCTCCCGCTCCGGGGCGGTGCGCCGCGGGGGCTTCTTCGTGCGCAGCGAGACCGACAACGCGCTGATGCGGGCCGTGGGCAACGCGCTGGTCGAGTTCCGCTTCCACGACTTCGGGCTGGCGAAGGTGGCCCTGAAGCGCAGCGGGGGGCGCCTCGACGTGTCGGTCACGCCGGAGCCTCGGTTCCCGGGGGGACAGGTCGCCGCGGCCCTCGATGTCTCCCGCGATCATGGCCCTCCCCGGGGCTCGGCCTGGGCCAGCCTCGACGAGCTGCGAGCGCCCCTGGTCGAGTGTTACGACGCCTTCGGCGTCGACGCCGAGCAGCGCTGGGTCTACGTGCTCACCATCGACCGCGGCCCCTGGGATGCCCGCTTCGCCCGCGCGGATCAGGTGCGCTGCGAGCTCCTCGAGGCTGGCCCCCTCCGCGGCGCCGCCCGCCTCGATTCGGTGCTGCACCTGCCCCAGCCCTGCCCCTACCGCTGGCGCCCCCTCCGCCGCGAGCGCTGGTAGCCCTTCCTCCTCCCAACGGGTCCAAGCGGTCGTCTTGACCCGCAGCCGCCCCTCTCCGGCAGCCGCAGCCGACCCTCTCCGGCAGCCGCAGCCGACCCTCTCCGGCAGCCGCAGCCGA
>JALOQB010000458.1 GCA_025453595.1 Polyangiaceae bacterium
GGCGGCGCCGGCGACGACGCGGCTGTACGACATCGACACGACGCTGGACGTGCTGGCGATCCAGGACCCGCCCAACGACGGCGTGCTCAAGACCGTCGGTCCCCTCGGCGTTGACTTCAGCGACCAGGTCTCTTTTGACATCGTGACGGTCAATCACCACGGGTTGCAGCTGAATTACGCCTTTGCGCTCGACAAGGGGCAGCTCTACCAGATCGACCTGAGCACCGGCGCCGCGAAGCCCGCGGGGGCCGTGGGGACGGCGACGAATTACCGGGGGCTGGTGCTCCAGGAGGCGGCCCCGCTGCCGGCGCTGAAGATCACGACCTTGATCGGGGATCTGACCCTGGGCCAGACCACCCTGGGCAACCTCTCGACGGTGACCACCACGGCGGTCACCGGCGGGCCCGCCTCGCTGGCGGGGATCGATCTGCGGCCCAAGACCGGCGCGGTCTACGGGCTCGGCACCAACAACACGATCTACACGATCAACGAGACGAGCGGCGCGGCGACGCTGGGGCCGGTGCTGCTGCCGGCGGTGGTGAGCGGCACCTCGCATGCGATGGACTTCAACCCGGTGGCCGATCGGCTCCGCTTCATCAACGCCGTCGACGGCTCCAACTTCCGCATCAACGCGGCCCCGGACGTGGGGGTCGTCAACTTCGTCACCACCGACGGCACCCTCGCGTACGGTGCCTCGGACGTGAACGCCGGGAAGACGCCCCGGGTGGTCGCGGGTGCGTACATCAACAACGTGGCGGCGCCGGCGACGACGCGGCTGTACGACATCGACGCGACGCTGGACGTGCTGGCGATCCAGGACCCGCCCAACGACGGCGGCCTCAGGACCGTCGGTCCCCTCGGCGTCGATCTGGGAGATAACGCCTCGTTCGACATCGTGACCCTCGACAGCAACGGGCTCCCGGTGAACATCGGCCTGGTGCTGGACGCAGGGCGGCTGTACCGCATCAACCTGTCGACCGGTCAGCTCTCCTTCGTCGGGCTCCTGGGCGGTACGGGGCCGTTCCGTGGCCTGATCGTTCGCCCCTGAGCGCGGCTAAGAACGACTCGCCGATCCGCAAGAAGAGCAGGAACGAGCCGTTCTCGCTGGCCACCGCGCCCCGATCGACGAGGCGGTACGCGTAGTCGATCGAGATCGGCAGGTACCAGAGGCGCAGCCGGGGGCCCATGCCCACGGCCACGCTCACGCCGTCGGCAAACGGATTGCTGCCCAGCCCCACGCCGCCGGCGTCCGCGAAGACCGCGAAGCCTGTCTGCTTGAGCAAGGGCAGGTAGCGCAGCTCGAGGGAGCCCTCGGCCAGGCTCAGCCCGCCCACGTGGGGATCGCGACAGACCCCCGAGGCGTCGCAGGTCCGGGCCTGCGGCGAGAAGCGATCCCGCCCGAAACCCCGGAGCCCGTAGGACCCGCCGCCAAAGAGCCGGGGCCCCTGGGGAACCCCGTTGTCCCCCGCCATCGCCACCCAGCCCCCGCTCAGCCTCAACCCCAGCGATACGCTGGACGACAGCGCCACGTAGCCCCGCGCCTCCGGCATGAGCTGCAGGTAACGGTGCGTGCTCGCGCCCCCGCCCGGGGCCAGCGCCGCCCGCAGCGCCAGCAGGTGCCCCCCCGTGGGCTCCGCCGGATCGTTGCGCTGATCCCAGTGCAGGGCGCCGCTCACCTCCAGCCCTCGCGCCACCGCCTCGGACGGCAGCTTGTACGCCGCCCTCGTCGCCTCGTCGAAGGCCCCCAGACCGGCCGCCTCGCCCCGGCGAAAATACGCGTCCACATCGAGGAAAAGCCCCGGCGCCGCGGTCGCCCGCAGGCCCGGCCCCACCGTCAGCTCCCGCAGGTGAAACCCGGGGTAGAGCACATCCCGGTAGCGCGCGCTGATGCGACCGTCGATCAGCCGCGCCAGCAGCCCCGGATGGCTGCTCCGTAGCAACCCTTCGCCGTAGAGACCCGAGGGCAGCGAGGGATCCTGGTCCCAGAGATGACCGTAGCCCAGCCTCCCTTCGAGGGTGATGTGGTTTTGACCCACCAGGTCCCGGCGCCAGAGCTCACCGCCCACGAGGGCGTCGAGGCGCGTGGGGTCGGCCTCGGCGCCTGCCCGGAGCTTGAGCTGGGTGGCGGGCGCTTCGCGGACCCGGATGGTGAGGTCAATGGTGTCGGGGAGCTTCCGTGGGAGGAGGTTGCCGTCGGGATCGATCTGGCTCTCGTCGAGGACGCCGCCGCTGTCAGGGACGTCGCCGATGTACTGCTCGATCTGGGCCGAGGTCTGGACGGAAGCGATGGCGAAGGAGCCGGTATCGAGGAGGTGAAACTCGGCCTGCTCCTTGGTGGTCAGGTCGTAGGGCTGGCCCTCGACCAGCGCAGCGCGGGCCCGGATGTTCTGCTCGCTGACGCGGCGTGCGCCCTCGACGCGCACGGCGCCGATGCGCGTCCTGGGCCCCGCGTCGACGAGGTAGACCCAGTGAAAGGCGCGCTGGTCGCGGAGCACGTAGGCGCGGCTGTAGACCCGCGCGTGGCCGAAGCCGAGGCGCTGGAGCTGGGTGGCCATGGCGTAGCGGGCGATGCGCATGGCCTCGAGGTCGTAGTCCTGGCCCGGGCGCGAGGGGATCAACGGGAGGAGGGCGTCGCGGGTGCCCTCGGGGGCGTGGCGCAGGTCGACGGTGGCGAGGGTGTAGCGTGGGCCTTCGTGGACGACCCAGCGGACGGTGACGCCTTTCTGCTCGTCGATATCGACGATCGGCTCGTCGACCTGGGCCTCGTAGTAGCCCCCGGTCTGCCAGTAAGACTGGAGGCGGCGGCGGTCCTCGACGAGACGGAAGGGGTTGTAATAGCGGTGCGTGTAGAGCGCGTCCTGCCTGCGGAGCCCCAGCTTGGGCAGCAGCGGGGCGCGGCTTGTGGCACCCTGCGCCCAGGGCGGTGCAGGCCGCGAGCGCCAGCCCCACCAGTCGGTTCGTGTTCCTTCGGATCATGCGCTCTCGAGCCAGGGACGGAGTGGCGAGCGCGCCCGGTGCCGCCATGCATGACCTAGCACCCGGAGCCCCGCGATGAGCTGCCTGGAGCGCTCCAGCTTGCGCCCCGCGAAGTAGTCTACCCCGAGCCGCAGCGCGTCCGGAGTCTCCTTGAAGGCCTCCTCGTAAAAGGGCCGGGCCGGGCCGAAATAACGGGCGCTTATCTCGTGGCGGATCCGCAGATCCAGCCCCAGCACCGTCCCCTCCAGCGCCTGCCCCCAGCCGGTGAACGAGTAGTCCCGGCGGGCGAGCTGATCCGCCAGGTAGGCGCCGGCCACCTCCCCGTAGAGCAGGGCCTGGGCGATCCCCTCGCCGGTGATCGGATCCACCCCCGCGGCCTCGCCGATCAGCAGCATCCTCGGCGCCGCGCAGGCCTCCCGCGGGGCGAACCCTCGCTCCGCGTAGCGCTTCTTCTTACAGTCCCGCAGGCTCAACCCGCGCTCCGCCAGGTACCGCTCCAGCCTCCCCTGGATGTCGTCCTCCCCCCGGCCCGGCACCAGCAGCCGGTAGATCCCCCGGCAGGCCAGCGGCTCCCCGTCCACGATCGTAGGGAAGTCCCATAGGTAGCCGTCCAGGGTCGGATCGCTCAGGTCAAAATGGAGCATGGCGCGAGGTGGATCCTGGGGGACGCAGGGGGTATCGACCTCCAGCACCTGGGCCCGCCACAGGCCGGCGCCGAGGCCCATGGCCCTGCGCACCGCGCTGCCCACGCCGTCGGCGCCGACGACCCCGCGCGCCTTGACCAGGCCCCTGGAGGTCTCGAGGACGACGCCGTCGTCGACGCGGGTGACCCCGAGCACCCGGACCCCCTGCTCGATCTTGACGCCGCGGGCCTCGGCCACCCGGGCCAGGGCGTGGTCGTACTCGATGCGCCGCACCACCCGGCCGATGGCGCCCCGGCGGGCCTCGATCTGCCCCTGCGGCAGCCGGACCGAGATGCCCTCGACCAGGGCCGCCGGCGCCTTGACCTCGACGCCGATGCGCTGGAGCGCCAGCTCGCCGCGACGACCGATGGCCCCGGCGCAGTACTTCTCCCGGGGGTAATGCTCCTTCTCGAGGACGACCAGGCGGCTGCGCAGGCGCGGCATACGGTGCAGCAGGTGGAGCGCCAGGGAGAGACCCGCGGGCCCCCCCCCGACGATCACCAGATCGTGCTCGGGCTGGCTCATGGGGCCCATCTCTAGCGACAGAAGGGCCCGATCGCCACGCCCTCCTGCGCGCCGGGGCCTGGCTCACTCGTCCGGTCGATCGATGGCGTCGGGCCGCTCGGTCTCGTCGGGCCGCCCGGTCTCGTCGGTCGCTTCGACCTCGGGCGTGACCTCCGGGGCCCGGACCCGGACCCACGCCAGGCCGCAGGCGTCCTCGCCAAAACGAAGCACCTCGACGTGGGACTGGAGGCGCACCCCCCGCCGGTCCTTGATCGAGAGCGCGACCGT
>JALOQB010000165.1 GCA_025453595.1 Polyangiaceae bacterium
TATCTTCCAGCAGCGTATACGCCGCGGGTTTGCAATGAAACCCTTGCTCTACCGTGGAACTCCAGCCATCCAGATCAAAACCAACATCTTTCCATGCGTCCAAGCTGGGGATCCCCTGGCTATCCTGATCCCCCAGGTTCCACGCGCTCACCGCATGGATCAGGGGAGCTGGGCCATCCGCCGCGCCGCCACCGGCCTTGGGAGGGGGCCCCCCCTTCCCTTCCGGGGTCTTGAAGCTGGCGCAGCTCTCCTCGGTGGCGCACTCGTTCGCCGCGCCCCCGGCACCGCCCCCTGCCATACCAGCAGCGCCAGCCTCGCCTGCAGCGCCAGCTTCGCCAGACGCACCCGCAGCGCCGGAGCCCGCCGCGCCAGCTTCACCCGCGGCACCACCCTGACCTGCGGTGCCAGCCTGACCCGCGGCCCCCGCTTCTCCCGCGGCCCCCGCTTCACCTGCGGCCCCCGCTTCTCCCGCGGCCCCCGCAACCGGGTTCCCCGTGCCGGGGGAGTCGGCATCATCGCCGCAGTGAACGAGACCCAGCAACATCATCAGAGGAAGCATCGTGAAGATTTTTTTCATCACGATGCTGTACGAACCAACCTGCCGTTTGATTCAAAAAACAGCTCTGATTCAGGCTGCACCCAGCGCATCCACCTCGAGGCTGGCGCGGAGTTCGTCGGCGAAGCGGGCGAGGGCTGCCTCGTGACAGCGCACCCACCAGGGTGACCCGGGGGCCTCGCCCGGGTTCACCTCGGAGGAGATGGCCGCGGCCGCATGCCACAGGGCGAGGAGCGCGTGGCTGGCAAGCTCCGTGGGGGGCGCCCCGGTATCCGGAACTTCCGGACAGAGGAGATGATGAAGAGAGACGGACGCGCGAGCCACGGAGCGGATCGAGGCGGGGAGGGTGGGGTCGTCGGCGAGGAGAGCGCAGCGCGAGGCGGCGTCGTGGGCGGGGGCAAGAGGGCCGCGCCCCTCGGCCCAGGCGGCGGCGGCGAGGAGGAAAGCGCGAGGGGGGTCGAGGGCGAGCGGGACGCCGGCCTCGGCCATGCGGAGGCACTCGCAGCAGCCACGAACGACGCGGGGGGTATCGGCGCGCAGGGCGACCAGGAGCCAGGCGAGCCAGTCGCCGCGAGGGCAAGAGGACCAGAGCCGCCGCAGGTCGCCGGGGCTTTCTTCGACCCAGTCCCAGAGCGCCAGGCGGCGGCGGGAGGGGTCGAGCAAGAGGAAGAGGCGGGGGACCTCGTCCGTGGCGACCTGCGGGGGTTCGGGGGGGTTCACCGAGGGGGATGGCTCAGTTGGGGTACTCGTCGAAGCAGCAGCGGAAGCCGACGGAGAACAGCTTGAAGGCGGCGTCGACGGTGTAGAACGAGAAGTCGCACTGGGCGCCGGCCTCGTCGGAGTTGAAGGCGCCACCCATGAGGGCGTACTCGCGGCTATCGACAGGCTTGCCGATGGAGCTGTCGACGATGGTGATCTCGCGCAGGTTGCCGTTGATGTCGAAGATGCGGGCGTTGGCCGGGTTGGTGTTGGCGCCGCCGGTGAAGAAGCCGCTCCAGTTGGCGAAGCAGCCGGGGGTGAGGGTGGAGGCGACCGGGAGGAGGCCGTCCTGGTTGCCCGCGGTGGCCGGGTCAAAGTCAAAGGGCGAGATGTTGCAGGTGGTCCCGGCGGGGGTCTTGCAGTTGGCGCCGTAGCCCCAGGTGCAATCCTTCTTGGGGCTGGGGCCGTCGACCGCGTTGACCCGGCAGGCGGCCTGCCACTCGGAGAGCTTGCAGATACGTCCGCCCATGTTGTTGCAGGTCTGCTCGACCTCGACGGGGGTGACGTTGAACCAGGGGACGCGGCCCGAGGTGTTCTCGGCGACGGGGTCGTTGCAGGCCGGGGTGGCCTGGGCGACGGTGCCGGCGGGGGTGCCGTCCTGGCCCGCGGGGCTCCAGAAGCCGTTGCCGAGGCCCGGGGTGGTGGAGGTTGCCCGGGGGCGGGTGACCTCGTACTGGTGAATCCAGAGCTTGGAGCCGATCTGGATGACGGCAGGCTTCAGGAAGCCGCCGTCGCCCGCGCCGGTGGCGGAGACGCGCTTCTCGGCGGTATCGAAGGGGTTGGCGTTCTTGGTGAACTTGGGCTCGTCGATGACGCCGTCGCAGTCGTTGTCCTTGCCGTCGCAGATCTCGGCGCAGGGCTTCTGGTTGAAGGTGGGGTCGCCGGGCTGGACGCCACACTTGAGGGTCTTGTCCTTGACGCTGCAGACGGTGTCGAGCTTGTTCGCGGTGCAGACGAACTGGCCGGTGGCGCGGCATTCGCCGTCCGGGGTAGGCTTGCCGTCGTCGCTGGCGCAGGGTTGACCGAGGGCGCCGACGTTCTTGAGCGGGGCCTTGTAGTTGTCGTCGATGTTGCCGTTGCAGTCGTTGTCGATCCCGTCGCAGAGGTCGATCGTCTGGGCGCAGGAGGGCGGGTTGCCCTGGTCGCAGCGCCCGGCGGGGAAGGTGCACACGAAGGAGCCCCCCTCGCACTTGACCTCGATCCCGTTGGGGTTCGCGTCGGACTTGGCGGCGCAGCCCGGGTCCGCGGCGCCGGCGTTGGGGCCAACGCCGCAGGCCTGGGCGGGCGAGGGCAGGGTCACGCCGTTGGGGTTCTGGGTCGACTTGCTCTCGTCGATGTTGCAGTCGCAGTTGTCATCGACGCCGTTGCAGATCTCCTGGGCGGAGAGGAAGGTGCAGGCGCGCTCGCAGTCGCCGGCGTTGTTGTCGCAGTTGATGAAGCCGCCGTCGCAGACGGGGTTGCCGTTGCCGTCGGTGGCCTTGATGCACTGCCCCTGCTGGCAGGCCCACTGGACGTGATCGTTGCTGCCGGCGGCGCAGTCGTTGCCGCAGGCGCCGCAGTTCTTCGGGTCGGTGTCGAGGTTGGGCTGGTTCTCGAGGACGCCGTTGCAGTTGGTGTCCTCGCCGCACTTGTCGGGGGTGGTGGAGGTGATGGCGCCGACACAGATCAGCGCGGCGTTGAAGCAGCCCAGGCGCCCGGCCTTGCAGGGGGAACCGGCCGGGGGATCATCGCAGGAGATGGGCTGATCGTTGGCGTCCAGCTCGCTCTTGGAAGGCAGGGCACAGACCCGCTTGGTGTTGTCCGAGTCGCGGGTGCGGCAGACCTGGCCAGGGGCGCAGTCTGCGTCGCCGACGCAGCTGGTGGCCTGGGCGATGTCGACCCCCGGAGGGAGGGAGCCGTCGATGACGTCGTCGCAGTCATCATCGACGTTGTTGCAGACCTCGGTCTCGGGGGTCACCTCGCCGAGGCACTGCTTGACGCCGTTCTCGCAGGCGAGCTGGCCGGTCCGGCAGAGGCCGAAGGAGAAGTTACCGCAGGCGTTGCCGATGTCGCTGAGGGCGTCATCAGGGAAGCCGTTGCAGTCGTCGTCGAGCCCGTTGCAGGTCTCGGGGAGCTCGCCGGGCTTGGGGGAGCCGTCGCAGATGATACCGAGGGGCGAGCACTTGGTCTGGCCCTTCTTGGCAAAACACTCGCCCAGCTGCCCCCCCGTGCATTCGACGAAGAGAGCCGGGTCCGTGCCGGGCCCGGGGCTCTGGGTGTCTTCATCGGCCGCGTCGGTCTTGCCGTCGCAGTCGTTGTCGATGTTGTCGCCGCAGAACTCGATGGCGGTGGCGCCGGGGGCCAGGGGTTCACCCTGGAAGCCGGTGGGGGTGCACTTGAGCTCGCAGCCATCGGACGGATCCTTGTTGCCGTCGATGAAGCCAGGCTTGCAGACCCCCTTGAACTCGCACTTGACGCTGGAGGCGCCGCAGGCGGCGTTCTCGTCGGTCTTCACGCACTCGGCGTCGGCGTTGGGGAGCGCGGTGGCGCAGTCGGTCTTGCAGGAACCGCAGGTGCCCTTGCCGCAGAGGTCGACGCCCTCGTCGATGTTGCCGTCGCAGTTGTTGTCGACGCCGTCGCAGTCGCTGTCGGTCTCCGAGGTCTTCTTGCACGGACCGAACTCGCAGCCGTTGGCCGCGTTCTTGTCGAGGTCGTAGAAGTTGGGCGCGCAGGGCGCCTTGGTGGCATCGAAGCCGCAGACGCCGGCGGTGCAGGTGATCTCCCCGACGGGCACGTTCTGCACGAGCTTGGTGCAGTCGACATCGCAGGCGCCGCAGGTGGTGATCTGGGTGATGTCGCAGTCGGGGCTGCCCGCAGAGCCGGCGGTGCCGGCGGTGCCGGCGGTGATCACCGAGCCCGCGCTGCCGGCGGAGCCGCCGCTGCCGGCCAGGATGCTGGAGCCGGCGTTACCGCCGCTGCCGCCGGTGACGTTGCTCGAGCTGCCGCCGGCCGCGAGGCCATCGCAGTTGCCGTCCGGAAAGCAGAAGCCGTTGTCCTCGTTGCCGCAGCCGGCGAGGGCTGCGCCGCCGATGAGAGCGAGGAGCGAGGCAAGTGCCAAGGTGGGGGAGCGCAAGGGAGTCTTCCTTTCCTGAGCCATCTTCGGGGCCTGGTTCCTGATCATTGGGCGGCCTTCTTTCCGGCAGAACGAGCGCGACGACGGAGGGCCGGCAGGGCGGCCAGCAAGAGCGAGAGAGAACCGAGGGCGCCGGTGGGCGCGCCGACCCCGGTGGAGCAGGTGCATCCGCCGCCGCCGGTGGTCAGCCCGATGGGTTTGGTCACCGCGATGACGCCGCCCCCGGCGCCGTTGGTGCTGGAGCCAGCGACCCCCGTGCCGCCGGTGCCAGCGCCGGAGCCGGCGGCGCCGGACGTCCCGGAGCCCGCGGTGCCGCTCCCGCTCGCGCCAGCGGCGCCGCTGGCGCCCGCCGAGCCGGCGGCCCCGGAGGCGGTGAAGCACTCGCCGTCGTCGCAGCGCTGGCCTGCGGGGCAGAGGACGCCCTCGCAGGGGTCGGCCACGCACTCGCCGGTGGGGCTGCAGGTCTGGCCGACCTTGCACCCCTTGCAGGTGGCATCCACGCAGGCGCCCTGGGCCTTGTCGCAGATCTTCCCGGCACCGCAGCCCTCGGGGGGGCACTGGGTCGCCTTGCAGGCGCCGTCGACGCAGGCCTCCCCTTCCTTGCAGGTGACGCCTGCGCAGGACGGGGTGCACGTGGTGGTCTGGAGATCGGACGAGGGCTTGCAGACCTCACCCGGCTGGCAGGTGGAGGGCTTGCAGGGGTTCTCCACGCACTGGCCGGTGGGGTTGCAGACCTGGCCGTTGGCGCAGGGCACGGTGAAGCAGGAGTTATCGACGCAGCTCCCCGGGGTGTCGGTGAAATCGGTGCAAACCAGGGGAGAGTCGCAAAGGACACCGGCACAGGGAGGGCTGCAGGTGTTGTTGCGGCAGACGCAGACCGGCACCGGGGTCGAGCCAGGCTCGAAGGACGGGGCGCAGAGGATCTGCTCCTTGCCGCTGATGACCTGCTTGACGGTCTGGGCAGCGCAGTCCTGGCAGCCGCTGGGCTGGACGCAGAACTGGCCATCGGTCGGGGAGGAGCCGCTGGTCGTGGTGGCCAGGCAGGTATAGTTGCCCGCCGGGCAGGGGAACTCGCCGGGGGTGCAAGGGAGAGCGCACTGGGCGGCGTCGCCGGTCTTGACGCAGGCCTGGTTGGCGAGCTTGTCGCAGAGGGGGTCGGCCTCGGTCTCGTTGTCGTTCACGCCGTCGCAGTCGTTGTCCTTGCCGTCGCACACCTCTTTCTGAGGGGTGACCGAGCCGACGCACTTCACGAGGCCGCCGATGCACTTGTAGACGCCGGGCTTGCACTCGCCCTTGTTCTTGGTCGGGTCCCAGTCGCAGACGGCGCCGATGATCTTGTTCTCGTCGAGGGGGTCCTTGGTGCCATCGAGGTCGGCGTTCTCGTCGATCTGGCCGTCGCAGTCGTTGTCGAGGCCATCACAGACCTCATCGCCCTTGGGGGGGGCCGAGCAGGGCCCGAAGGCGCCGGCGGTGCAGACCTCGACGCCGGAGCCACACTCGGTGCTGCAGGCCTGGACCACGCCGTCATCGACCTTGCCGTTGCAGTCGTCGTCGAGGTTGTTGCACACCTCGGGCTTGGGGGTGGGCGAGGAGCAGGAGATCTTGCCGTCCTTGCACTCCTCGAAGCCCTGGCCGCAGGCGGTCTCGCAGGGCTTGGGCTCGATCTGGAGATCCTCGTCGGCGGTGCCGTCGCAGTCGTTGTCGGCGCCGTCGCACTTCTCGGGGGAGGGGACGAGGCCGCCCTTGCAGAGGTAGGCGAAGGTCCCGTTGTTGTTCTGGCAGGACAGCTTGCCGGTCACGCAGGGCGCCTGGAGGGTGCCCACGCCGCCGCACTCGGCGCCGGCGGGCTTGCACCAGTCGGGGCCGTTCGCGGGGTTCTTGCAGAGGTCCTGGGCGTCGCAGCTATCGATCCCGGTCCAGCAGCCGTTCTGATCGGCGGGGGGCGCGTCGTCGAAGACCGTCTCCTGCGTGTCGGGGATGCCGTCGCAGTCGTCGTCGAGGCCGTTGCAGAGCTCGGGCTGGGGCTGGACACCGCCCTGGCAGACGAAGACGCCGTTGACGCAGGCCCGGAGCCCCGGGGTGCAGGCCCCCTGGTTCTTGCCGCAGGGAGCGCCGACGCCCGGCAGGTTGCCCTCGTCGACCTCGCCGTCGCAGTCGTTGTCGATCCCGTCGCAGATCTCCTGGGAGGGGCCGACAAAGTTGCCGCACACGCCCGGGGCCGCGCCGCAGGGGCGGATACCCTTCTTGCACTGGCTGAGGGGGAAGCCGTCTTCCTGGTACTTGAGCTGCGGGTTGGGGACGCAGGGGACGCCGGGGGCCCCGTCGTCGATGAGGCCATCGCAGTCGTTGTCGAGGCCGTCGCAGGTCTCTTCCTGGGGGGTGACGTTGCAGACCTTGGAGTACGAACCGTTGATGCACTTGAGGGTGCCCTGGCAGTTCGGCGCGGTGCCGGGGCCTGCCGGCGCGCCGCAGGGGATCTCGGGCACGTTGTTGTCGGTCAACCCGTCGCAGTTGTCGTCCTTGCCGTTGCAGACCTCGGTGGAGGGCACGCAGTTGTTGGGGCAAGCAGAGCCCGGCGTCGAGCTGTTGGGGGCGTTGTCGACGATGCCGTCGCAGTCGTCATCGACGCCGATGGTGCCGGGGGTGCAGGTGTCCTGCGGGAGGGCGCACTTGAGGGGGGCGCCGCACTTCTTCTGGAACTCGTCGACGGTGTTGGTGTTGAGCTTGCCGACCTCGGGGGATACGTCGCAGTTGTTGTCCTTGTCGTCGCAGATCTCGCCGGGGTCGACGCAGAGCCAGGACTGCTCGGGCTGCACGCTGCCGACCGGGGAGGCCGGGTCCCAGCAGGGCAGGTCCTTGGTGTTGCCGGACAGGGCGTACTTGTCGAGGCAGAGCTTCCGGTTGTTGACGTTGGTCCAGGAGCAGCACTGGGTGCTGTTGAGGGGGTTGCCGATCGGGGTCCGACCGCGGTTGCAGAAGTGCTGGAAGCCCTCGTCCGTACAGCCGTTGCAGTTGTTATCGACGTTGTCGCAGGTCTCAGGCTGGATCGAGCCCGTGATGATCTTCGAGAGGGCGATGGAGAGCTCGGCCTCGTTGTTGGCAAAGAGCGCCTCGGCCTTGGCCTGGCAGGCGGCGTCGTTGTCGTTGCACTGCCCCGCGTCGGCGATCTGCTCGAGGGCCTGGACCCCCGTGTTGCTCAGCTGCCCGAAGCCCACCGGGAAGACCCGCACCGAGCGGCCCACGCCGGCGCCGCCGTTGGCCGTGATGTTCTGGTAGAGCTCGCGGGCCGTGTCGCGGGCCTTGGTGCCGGCCTCGCAGCTCTCTTCGCCGTCGGTGATCAGGATGATGTTGATCGGACGGCACGAAGGCTGGAGCTGGGCGATGTTGGTCTTGAGGTAGCTGGCGCTGTGCACCAGCAGGCCGTTGAGGGGCGTGCCACCGACCGGCAAGAGCTCCTTGGGATCGCCGTTGTTGCACACGTCGTCGGTCAGCTCGACGATCTGGGCCACCTGGTTCGCGGCGACCGGGAGGCCCACGAGGGTCTTGCCGGTCGGCTGGCCCACGCTGGGGCAGGTGATGGCGTCCGGGCCGGTCTTGGTGCGCAGCAGGCAGCGGTTACCGGGGCCCGAGTTCTCGGTGGGCCCGAGCGAGTCGACGCCGGTGTAAGGGCCGCATGCAGAGGCCACGCCGGTACAGACGTTCTCCGAGGGGAAGGTGGAGAGCCCGAAATCTACCTCGCCAAAGGCCTGGACCATCTTTCGGACGGCGCACTTGCCGTCGTTGATGCGGTTTGGCACCAGACCACAGGAGTTGAAGGCGCTCGCGGGGGTGTTGAGCTGGCACTTCGCCAGGGAGCCCGAAGCCCCGTCAATGAACGCGTTGTTGGTGCAGGCGACCATCGAGCCCGAGGTGTCAAACGCGATCATGAAGAACGGCTTTGCCGGGGGCGGCCAGTCTGCCGGGTTCGGAGACAGGCACTTCGGGTCTTCTGCGGCGTGGGTCGCGCCGCTGTACCCGGCCAGGGCAGCCAGCATCGAGAGGGCGAGGAGTCGGTGGGTCTGCTTGCCGAACCAGCGGCGCCAAGGCAAAGAGGTGGTCATGGACTTCCAGGGCGAGGGGAAGAGAGGGCTCGCCATGCCAATCTCTCATACTTCCGGTCTTCATGAAAAGGCGACTCTGGCGCTGGACGGGCGCGCCGTTGTAGGTTCCCCTGCCCCATGGCCAGTACTCGCGGCCCAGGCCGTCCAAAGGGGAAGTTCACCCAGCACCGTCGCATCGATCGGCTTCGGACCTTGCTCGAGCAGCATCCCAAGGGGATGACCCTGTACGAGCTCGCCGATGCCCTCAATGTGACCGCGCGCAGCATGCGCCGTTACCTCCGGGAAGTTGAACGCGATATCGAGCTGATCTCGGCCCCAGACAAGCCGGGCGGTCCCCTCCGCTGGCGCATCGATCCCAGCGCTGTCCCCAGGAAGATCGAGCTGAGGCGCACCCAGGCCTACGCTCTCCTGGCGGCGCGCCGCGTCTTCGAGCCCATGCGAGGCAGCACCCTCTTCGAGGAGATCGACATGGCCACCAAGCGCCTCGTCTCCATCGCCCGACGCCCCGGCCGAGGCCCCAACGCCGGGGTGGCCGACGCGCGTCTCGAGGACCGCTTCCTCTACCTCCCCCACGCCCCCAAGGATTACCACCAGAAGACCGAGGAGCTGGACGACCTCTTCCAGGCCGTCGCCGACCTGCGCCCCCTCCGCTGCCGCTACCGTCGCGGCAGCGAATCCGCCGAGGAGCGCATCACCATCCACCCCTACGCCATGGTCCTCTACCGCGAGGCCATCTACTGCGTCGGCCTCCACGTCCAGAAGAACGAGATCCGTACCTTCCTCCTCGACCGGATGCGCGACACCGAGGTCAGCGCCACCGAGCGCTTCGAGCTCCCCCCGGACTTCCACATCGACGACTACTTCCAGGGCCAGTTCGGCATCTGGCGTGGTTCCCAGTCCATCCGGGTTGTGGTCGATTTTGACCCCAAGGTGGCCGAGTACGTGCGCGCCCGCAAGGTGCACAGCAGCCAGAAGATCTCGACCTTGCCCGACGGGGGTACCCGGCTCAGCATGGTGGTCAGCGATCTGACCGAGGTAATCTCTTGGGTGCTAGGCTTCGGGAAGACCGCCCGGGTGGTCGAGCCGCCCGAGCTGGTCGAGCATGTGCGGAACGAGCTGGAGCAGGCGATGCTGGCGTACCAGCGCCCTCCCCCTTCCCTGGCCGCACCGAGTTCCCGGGCCCCTTCGAGCGAATGACCCCTTCCGACCCCCCGGACGACGCGCTCCGTACCAACCCCCTCGCGGGCGGGACCCTCTGGCTCACCCAGACCCCGAGCCTCTCGCTGTGGCGGGGCGAGGTGGGTTTGTACGACTGGCTGCGCATCGAGGGGCGAGAGGGGTCGGTGCTGGAGATGCGCCTCGAACCGCGGGGAGAGCTGCGCATCGGCCGCCTCAAGGCCGGGATGAGCGAGCCGCCGCACCTCCAGAGCGAGCTCTTTGTCTCCAGCCAGGCGGCCCTGCTGCGCCACGACGGGGTGCGCTGGTGGCTACGGCGGCGCAAGGAGTGCCACGAGCGGGTCCCCACGGTGGTCGGGGCCCGGGTGCTGGGCCCGGAAGAAGAGGAGCCCCTGGTCCACGGCACGTTTCTCCAGGTGGGTCGAGCCCGGGGCACCTTCGTCGATCGTCGCTACACGATCCCCTCGGTCCCGCAGGGGGCGGTTGACCCGGAGACCGGGCTTCTGGGGCGCGTCGGCCTGGAGCAAGAGATCACTGGCTTCCTGGGGATGGGGCGCCGGGGCTCCCTGCTGCTGCTGGCGTCGGCGCCGCGCCCGGGCTGGATCGCCGCGGCCCTTGCCCTCCACCAGCGCTGGCCCCGGCAGCCGATCTTCCAGGAACACGGGATCCTCGGCCTGCTCCTCGGCGACGATCTGGGCCCCCCCGAGCCCCTCACCGAGAAGGCACGGGCGCTGGTCCAGCAGGCCGGGATCAGCGACTTCTCGGCGGGCTACTGGCCGCTGCAGCCCACCAGCACGGCCCGCGAGCTGGAGCTGGCGATCTACGCCACCCAGGCCGCCCTCGCCGCCGGCAACACCCGCGCGCCGCTCTCCCTGCGGTCGGGGCTGGCCACGAGCCGCCTCTCGACCCCCGACGGCCTCCTTCAAGCGCTGGCGAGCGAGCCACGACGCCCCGTCATCCTGCTCGCCATCGAGGAGACGGGCCCTCTCGCGCGGGTCGGCCCCCACGTCGTCCCTGCCCTCGAGCAGGAGCTCTGCTCCCTCGTCGCCTCCGCGGCCCCGACCAAGGCCGTGGTCGCGCGCCTGGCGCCGGGGGTGGTGGGCGCGTGCTTGCCCCTTCACGTCGAGGTCGAGCCCTTTGCGAGCGAGGTACAGCGCGACTGGCAGGGGCGCGCTCCCATCGTGGATGGGCAGATCGAGCTACCCCGCTCGCTCTGCTGGGAGACCGCCTCCGGGGACCCGGGGACCCGCGCCCGCGATCTCGCTCGCGAGTGCTCCGACCCCCAGGGCGCGCTCCAGGCCCTCTCCGCCACCCTCCCCTACCCCATCGCCGGTCGGGTCGCCCTCGCCGCCGCCGCCAGCTCCGCGGTCGAGCGGGTCAAGCTGCTCTTCGACGTCCTCGAAGGGGCCTGGAGGCTCGTCGCCTCGGTGCTGGCTGCCGCTTATTTTTCCCCTCGCCCTGGCGCCACCACCACCCCGCTCCCGGACGACCTCATCGCCTTCGCCCGCTCCTCCTCCACGCGCCACGCGTACCCCCTGGGCAAGTGGCGCGAGCTCGCCCGGCTCGTCGCCCGTGAGCTCGCGGCCCACCACGATGTCCTCGGGCAGCTGGCCCGCGAGCTGCTCCGGCTGCGGCAGGGCAACGAGACCCTCGAGGCCCTCGCCAACCAGCTCCACCCGCTGCGCAACCAGTTCGCCCACAACGTCTACCCGGAGGCCCGCGCGCAGCGCGACCTCCCCGCCTTCGAGCAGGCCACCCGCGAATTTCTCCGGGCCCTCCGGCCCCTGAGCGCCTGGACCCTGGTCACCGTCGAGAAGGCCGAGCCCGATCTTTACGCCGACACCCAGATGGTCGAGTACATCGATCACACCGGCCCCTCCGAGGGCGGGACGCGCCGACGGGTCGGCTTCAAGAGCCCCCTGCGCCTCGCCCACGTCGTGTACCTCACCCGGTGGCGGGATGGCCTGGTCGTACCCCTCGAACCCTTCCTGCGCCGCAGGCCCCGGGGCAACTCCTTCGACCTCTTCTGGGCCCAGCACCTCCCCCGGCCTGGCTCCACCCAGTTCGCCTCCGTCATCTCCGGCGACGAGGCCCCGGGGGACATCGACGAACGCCGGTTGCCCCCCCGGCTGCGCGACCTGCTTGTGGCCCTGCACTGAGCCCGTTCAGGCCGCGGCGATCGCCCGGGAGGAGATCCGCCAGAAGCGCCACAGCAAGGCCGCCGAAACCACCAGCAGCCCCACGCAGAGGCCCCACCACAGGCCCACCACGCCGCGCCCGCCCACCAGGCCGAAGAGCACCGCCATCGGCAGCCCCACGCCCCAGTGGCACAGCACGTTCACCCAGGACGCAAAGCGCGTGTCCGCGGCGCCGCGGAGCGCCCCGCTGGAGACCCCCTGGATCCCGTCGAAGATCTGGAAGGCCGCGGCCACCCGGATCAGGTTCTCGGCGACCGCCAGCACCGCCGGGTCCTCGGAGAAGAGGCGAGCCAGGGGCCCGGGAGCGAGCAGGAACACCACGCCACAGCAGGCCATGTAGGCGGCGCCCAGCCCCACCCCCACGATGCCTGCGCGCCGGGGGCCACCGGCCTCTCCGGCGCCGATGGCCCGGCCCACGCGCACCGAGGTCGCCCCGCTCATCCCCAGCACCCCCATGAAGGTGAAGCTCGCGAGCCCCAGCGCGATCTGATGCGCCGCCGTGGGGACCGCCCCCAGGCGCCCGACCAGCACGCTCACCGCCGAGAAGACCCCCACCTCGGTGAGGATCTGGAACCCGATCGGGACCCCGACGCGCAGCAGCTTCCGGCTCATCTCCCGGAGCTCTTCCCGCTCTCCGAGCAGGGTCGCCCCCTCGGGCCGGCACCCCCACGCAGCCCCCAGCGCCGCCGCCGCCAGCACCGTGTTCGAGAACGAGGTCGCCAGCCCCGCCCCCAGGCTCCCCAGCGCAGGCAGCCCCAGCGCCGGCAGCCCGATGCGCTTCAGCGCGCCGTCCCCGAACACGAGCACCGCGCAGATCAGGAAATTCAACACGTTGGCGATCCAGCCCCAGAGGTAGAGCGGGCGGGTCACCCCCCGGGCCTCCAGGTACGCCTTGGCCGCCATGAACAGCAGCCACATCGGAACCCCGGGCAGCCTCGCCCAGATGAAACGCTGCGCCGACGGAACCACCGCCCCATCCACCCCCGCAGGCCCCAGCACCAGCGCGCTCCCCGCCACCAGCGCCATCGTCGGTACGGATAGCCACAGGCACGCCAGAACCCCGGCCCGGAAGCTCGTCCAGGCTCGCATCGGCTCCCCCGCCCCCACCGCCTGCGACGCCAGCGGCTCCACCGCCATCGTCACCCCCATCGCCGGGCAGATCATCGCGAACGCCATCGAGTTCCCCATCGATACCGCCGCCAGCTCCGTCGCCGATACCCTCCCCACCAGCGCCGCATCCACGAGCCCCATCGTCATCAATGCCACCTGCGCAAAGGTGATCGGCAGCGCAAGACGCAGGGTCTCTCGAATCTCGGAGGTCACGGTAGAGTTCAACGACGCCCCTTTGCCATCAGAGCTGACCGATAGCAATTGACGGGTCGTCTTTTGACAATGGATGGGTCATCTTCCAGGTGGGTCAAATAGACCTTTCCGCGCCCTCCCCCTTGGAATCTCCGGATTACCTTACAAACACGGGTGATGTATCAGAAATGAGGTCCTGGTTTTTATCGCCCCCGAGAGGCCAATGAATCTCAAGAAGCCATCTCTGTGCTTGCAAAAGAAGCACGGACAGAAGGCTGTTCTGCCATGCCTTCTCTAGCCTACCCATCCTGCAACCTGCACTCTTTCCTGGTGCCGTGCTGGCGCCAGGAGAGCAGGCTCCTGGTACAAACGTTCAGGCCGTCGCCTGCTGGGAAGGCGCCGGTCGCCCGCGGAAGAAGGCCCACCAGGCCGCCACCACGAGCCCCGCGGCCACCGCGAGCATCGCCATGAACTTCGCCAGGCTGCCCGCGTGGGACAGCGTATGAACCACGCGCCTCACCATCGGGGCCTTGGGCGTGGCCGGGCGCCCCATGGCGACGAATTGCGGCATCCCCTGCTTGTTCCAGGCGATCAACCGGGCCCCGGGGACCTTGACCCCTGCCGCCAGCGCGATGGCCGGCGCGGTGCTGAAGAAGTTGCCGACCGTCGCGGCCAGCTTGCCTTCTTCGAGCCGGGTGGCCAGCCGCTTGAGCGCCTCATCGGCCTCTTTCTTGCGGGAGCCAGGCTCTCCAAGCTTGGCGATCGCCCCTTTTGCGAAGACCGAATGCCCGAGGGAAGGCGCGACCCGCTGGCCGGTCGCCGCCTTGAAGGCGTCCCCGGCCTTGTTCGCGGGCTCGGCCAGCTTCTCGGGGACCTCGACGGAATCTGGCCCCCCGGCGCCCCCCGGCGCATGCACCCGGACCGCGCTCGCCCCCAGACCGCTGGCCAGCCAGGCAAAGGCCCGGAGCCCCATGCCCGCCACCACCGGGTCGTTGGACTTCATCGCCGCGAAGGACACATCAAAGGCCCGATCCCAGGCGGCTTCGGCACGGGCCTTGTCGTCCTTCTTGTCGTCCTTCTTCTCGTCCTTCTTCTCGTCCTTCTTCTCGTCCTTCTTCTCGGTAGGCTGCTCTGGACCGAGGAGCCCACCGGCCAGATCCTGGACGAGGCCGGAGCGCAGGTACTCGAAGACCGCGAGGCCCGAGCCGAGCTGGTCTGCAGAGGACGGCGCCGGCATCTCGGCGTCGTAGCGCCACTCGATCTGCGGCAAGAGATCTTCGCGGGAGAGGGTCGACGAGAGCTGCACGGTGCCATCGGCGCCGGTGCTCTGGGGGGGCCTGGCGTTCTTCGGGTTGCCCGTGGAGAGGACCACACGCCCCTTGGTGGAAGGGTCCAGGCTCAGCTTCACGTTGAGCGGGGCGCCGTCGTACACCCGGGGGCCCAGACTACGGAGCTGGAGGAGGAGCCGGGCCGCGGGATCCACGGCGCCTTCGCCGGCATCGACCCCCTCGACGTAGAAGCGAAGCACCAGCTGCTTCTCTTCGCCGGCCTTGAGCATCCCCACCCAGGGGCCGAGCATCTCGCCGCCGGCCCCCTCGGCCATGTTGAACGGTCGCTGTACCTGGCCGTCCACGAAGCGAACCGAGATGGGCCGGGCCACGGCGGCGCCGCGACCCGAGGCGATCTGCGCAGCGGCCGGCATCACCCGGCAGGCCCCCCCCTTCACGCCCTTCACGCGGAGCCCGACGTCCACCATCGCCGACGAGCGGCGAGCCTGAACGAAGACGTTCATCGCCGAGATCGCGCAGTCGTCGACCGAGAGCTGGGGTGCCTTGCCAGGGAACGGGATGGGCCTGGGGAACGGAGGGTGCCCCGGGGTCTGGGCGCTGGCCAGAGAACTCAAGGCCATGCCGGCCAAAACAAGAGGAAAGACGCGGGTGCGCATGGGCGAGGCGCACCCTAGTTGCGCGCCAGCAAACTTCAATCCCAATCTTCCTTGCCCTGGCTTCTCTTGAAAAAATAAGTACCTCGTCCGTGCTCTGGTACGGTGCTAGGTTGTGTTGGTGGGGATTTGTCCCCTCTTACCTCAAGGTCGTAGACAATGAAGACATCCACTCGATTCTTGCAGGTTCTTGGAACCGCATCCCTCGCTCTCCTCGTCGCCTGTGGCGACTCCTCCTCGACCGAAGAAGGGGGCGCAGGGGGCGCCACCGCTGGCTCCGGCGGCATCGCTGGCATCGGCGGCTCCGCGGGCTCTGGCGGCGCCAAGGCCGGCAACGGCGGCACCGCCGGCACCGCGGGCTCCGCGGGCGCTCCTGCCGGGGGCACCTCAGGTGCTGGTGGTTCCGATCCTGCCGGCGCGGGCGGTTCTGATCCTGCTGGTGCTGGCGGCTCCGATCCGGCGGGCGCGGGCGGCTCCGATCCCGCTGGCGCGGGCGGCTCTGATCCTGCCGGCGCGGGCGGCTCTGATCCTGCCGGCGCGGGCGGTTCCGATCCCGCTGGCGCGGGTGGTTCTGATCCTGCTGGAGCGGGCGGCTCCGATCCTGCCGGCGCGGGCGGCTCCGATCCTGCCGGTGCAGGCGGCTCCGATCCTGCTGGCGCGGGTGGCAGCAACCCGGCGGGAGCGGGCGGCAGC
>JALOQB010000166.1 GCA_025453595.1 Polyangiaceae bacterium
TGACGCACTTCGTCAAGCAGGTTCCAAGGCAAGACCAGAATGAAATCGGGTGAGGCGACGTCGAGTGCGTCCGGAGCCAGAATCGGAATGTGACTTCCCGGCAGCAGCTTTCCCTGGGCATCTCGCACAAAATACGCATGCATCCGGAGGCTGCCGCTCGCCGACGTCAGCTTCACGTCCTCCCCATCTTCTTCCGCTGTGAGCCCTGCCACCGAGACCTCCAGCTCCACCGTCCCCTCTCCGGCTGGGCGTTGCCGCACCAGCACCCGGTGCTCTAGCCCCAGCGGGCCCGCCTGCCAGCTCTCCTGCACGCTACCTGCCCCCACCGGGCGCTCCCACGTCACCGTGTGCTCGCTGGCCACAGGTTCCGTGGCCTTCACGTGCTGGTGTGTGCCGCGGCCGCGTCCCAGCGAGGTGAGCGTGAAGCGCGCCTGGATCTTCGCGTCCTGGTCGCTGGTCAACTCGGCCCCCTGTGCATCGAAGCGAGCCTGCAAGTGTTGCTCCGGGACATTGACGCGTAGTCCGCCGGGCACGGTCCGCAGGCGATGGACGTCGGATGCCTCGGCCTGACGGGCTTGCAGCAGGGCCAGCCGAAGCTCTGGCCCCAAGGGGGGCGCGGGCGTTGTGATCGTGCGGTGTGCCTGTGGCCGGCGGCGAAGCAGGGTCGTGGTAGGCTCTGGCGCCGCTTCTGCTGGTGTGGTCGCAGTCGCCGCGGTGAGCGCCGGGCTGGCGTCAGAGACCGTGGAGGAAGGCAAGGGGGCGGAGCAAGCCATCAGGTGTAGAAACAGCCAGGGCCACAACCCGCAAAGTAGACGAAGCAACGGTGTCACAAGGGCCTTTCGAGTCTCGCGTTATCCTGTATCGGAGACCTCGGGCTGGTACTGTATCCACGGGGCAAGGAGGGCCCTATCAATTTCGAAAGGGGTGGGCGCAACGGTCGCGCCTCGGGGCAGGGCTGGTTGATGTATCCTGGGCTCTGCGGGAGTGCAGTATGGAACTTCTATCTAACCTGTTGACAGCGCCGGTAGGCGCCGTGGTCTGGCGTCTTGGGGGGGAGATCCTGGGGGCGAACCGCGCTTTTTGCGAGCTGCTGGGCCTCGAAGCGGGGGAGGGGCAGGACTACTGGGGGCTGACGCCGGAGGGGCAGAAGCAGCAGGAGCTGCAGGCGCTCCATGGGGCCACGGCGCGGTGGTACGAGAAGGAGTTTGTGCGCCCGTGCGGCGCGCGGGTGAGCGTGCGGTGCAAGGCGTGGTCCCCGCGGGAGGGGGTCTTCGCGGCGCTGGTCGAGCCGGCGGCGGAGGGGTCCGGAGAGGAAGGGGAGGCGGGGCGTCAGCTCCGGTTGCAGAACGAGCTGCTGCTGGACCTGGCGAGGAGCGAGCTGATCGATCAGGGCGAGCTGGGGCCGGCGCTGGCGAAGATCACCGAGGTCGCCGCCCGGGGGCTGAGCGTGGCGCGGGCCAGCGTCTGGAGGTACGACGAGGCGAAGAGCCGCATCATCTGCGACGATCTGTTCGAGCAGGAGGCGGGGCGCCACGGCGCCGGTCTCGAGCTGCGGGCCCTGGATTTCCCCGGGTATTTCGCGGCGCTGGCGGAGGACCGGGCGATCGCCGCCGACGACGCCAGGGCGCACCCGGCCACCTGCGAGTTCACCGGGAGTTACCTGGTGCCGCTGGGGATCACGGCGATGATGGATGCGCCGATCCGGCTCGGCGGAAAGCTGATCGGGGTGCTGTGCCACGAGCACATCGGCGGCGTGCGCCGGTGGCGCCCTGAAGAGCTGGCCTTCGCCGGGTCCCTGGCGGACGTGGTGGCGCGGGCCCTGGAAGCCAGCGAGCGGCGCAGGGCCGAGGAGGCGCTGCAGCGGGCCAACGACGAGCTGGAGTTGCGGGTCGCGGAGCGCACCCAGGAGCTGAAGGAGGCCATGGAGGCCCTCTGGGGCGAGATGGAGCTGGCGCGCCGGATCCAGACCGCGCTCGTCCCCCGGGAGCGCTCGCTCCACGACTTCGATCTCTTCGCGCACAGCGCTCCGGCGGCGCAGGTCGGGGGCGATTACCTTGATATCCTCGATACCGGAGAGCAAGGGTGGCTCCTGATCGGCGACGCCTCGGGGCACGGTGTCCCGGCGGGGCTGGTGATGATGATGTGCCAGACCGCGGTCCGCGCGCTGCTCGCCGCCCAGCCTTGCCTCGACCCTCGCTCCCTGCTCATCGCGGTCAACCGGGTCCTGACCGCCAACATCGAGCGCCTCGGCGAGGAGCGCTACATGACCATCAGCGCCTTCCGCCACCAGGGGGGGGGGCATTTCTCCTATGCGGGCCTGCACCTGGAGCCGCTCTTGTTTCACGCTGCGACAGGTCAGGTCGAGGTGCTGTCCAGCCGTGGGATGTGGCTGGGTCTGGTCGAGGACATCGCCGAGGGGACCGAATCGACCTCGCTCTACCTGGCCCCCGGGGATGTGCTGCTGCTCTATTCGGACGGGGTGACGGAGGCGCATCGCGATGGCAAGCTCTTCGATCTTGATCGGCTCCGCGACACGCTGACCCGGCTCGGGCACGAGCCGGTCGACGCGATCGGCGCGGGGGTGCTCGCAGCGATGGATGGGTTCACGATGGAGGATGATGTGACGTTGCTGATCGCCAAGCGCCACGGGCAGCCCGGCGCGGCGAACCATGGCGGGTTCCACGAGGGAGAGCTCCGCATCGAGGTGGCGACGGACGACGAGGTGGTGACCGCGCGCTGGCTGGGCAAGAGCCAGCTCCGCGAGGCCGGCAAGGCGCTGGGTCCCTTCCTGGATGAGCTGCTGGAGCGGCTCCAGGGGCGGCGCCTGGTGCTCGATTTCTCGGGCCTGGAGTTCATGAACTCGTCGACTTTTGTCCCGGTGACGCGGGTGGTCCGCCGGGCCGCCACGGGCCGGCTGCCCTTGCTGGTCCGCTACAGCCCGGCGATCACCTGGCAGCGCGCGCCCTTCGAGATGCTGCGCCGCATCGTGGGCCCTGCTTCCTCCGTGATCATCACGGCCGAACGCTGAAGCCTGCTCGCCGGGGGAACTCGCGACCCGTGGTGTAGTCTCGGTCTTCCCCATGGTTCCCCCTCGCCTGTTCGGTTTGTTGCTGCTCGGGGTCGGCTCCTGCGCTCCGGTCGCCCCTCGCTGTCCCGAGCCTGCGCCTCCCGCAAGGGTGCCGGTCGAGGTGGCCTCTGCCGCGCTGTCCCCGTCGCCACCCTCGTCACCGCCAGCGCCGGCGGCCCCCCCCGAGGACCTCCGCTGCTGGGGCAAGGGGCGACCCGCCGCCCGGCCCAGACCGAGGGCCTCGGAGGCCTGTGCGCCGCTCAACAGTGTCGAGCTGCAGCGGGCCGAGAACGCGCTCCGCAGGGCGTTTGTCATGCCCAAGAAACCTTCCAGGTTGTTCCTGGATTTCGCCTGCAGCCCTGTCTTTGGTGATCCGGTGGAGGTGGTGTTTGAACAGGGCTCAGGCCACGGTGGGAGCCTCGATCTGGTGCGTTTTCTGCCGGAGGAAGACCAGATCCTGGTGCGCCGGATCCGGATAGAGCAGTACCGTGGAAGGGTCGTGCAGGTCGGCTCGACGACGATAGAATCGAAGAAATTCGCCCGGATCATCGCGTCCGCCCGGGTCATGATGCTGGCCAAGCTGAACCTCGTGGAGCTCGAGACGGACGGCGGTCTAGGCATCTCGGCCTGGGTCTCCAGCGCCGATTACCACCTTCGCCTGACCCTGAAAGAGCGCGACGGGGACCTGGCGGATCGGGGCTTCACCGGCTACGAATCCAGCTCCAGCGCCCTGGAGTCGCTCCCCGTCGAGCTGGCCACGAGGCCGCTGCAGAAGCTGATCGAGGGGGCACCATTTCGCGAGGAAGAACCCTCCGCGGAGGATCGCGCCTGGCTGACGGAGCGGTTCCTGTTCACGATGTCCGGCGAGCCGTACTGGTGGGTCAAGGAGCGCTTTGTGTCCCTGATCAAGGCGCTGGGGACGGTCGACGCCATCCCGGCGCTGGTCCCGCTGCTCTCGAAGAAGGGGGATCCCTCGGCGGATCGCACCCGCGTCGCAGCCCTGGAGGCGATCCAGGCGCTCTCCGGCTGGGACCCGACGGAGGGGGGCTCGCTGGGCGTCGAGGCCGCCGCCGAGGCCGCCGCGAAGGCCTGCCGCTGACCCCCCTCTGGACAGTGACGGGAAACAGACCTCCTCGCACGGCGAGGCATGGGCGGTGGGGCCAGGGTTACCTTGAACCGACCAGGGGTACATGATAGCGCGCGGTGCATGGCTTCCGTTCGCCTGTCTGTCCTCGTGTCTTTTGCCTTCCAGGGCGCCCTCTTCACCTCCCTCGCTTCCTGTGGTCCTGGTGCGGTGGCCGAGGTCGTGCGCGCCGAGGCCCCGACGGCAAAACAAGCGACGGGAGAGTCCGATGGCCCCGCGTGCACGGCCGTCCCTGATGTCGCGCAGACGCTCGTCATCGATCTTCCTTCCTCCCAGCGCGCCGACCTCGAGCTCGCCATGAAATCGGGGCGCGCGGTCGTGCACTACAGCTGCAATGGCCTCAAGATCCTCTCGAGCTGCGAGCTCGGCGGCGACTACAAATACGCTGGCGTGAACCTCAAGGAGGACGTCATCCAGCTCAAGTCGAGCGACGAGGTCCGCGCGACGCTTCCCGTCTCGGGGGTCAACCTCGCGGGGGGGCTTGCGCGTGGCACGAGCCTCGACCTCGCCACCGCGATGGTCGGGCGAGCCACGGCCCTCGGCGCCTCGGCGACGAGAGAGGAGCTCAAGGGCGTCTGCACCGGCGCGACGCACTTCGTCCGTGCCGTGTACATCGGGGCGTTCGCGATGAAGCGCGGCAGCGGCGCATCCGTATCGGCGGCGGCCTCGGTCTTCGGAGCCTCGTCCGACGCGACGAGCGCGAGTGACAAAAAGGTCGACCTTCAAGACGGCTCCCTCGATGCCTGCAAGGCGTCGAGCCCCGACGCCCCCAGGCCGCCGGCTCAGTGCCAGAGCGCCCTCCGTGTGGAACTCTTCCCTCTCGGGGAGGAGCGAGCGAATGCGCAGACAGGTCTTGCAGGGTTGCCCAACCCGTGTCCTGCCGGGTACGCCTTCGAGGGGGGGAAGTGCACCGCCGAGGCAAAGGCATCCGCGTTCCTCTGCTCACCAACGGACGCCACCTCGTGCCGCACCCAGTGTGAGAAGGGCAGCATCGAGAGCTGCTACAACCTCGCTCACCTCCTCGCCGGCGTGGCGGATGCTTGCAAGGGCAAGGGCGAAGGGTGCATCGCGATCCCCGGCGGCGCGCCTGACGCGCCGAACCTCGTCGAGGCGGCCAAGCTCTACACTCGTGCCTGCGAGCAGGGCGTCGCCCCGGCCTGCTTCTACGTGGGGACATTCAGTGCAGGGGGCCTCTACGGGGCCCCCAGGAGCGATGCTGCAGCCGATGCCGCCTTCGACAAGGGCTGTGCCAGCGGGCATGCGCTCTCGTGCGTGGAGCTGGGAAATCGGCTCGAAGCGCGCAACAAGGATGAGCCTCGCACCGTGCCCCTCATGCAGCGAGCCTGCGACCTCGGGTACAAACCGGGGTGCTTCTCGGTGATCTCTCGCTACCTGAAGGGGCAGGGCACCGCAAAGAACCCGGCCGCGGCGCGCGCCGTGCTGACCCGCACCTGCGCCGCAGGCGACGCGAAGCGCTGCAGCGAGCTTGGCCTGCTTTCACTCGACGGCACGCTCGGTGATGAAGCCAAGAAAGACGTCCCCGGCGCCCTCGCCGCCCTCGGGCGCGGCTGCGATCTCAAGCGCGAGGATGCCTGCCACCTCGCTGTCATGGCTTACACCGGCGAGTGGGGCGTCCCCAAGGATCTCGCGAAGGCCAGGGCGTTCTTCGATCGCGGCTGCGCGGGTGCCTCGGCCAGCAGCAAGACCTGCACCCAGCTCGCCAGCCGCCTCAAGAAGTAGAGCTGAGCAAGCTCGCTGTTCCGGGGCAGCTGTTGCCTCGATCCGGTGCCTGTATCCTCCGGGTCGAGCCTTCAGGGGCAGCGCCCTCAGCCTCGCTCGAAGACCGCCTGGTCTCCGAGCTCCTGGCCGGCGAGCCCGTGCTCCAGGATGTGTGCGTAGAAATCGCGGAGCGTATCCTCCCCGAACGATGGCGTCGCGCCGGCGTCGTAGGCCCCGCGCGCCTGGTCAAACACGAGCATCGATTCGGTCGCGTAGTAGCGCCCGATCCGCGCGAGCTCTGCCCTGGCTTTCAGGGGAGGGAACACCTTGCCGAGCGCACCGAGCGTCGCGACGATCGCGTCGAAGACCCCGAGCGGCACCCGCCGGTAGCGCGGCGCGCGCCCGCAGAGCTCGGCGAGGAGCGCGCCCTGCTGCCTCGGTGTGATGGGATCGCCCGGCCCCCCGACCGGCAGAATCACGTTCTGCTTCGCCGGATCATCGAGGCAATCGACGAGGAAGCGCGCCAGGTCACGCTCGCTGATCGGCTTGCAGGCCGTGAGCTCACCGTCGCCCAGGATGGTGAACGGTTTTCCGCGCTTCACCGCCATGGCCTGCCCCGCGAGCGACTTGAAGAACGCGGTGGGGCGCACGATGGACCACGTGAGCCCCGACGCGCGGAGCGCCTCCTCGAACGCGAGCTTGGCGCGCTGGAACTCGAGGAGCGGCCGCTGCACGCAGATCGCGGAGAGCAGGACGAAACGACCCGCTTGCGTGGCCTTCGCCGCCGCGAGGAGGTGCAGGTTCGCGTCGTGGTCGACGAGCCACGCGTCGCGCGGCTCCCCGGTGCGCGAGGCGACGCACGACACCACCGCGTCGAAGGTGCGGCCCTCCAGCGCGCGGAGCAGCGCTGCGCGATCGGTGACCTCGGTGGTGACGATGGTCGCACCTCCAAGGTCGGGGTGCCTCTTCCTGCGCTGCGGGCGCGCGAGGCATGTGACCTCATGGCCCCGCCGGACGAGCTCCCGCACGACCGGTGCACCGATGTAACCAGTGGCCCCCGCGACGAGCACACGCATCATGACGGCAGGGTTGCGCGAATCCGGCCAGGCGTCAGCGTTCCTTGCGCGAGGTCGTCGTGCGAAGGGGGGAGGCAGGCGTCCGGTATCCGCCGCTCGCGACGGTGTCGCCCCGCCAAGATCCTGATTTTTCAGGCTTATCTGCCCAGGCGAAGCGGTGTACGCATCGTCGATGCGCGCTCGCCTGGCCCTCGCTCTCGCCCTGCTTGTCGTTGCGCTCCTGTGGCTCCGCAGCCGCACGGCGCCGGTGGCGTCCAGTGCAGGGCCGGTGGCGTCCAGCTCTGGGCCCATGCGGTCGGCGACGGCGCGCCCGGCGGTGCGGGGGCTGACGTCGGCGCCGGCGGCGTCGCACGCTCCGGATGGCAAGGTCTGGCTGTCGGGCCACGTACGCGATGAGCAAGGTCAACCGGTCGAGGGGGCGCGGGTGCGGGTGCTCGACAACAGTCCTTCCGAGATGGTGGGGGCGCAGGTCGCCCAGCGCAACGAGAGGGACGACCTGCTCGCCGAGGTGACGACGGACGCGCTCGGGGCCTTCGATGCGGCGGTGGTGTCTGGCCCGGTGAACGTCGAGGTCGAGGCCACAGGCTTCGTACCGGCGCAGCTGGAGGTAAAAGACCCTGCACGTGAGGCGGCGGAGGTGACGCTGATGCGTACCTGCGCCCTGCTCGGGCGTGTCGAGCTGGCCGCCACCGGCGCCCCGGTGGCCGGGGCCCGCGTGCTGGCTCACCTCACCGGCCCCTCCGATCTGGAAGAAGTTCCGGCGGTGACGACGGACGCGCAAGGACGTTTCCGGATCGACGGACTGGCGCCGGGCCGCTACAAGCCCTGGGCATCGAGTCCGGGCCTGCTCGGGCAGGCTGCCGAGAGCGTATCCCTGCGGGCCGGCACCGACTCGGAGCCCGTGGTCATCCGCATGCTCGCGGGGCACCGTGTACGGGGGGAGATCAGGAAGAAACGCGCGGATCAGCCCTGCGAAAAAGGGTACGTTGAGCTGAGAGCGGGGGGGCTCGAGATGCCGTTCCTCCGCGCGCCGGCTGGCCCGGACGGGAAGATCGTCCTGGAGTCTGTCCCTGCCGGGACGTACTCGGTGCACGTGGGTTGTTCTGGCAGCGTGATGCAGGCAAGCGAGCCGCTGCACGTGGCGCGCGACCTCGATGGCGTATCCTTTGACTTCGAGCTGGACGCGCTGCTGCACGATCCCAGAGAGAAGGGGGGCTATGCTCATGTCCGTGGCAGCGTGGTCGACATCAGCGGCCAGCCGGTGACGAACGTGAGCTTCTCTTTCCTTTGTAACCCCGTTGAGTCGGTCGGGGAGGTGGATGAATCGGGTAGGTTCAGGGCGCGGGTGAAGCTCGGGTCCTGCGAGGTGAAGGTGCAGTGGGGGGCAGAGGCCCTTCCGGTGCTCGAGCCACGCTCTCCGTTGCAGATCTCGCCGGACAGCATCCGTGAGCCCCTGCGCGTGGTGGTCGATACCAGCGAATTCGCCTTCCTTGCAGGGACAGTGCGCCAGCAGGGGACCGCGGTCGCAGGGGCAACCGTGGTGGCGGTGTGCGGCGCGAACGAACAGAACTCGGCGTTCGAGGGGGAGACCGACCGGACAGGGCAATTCCGGGTGCGGGTGCGGCGTGCAGGGCCCTGCTGGCTGCGGGCGTGGGTGGGGGAACAGGACTCGATGGAGGCAGGCCCCGTGGAGCCCAACGGCTCGCTTGCCCTGGAGCTACGGGCCCCGGGCGGCCTGCGGGGCATCGTGGCGCGTCCGGACGGCGCCCCGGCGTCACTGTTCTCCGTCGAGCTGACCTCCCTGCTGCATGGGGTGCAGGTCCGGACCAGGCGCAGCGAGACCTTCTTCGGGAGCGATGGTCGCTGGCGGCTCGAGGGCATCGGTCCTGGCGATTACAGCCTCTCGGCGGAGTTCGGCGATGAGTCCGTGACCCGGGACGTGCATGTCGAGCCGGGGAGCCAGGGCGAGCTGAAGCTCACGCTCGAGAAAGAGCGATCCGGGACCGAAGACGAGGCGGAGCAGGCTTCACCGTAGTGACCTGTGGCCTGGCGGTGGGGGCTCGACGGGCGTCGACGCGATCTGGCCGCTATCGTGCCGGGACGAAGCGGATCGAGCGCTGCATCAGCGCGTCGACCTGGGTGAGCCAGGCGCGCCATGCCTCGTAGCGGTCGACCGGGATCGTGTCCTGGTCGAAGGTGAGGCCGCGCTTGAGGCGCACCGCGCGGCCGTCCTGCAGCACCTCGAGGTCGAGGGTCGCGGAGCCAAATTCGCCGCCGTCCGCGCTGCCACCGGGGGGCAGGGGGCCGACCCGCATGCCCTCCGGCGCCACGATCAGGAAGCTGCGGACCGTGCGGCTCGGGGCGAGCTGCGGCGGGAGCACCACCGGCAGGGTGCGCCGCGGCAAGGGGGCGAGCTGGGAGGTCATGGTCAGCGAGGGCGTGAGGGTGACCACCAGGTCGGCCCCCTCGGTGCGGCCCAGGGCCAGGCTGCGGCCCCGGTAGCTCACCCGCGCATGCCCCTGCGGGAGATCCCCGTTGAACTCGACGGCCGGGTTTACCTGGGCCTGCGGGAGCCAGGTCGCCAGCAGGTTCTGCTCGATCCAGGGGGCGCGGGCGTCCGGCTCCTTGAGCGACGTCCGCAGGTAGAACGCGTGGTCGCCCCGGTGCACCTCCGTGGCCACGACGGAGGCCGCCCCGGAGGGCTCCAGGCGCAGCTCCCAGCTCGCCTCTGCCCCGTGCTCGTCGGGCTTGCTCCGGGGCGTCGCCACCATCTGCGCGGGCCCCTCGTGGGCGAAGAGCGCGTAGGTCCGCGCGTCCATGCTGGGCAGCGGCCCGAGGCGGCTCTGGGGGCTCGTCGCGTCCAGCCACTGGGCGGGCTGCCCGTCCCGCGCCGGCAGGTACGCGATGCCGTGGTCAAACAGCGGCACCGCGGCCTTCTTCGAGAGCAGCAGCGACGGCTGCGCCGTCTGCCTGGTCTGGATCAGCACCTCGGTGGCCTCGATCCCCACCGCCTTGAGCAGCGTGATCAGCAGGATCGCCTTGTCATCGCAGTCGCCCTGGCGCCGCGCCAGCAGCTCTTGCGGCCGGTTCGGCAGCCACCATTCACCGGAAATGTAATTCACGTAACGGATGTCGTCCGCCACGAACTCGAACAGCGCCTTGAGCTTCTCGTCGCGGGTGGTCTTGCCCTGGGTCAGCTCGGCGGCCAGCTTGCGCACCTGCTCGTCAGGCTCGGTGAAGCCGGCGACCGCGCTCTGGTACCAGGTCCGGAATTCGTCCCAGGTCGCGAAGCTCGACACGACCAGCGTGGGGAAGACCTCGCTGGGGCGCGGGGCCAGGGGCTCATCCGGCAGGATGATCGGTCGATCCCAGAGGTACTGGGTGATCTTCCGGTCCCCCTCCTCGCGGGTCTCGATCCGGTCCGCCTTGCCGTTGAGCACATCGACGGCGAGAGGCTGCTCCCGGGGCAGATCGAGGATCACGTGGTTGAACAGCAGCGGGTGCGTCGAGACGGCGCCGCCGTAGTCGAGGAAGTAGAAGGGCGGGTCGCCGCGGCGGCCGATGGGGCCGCTGGTCCAGGAGCGCACCACCACCTCGACCACGTCGCCTGCCTTGAGGTCAGGCCACCGCACCAGCGGGCGCCCCTGCTCGCTCTTGGCCTCCTCGGCGAACACGATCTCCCCGCTGGCCCGGTGGACCCGCGCCCGCAGGATCTCGGTCTCATCCCCCTCCGCCGGGAGCATCTCGTAGAGCTCCTCCTGCTGGCGCGGCGGGATCACGATCTCGCGGCCGTACTGGATCAGCTGGGAGACCCGCCGGTCATCGTGCTGGGTGACCGCCCGCATCCAGTACACCTGGCGATCCACCTCCTCCCCCGGGCGCGCCGGGGTCGCCCGGGCCGCGGCCAGCAGCTTCTCTGGCCCCACCAGCCACCGCTCGTCGCGCTGGGGTTTGCGCTGCGCGTCCCCGCTGCGGAAGGCCACCTCCGCCCGCAGCCGGGTGTCGCTGGGCTGCAGCGCGCGGGCTCGCTCCAGGGCACGTTGCCCCGCCTCCCGGTCCTCGGGGCGCCCCGTGGCAAACAGGGCCTGCGCGAAGGACTGCTGGAGCGCCGGGACATTGGGCGCGATCTGCGCCGCCACCCCCAGGAACCGCCGCGCGTCCTGGTCCCGACCGGCGCTGACCAGCAGCGCCCCCACGGCGTTCAGCTCGCCGTCGTCGGTGAGCCCCCCCAGCTCCAGCGTCGAGGCGGCGGCGCGGGTCAGCGCGTTGGCGTCGAGGGCCGTGGCCGCCCGGAGCCAGGCCAGATCGAAGCGCTCCGGCGCCAGCCGCGCCAGCTCGTCCCGCGCCTGCAGGTGCACCTTCGGATCGAGGGCCGACGCCAGCCGCGCGATCTCGCTCCAGAGGGCCACCGACCCCCCCCGCTCCGCGAGCGCCTGCAGCTCCGCCAGGGCCGCCCGGTTGAGCCCCTCGCTGTTGCCGTCCCCGGCCTTCACCAGCGCCCGCAGCAGCCCCGCCTCCGCGTCCTTGGCCTCCGCGGTGGGCTTGCCGTTCAGCGCCGCCCGGGCCCAGTCCACGAAGCCTGCCTCCAGCCGGGCCGCCGCCAGGCGCCGCGCGGTGAAATCGGCGGTCTCCTGGTCCCCTTCCGCCAGCGCCCGCTCCTGCGCCAGGTTCAGCCAGCCGCTGCGCGCGGCCCCGAAGGCCGCGACCCAGCCCGCCATCGCCAGCCGATCGGAGGGCACCTCGGCGCCTCGGGCCACCGTGTCGATCAGCCCCGAGGCCCGCGGCGAGCGCAGGTTGTCCACCCCACCCAGGCGCCGCAGCACCGCCGCCGCCAGCGCCTCGTCCGCGGAGGGGCGCTTCCCCAGCGCCAGCGCCTCCGCCAGCGGCTCGACCAGCGGCGTGAACTTCACCTTCTCGAAGCTCTTCCCCTGGAGCGGCGTCAGGTCGCGCGAGCTCTGGAACGCCAGCTCCTGACCCCCGACCCCCTGGAGCCGCAGCCGCACCCGCCCCGCGTCCTCCAGTGTGCCGGCGCACACCCGGGCCGCGAGCAGGTGCTCCCCCGCCGACGCCTCCACCCGCGCCCCGATCCGGTCCAGCAGCGCCTGCTCGTGGACCTCATCGCTCGACCCCAGCGTCTGCCCATCCCACAGCAGCCGCACCGACCCGCTCGCCGCCAGGTGCACCTCGATCGGACCCGCCTGCGCCAGCGTCACCCGCGAGGCCACGTAGCCGCAGCTTTCTCGCCGTGGTTCCAGGTACAGGTCAAGAGGGACCCCCCGGGCGGTGACCGGCGTCAGCACCGGCCGCCACCGGACCTCGTAGGCGCCCCAGGAGTAATCGGCGCCGCGGTTGGCCCAGGAGGCGGGGTCGTCTTCCCGGAGGTCAGCGTGGAGGATGCTACCGGAGCTGTCCTGGAAGGGGCCGAGGAGGGCGATCTGGTTCACCAGCCCCCGAGGGGAGGCCTGCTGGGGCTGCGGGTGAAGGGAGGCGCCAAGCCACCGCGCCTGCTCGGCGAGGGGGCCCTTGCCATCGCCGAGCCGGTCGAGGTGGCGCCGGGCCAGGCCCGCCGGGGCGCGCTCGGCGAGGGCGTGGACGGTGACCAGCGCCGCCAGCGCGTCTTTCTTCCCTGCCTTGGCCCGCGCCGCGGCCAGCTCGATCATGCGCTCGGGGGCGGCGGCGATCCACCGGTCGCGGGTCACCTTGCGGGTGCGGGCCGGGGCCTTGCCGGCGGCCTTCGCGGGGGGTCTCGCGCCGGAGGGCCCGGTCGTGGGGGCCTTGCCAGCGTGAGCCCCGGGGGACAGCGCGAGGAGCGCGAGCAGGGGCGCGAGGAGCGAGCGCTTCATGGCGAGCACTCTATCGCAGAAGGCGGTGGGGCGCGGGGGTTCGTGGCCCCGGGCCCCGCGGGTCGCGCCGGGATCAGCCGCCGATCAGCTCCTTGACGGTCTCGCGCTCGCCCAGCAGCTCGTCGTTGGTGAGCTTGATCTTGGACTTGGCGAAGTCGTTCATCTCGTAGTCGCGCACGATCTCGTAGCTGCCGGGGGTGGTGGTGCGGACCGGGACGCCGGCCCAGATGCCCTCGCTGAAGCCGTAGAAGCCGTCGCTGGCCACGGCGACGCTGTGGACCTTGCCGGGGGTGACGAGGTCGCGCACGTGGTCGATGAGGGCGCCGGCGGCGCTGGCGGCGCTGGACAGGCCGCGGGCCGCGAGGATCTCGGCGCCGCGCTTGCCGATCTTGGGCAGGAAGGTGGTCTCGAGCCACTCGCGGTCGGAGACGACCTCGGTGACCGGCTTGCCGTTGATCTTGGCGTGGGTGAAGTCGGCGAACATCGTCGGGCTGTGGTTGCCGTAGATGAACATGTCCTCGATGGCGGTGACGGGGACGCCGGCCTTCTGGGCGAGCTGGGACTTGGCGCGGTTCTCGTCGAGCCGCACCATCGCGGTGAAGCGATCGCGGGGCAGGCGCTTGGCCTGGAGGGCGGCGATCATGCAGTTGGTGTTGCAGGGGTTCCCGACCACGGCGACGCGGGCGTCGTCGGCGGCGACCTCGTCGATGACCTGGCCCTGGCCGATGAAGATCTTGCCGTTGTCCTTGAGCAGGTCGGCGCGCTCCATGCCGGGGGCCCGGGGCTTGCTGCCCACCAGCAGGCACCAGTTCGCGTCGCGGAAGGCGACCTTCGGGTCATCGGTGAGCACCATGCCCTGGAGCAGCGGGAACGCACAGTCGTCCAGCTCCATGGCGACGCCCTTGAGCGCCTGCTGGGCCTTCTCGACGGGCAGCTCGAGGAGCTGGAGGATGACCGGCTGATCCTTGCCGAGCATCTCGCCAGCGGCGATGCGGAACGCAAGGGCATAGCCGATGTTGCCGGCAGCGCCGGTGATGGCAACGCGGATGGGCTTCTTCATGAGGGTCTCCAGGGTTCAGAGTCGCCGGCTTGGTAGCCCTTGGGCACGCAAGAATCAATGGATGTTCAGGGGGGCGGCCCTTCTCCGGTCTCGCCCCGGAGGTGGGCCGCGCTGACCTCGGGGCTCGACGTGTTGATGTACATCCCGGTCCCGAGCTCGAAGCCTGCGGTCCGCGTCACCCGGGGCACCAGCGCCAGGTACCAGTGGAAATACCCCACCTCGTTCTCCGCCGGCGAGAGCGTCTGGATCACGTAGTTGTAGTCGCAATCCGCCAGGCGCCGCGCCACCAGCTTCAGCAGCTCGCTCAGCATCGACCCCAGCGACCCCCGCTCCTCCGCCGTCGTCCCGGCGAAGCTCCCGTGGTGGCGCTTGGGGAACACCCACAGGTGGTACGGCGAGAGCGCCGCGTAGGGCAGGAAGGCCACGAAATGCTCGTTGATCAGGATCAACCGCGCCCCCTCCTCGAACTCCAGCCGCAGCGTCGCGCAGTAGAGGCACTGACCGTGATCGCTCCGGTACCGCAGCGCCTCCACCAGCCGCTCCCGCACCTGCGCCGGCACCACCGGCGTCCCCACGATCTGCGAGTGCGGGTGCTCCAGCGACGTCCCCGCCGAGGACCCGTGGTTCTTGAAGATCACCACGTGCCTCACCCGCGGATCCTCGTGGAACGCCACCAGCCGCCGGTGGTACGCCTCCACCAGCGCCTGCATCGCCCCCTCCCCTCGGCGCGACGGGAACCCCCCGTGATCCGGCGTCTCGATCAGCACCTCGTGGCGCCCCACCCCGCTCATCGTCGCCCTCAGCCCCTGGCCCCGGTGCTCCACCGGCCCCTCCAGCGCCAGCGCCGAGTACCGGTTCTCCACGCTCCGGATCTGCCACCCCCCGGGCCCCTCGATCCGCAGCCGCTCCGCCCCCGTCAGGTGCTCGTTCCCCACGCAGAAGGGGCAATCCTCCTTGTGAGAGGGGCCTGTGGGTCTTATTGAACCCGCAAGGTGGACGCCCGGGCGGCGCGCGCGCTCCGGAGCGATGATGACCCAGTCGCCGGTGATCGGGTTGTAACGCATCTCGGGCACGGTCAACTCCAGGGGGGGCAGCGCTTGCGTTGCGGGGTGCAAGCCTCGCGGGGGCAGGACAGGGGGCAAGGGGCGGCGGTAAGCTGGGCCCGCGGCCCCGCCCGTGGAACCAAGAATCATGCCCGGGGCACGAGGATCGCAAGGAGCAAGCGCATGGCACACTCCCCGGAGGTTCTGGCGGTCATCCTGGGCGGCGGCGCCGGGACGCGGCTGTTCCCGCTCACCCGGCGGCGGGCCAAGCCCGCGGTCCCCATCGGGGGCAAGTACCGCCTGGTCGACATCCCCATCAGCAACTGCATCCACTCGGGCTTCGCGCGCATCTGCCTGCTGACCCAGTTCAACTCGGTCTCGCTCCACCGGCACATCACGCGGACCTACAAATTCGACGATTTCTCCGGCGGATTTGTCCAGATCCTGGCGGCCGAGCAGACCCCGCGCCACAGCGACTGGTTCCAGGGGACCGCCGACGCGGTGAGGAAGCACATGGGCGAGCTCCGATCCATCGGCGCCGCCCACACGCTGGTGCTGTCCGGCGATCACCTCTACCGCATGGACTACCGCCCCTTCCTCGAGACCCACCTGCGCTCCGGCGCCGACGTCACCCTGGCGGTGAAGCCGGTCTCCGGCGCCGACGCGGCGCGCTTCGGGGTGGTCGCCGTCGATGACCGCGGGACGATCCTTCACTTTCACGAGAAGCCCTCGGATCCTTCCCTGATCGCCCGGCTCTCGACGTTCCCCGATCCGGCGCGCCCCTGCCTCGCCTCGATGGGGGTGTATCTGTTCCGCTCCGAGGTCCTCTACCGGCTCCTCAAGTCCGATCCGCGCCCGGATTTTGGCTCCCATATCCTCCCGTC
>JALOQB010000167.1 GCA_025453595.1 Polyangiaceae bacterium
CCCGCGCCCCGCCGATGCCGCGCCGATGCCGGGCCGCGACGCCAAGCCCAAGCGCGCCACCGACTGGTCCAAGCGCAAGGGGCCAAGCGAGGGAGAGCGGCGCTCCAAATCCTGGGACCGGGGTGATCGAGGCCGCGGCTTCGATCGAGAAGACTGGGACGACTGAGCTCCCGGTGAGCTGTCGCGTGCAGACCCCCGCCCCCCGCGGGGGTTTGTGCTTTTTGGCGAGTTTCTCTTGACGTGCCGGGTGGTTCCGCTAGGTTTCGCCGTCCTTTCGAGGGAAGTCAGATGCGCGACCTCATCAAGATGACCTGCGGCAACTGCGGCCGAGCCAATTACACCACGTCGAAGAACAAGAAGACGATGACCGAGAAGCTCGAGATGAAGAAATACTGCTCGGCTTGTCGTAAGCACTTCTCCCACAAAGAAGGCAAGATCTCCAAGGGCTGAGCCTCCACGACCGGGCGGCGGGAGATTGTTCTTCCCTTCGCCGCTCAGGCTGCCTAGATCACTCCCCGTGAGCGTTTCCCGCTGCGGTGTTCCTCTTCCTGCTCGCGGCAAGATGATCACGGCTTCCCGTCTGCCCCCCCCTGACCTTCACGGAGCGCTGGTGCAATGATCTTCGACTGGCTCCATGGCCTGTTCTCGAACGATCTTGCCATCGACCTCGGCACCGCCACCACCTTGATCTACGTCAAGGGCAAGGGCATCGTCTCCTGCGAGCCCTCGGTGGTGGCCGTGCAGCGCGATAGCAGGGGCGCCAAGCGCGTCCTCGCCGTGGGTCGTGAGGCCAAGGAGATGCTGGGGCGTACCCCCGGCAACATCCAGGCTGTCCGCCCCCTGCGCGACGGCGTGATCGCCGACTTCGAGATCACCGAGGCGATGCTCCGGTACTTCATCGACCGCGCCCACAACCGGCGCACCCTGGTGAAGCCCCGCATCATCATCTGCGTGCCCTTCGGGATCACCGAGGTCGAGAAGCGCGCCGTCAAGGAGAGCGCCGAGGGCGCGGGGGCTCGCGAGGTCTACCTCATCGAAGAGCCCATGGCCGCCGCCATCGGCGCGGGCCTCCCGATCACCGAGCCCTCGGGCAACATGGTCGTCGACATCGGCGGCGGCACCACCGAGGTCGCCGTCATCTCGCTCGCCGGTATCGTCTACTCCCAGTCGGTGCGCGTCGGCGGCGACAAGATGGACGAGGCCATCGTCGCTTACATGAAGCGCAAGTACAACCTCGCCATCGGTGAGCAGACCGCCGAGCGCATCAAGATCACCATCGGCAACGCGTACCCCCTCGAGACCCAGGTCTCCACCGAGGTCAAGGGCCGCGACATGGTCGCGGGTATCCCCAAGACGGTCGTCGTCAACAGCGACGAGATCCGCGAGGCGCTCAGCGAGCCCATCAACGCGATCGTCGAGGCTGTCCTCCTGGCCCTCGAACGTACCCCGCCCGAGCTGGCCGCCGACATCGTCGACAAGGGCATCGTGCTCACCGGCGGCGGCGCCCTGCTCAAGAACCTCGACGTGCTGCTCCGCGAAGAGACCGGCCTGCCCGTCATGGTCTGCGACGATCCGATCAGCGCCGTGGTCCTCGGCAGCGGCAAGACCCTCGACCACATGGAACTTCTGAAAGAAGTCACCATCAGCTGAGCGCCCGCGGGCGCTCGCTCACCAGCGCCCGGCGACCCCCGCCTGGTTCGGCCCGATCCACAGCGCTGTCCCGGCGCCCTGGGGGCTTGACGACACCCAGAGGTACGTGGCGGCCCCCAGCCCCACCAGCGCGATTCCCCCCGCGACGAGGCCGTACCGCTGGTAGTCCGCGAGCCTGGCGTTGCGACCGCTCCGATCGCACTGGTACTCGGGGTCGTTGCAGATCGAGGTGGTCTCTCGATCGAGGCGGCGGTGCTGCAAGAAGAAGAAGGCCCCGGTGCCGGCGGCGGCCAGGGAGGCCCCTCCCACCACCAGCGCAGGCCAGCGCCGCGGCGGTGGTGCTGGCGGCGGGGCAGGGGCCGCGGGGGGCGGGGCCGAGGCGTCTGGAGGGGGCTGCAGGGGCTGGAGCGCGATCTCGGCGCTCTGCTGGGTGCCCTCGGTCAGGGCCAGGGAGAGGGTGAAATCCTTGTGCCCCGGGGCCGAGGCGCGGAGCTGCGCGGGGCCCGGGTTCCGGGGGATGGGCCGCCGGGCGCGCTCCGCGGGCAGGGGCGTGTCGTCCAGCGAGATCTGGAGCCCGGGCAGCTCGGGCAGCTTGAGGGTGAGCAGGGGGATGCGGGGCTTGAGGGCGGCGAGGGCGTCGCTGGCCTGGGCCACGATGGCGTCGCCCTCCCGGGATTTCATCTGCGTCGCCAGCTCGGCGGCGCGGCGGTAGTCGGCCTCGGCCTCCACGAGCTGCCCCAGGTGCTCGCGGCAGACCGCCGCGTGGAAGCGCACCCCGGCGGTCTCCTTGACCAGCAGGATGCGTTCAAGGAGCCCCAGCGCGTCGATCCACCGGCGGGCCGCCTCGTGCTCCTGTGCTTGCTCGAAGAGCTTGCGGGCGGCCTTGATCTCGGCCTCCGTGGGGGCAGCGAGGCACAGCGGCGAGAGGAGGAGCGCCGCGGTGATCGCTCTGAGCGCGTGCATGAGGCAGGAATGTACCATGACCCGGCGCGGGAGCGGGTTCCCTCGGGGGGCCGGATCGGCTAGCAGGGTGGGGTTTCCCTTGGCAGGGCGCCGGTTCGTGGTAGGAGACCCCTTCCCTCGGTGAGCTGTGGTTCCCGGTTCTGCGGGGAGGTCTGGCGTGCTTCAGTGGTGGCAGAGAGTTAAACCTATCCGGGACGCGCTCCTGGTGTTCATCGCGATGCTCGTGCCGTTCTTCTTCTTGAAGACCCACGTGCGTGATCCGAAAGACTGGAGCGATCTGGACCGGACGGTGGTGCAGATCTCCTCGCCGGTGCAGGCGGCGGCGGCCTTCCTGGCGCGCCAGGTGTCCAACGCCTGGGGGGATTACGTCTACCTGGTCGATGTCAAGAACGACAACGCGCGGCTGGCCTTCGAGAACGCGCGGCTCGAGAGCCGGGTGCGCAAGCTCGAGATCCAGGAGGTCGAGAACCAGCGGCTCCGCAAGCTGATGGGCCTGCGCGAGACGCTGCCCGGCGACGTGATCTCGGCGCAGGTGATCGCCAAGGACGTGACCGATTTCTTCCGGGTGATCCGGCTGACGCTGGACCGTGGGGGCCACGACATCCGCATCGACATGCCGGTGGTGACCCTGGGCGGGGTGGTGGGGACGGTGCAGCGGGTGGCCGGGTCGACGGTGGACGTCAAGATGGTGGCGGACCCGAACAGCGCGGTGGACGTGGTGGCCGAGAACACCGGCGCCCGGGGGATCGTGCGGGGCACTGGCGATCTGACCAGGTACCTGCTCCGCGTGCAGTACGCCCAGCGTACCGACGAGGTGAACGTGGGCGACCTGCTGGTCACCAGCGGCATGGGGCGCCGCTTCCCCAAGGGCATCCCGGTGGCCCGGGTGACCCGGGTGGTGCGTCGTGAATTTGGCGTCTACCAGGAGGTAGAGGCGACCCCCACGGTCGATTTCTCCCGGCTCGAAGAGGTGCTGATCCTGACGACCACCCCCGCGGAGGTGCCCGCGCCCAAGGGGGGCCGATGAGGAACTCCGCCTTCGTGCTGGTGGGCATCCTGCTGCTGGTGGTCCAGTCCAACCTGTTCCGCTTGCTGCGGCTGCTCCAGTCCCTCGGCGACAGCCTGATCCTGTCGATGGGCGGTGGGGCCCTCGAGTTCGCCGTGCCGGTGGTGCGCTTCCTGGTATCGCTGGCGGCCACACCCAACCTGCTGCTCCCGCTGCTGGTCTTCACCGGCGTGCACGAGTACTCGCTGGTGCGAGGCACCGCCCTGGCGTTCCTGCTGGGGTACGCCCTCGACCTCTTCGCCGCCGCTCCGGTCGGCCTGTTCACCGTGGTCAGCGTGGCGACCTTCGTCCTGGCCCGCGTCGCCGGCGTGCGCCTCGCCGCCCAGACCGCACCCACCCAGGTCGCCCTCGCCTTTGTCTTTGCCGCGGCGCAAGGCATCCTGGTATTCGTGCTGCTCGCGATCTTTGGACGTAACCCCTACGGCGCCAAGGCGCTCGCGGGCATCTTGCTGCCCCACGCCGTGGCGACCGCCTGCGCGGCGCCCCTCGTGTTCTGGGGGGCCGAGCGGGTCCATCGCCTCACCCAGGCGCTGCCGGGGGCCAGCTCGGGGGGGGAGGGTCTGCGGTGACCTACCTCGGGCAACGGTCGGACACGGCCGAGTTTCGGCGGCGATTCCGGTGGCATGCGCTGTTCGTGGTGCTGGTGTTCGGGGTGCTGGTGGGGCGGATGTTCCAGCTGCAGGTGGTGCAGGGGGCGGATTACCAGGAGGCGGCGAGGGAGAACATCATCCGGCGGGTGACGCTGGCGACGACGCGGGGGGTGGTGAGGGACAGCCAGGGGCGAGTGCTGGCGTCGAGCCGTCCCTCGTACAACGTGTACCTGGTGCCGCTGGTGCGGGTCGACCGGAAGTACCGGTGCCTGGCCGAGACCGAGAGCTGGACGAAGCTGATCGATTACATGAGGCTGACGGCGGAGGAGCGTCAGCGCCTGGAGAAGAAGATCAACGACATGTGCGTCGATCTTTTCCGGAGGTTCGAGGAGCAGAAGAAGGAGCGGAACAAGAAGCCGGTGCACGTGCCGCAGGTGCTGGTGCGCGAGGACGTCTCGCGGGACATCGTGGCGACGCTGGAGACCCACGAGAGCGAGCTGAAGGGGGTCGAGGTGGTGTCGGTGCCGGTGCGGTACTACCCCTACGGCGATCTGTCGGCGCACATGCTGGGGTACATGTCCGAGATCGACGGCGAGATGCTGTCGAGGCTGAGGGCGTTCAAGTACATCGAGGGCGATCGGATCGGCGCGGCGGGGGTGGAGCGAGGGTGGGAGAGCTACCTGCGAGGGCTGCGAGGCTGGGAGAAGGTGATCGTCGACGCGCACAACACCCGGCACTCGGGGCCGGAGGCGGAGCGGCTGCTGGACGAGCCGCGGAGGCTCGACCCGGTGCCGGGCCGAGACCTGCGGTTGACCGTCGACATCGAGCTGGTCGAGGCCATCGACAAGGCGATGCGGGGGCAGATCGCCGGCTCCGCGGTGGTGACGGACGTGCGCACGGGGCGAATCCTGGCGCTCTATTCGAAGCCGGGGTTTGACCCGAACGTGCTGTCCGGGGGCATGGGCAAGCAGGCGATCCGCGATGCGATCCGGCGGCTCTACAGCGACCCGCTGCTGCCGACCCTCGACAAGACGATGAGCGGCAGCTACCCGCCGGGGTCGACGTTCAAGCCCTTCTCGGCGCTGGCGGGGCTCCGGGCGATGGATGACCAGGGGCGTCGGCTGATCGATCCGCAGCGCACGACCCAGTGCCGGGGCTTCATCACCTACGGCAAGCGGCCGTTCCGCTGCACCCACGTCCACGGCCCGGTGAACCTGCGGGACTCGATCACCCGGTCGTGCAACGTGTACTTCTACCAGCTCGGCGATCAGGTGGGCCTGGACGCCCTCGCCAAGGTGGCCTTTGACTACGGTTTTGGCGCCAAGACGGGCCTCGGGGTCAACCCTGAATCCAGCGGTCGTATCCCGACGATGCAGTGGTATGCGACGCACTTCAAGGGGCAGTTCCGCGGAGGGTTCACGCTGAACGCGGCGATCGGCCAGGGGGCGACCACCACCTCGGTGCTCCAGCTTGCGCTGGCCTACGCGGCCCTGGCGAACGGCGGCACGCTCTACCAGCCGCAGCTGGTGCGCGCCATCGAGACCAGCGACGGGGCGGTGGTGCAGGAGTTCCCGCCGCGGGTGAAGCGCCGCATCGACATCGATCCGGAGCACCACCGGCTGCTGATGTCGGGCCTCTACGGCGTGGTGAACGAGGACGAAGGGACGGCCTACAACGAGCGGCCCCAGGGGGTCGACGTGGCAGGGAAGACGGGGACCGCCCAGACCTCCCACCGGGGGGTCCACGGCGAGGATCAGAGCAAGGTCTGGTACTTCAACCGGGACCACGCCTGGTTCGCCGGCTTCTCGCCCTTTCACGCCCCGGAGATCGCCTTCGCGGTGCTGATCGAGCACGGCGGCGTGGGGGGCAAGGCGGCGGCGCCGGTCGCCTTCGCCGCCGCCAAGGAGTACCAGCGTCTGGTGGCCAGCCGCATGGTCCCCAAGAACAACCAGAACAAGGCGCCCCCTGGCCCGAGGCGCAAGAAAGGGGCCCCCTGACATGCTCGATCGAGGAGAAGGCGGATTCGGTGAGCGCATCGACTGGGCGCTCTTCATCGCGGTGGCGTTGCTGGCCGTGATCGGCGTGGTGAACCTCTACTCGGCCACCAGCGTCTACACGCTGTCTCGCGCCGACATGTACGTCAGCCAGGTGTACTTCCTGGCCGCCGGGAGCGCCCTCGCCATCTTTGTCACCGTCATCGACTACCGGCACTTCGAGCGCTTCGCCTACCCGCTGTACGTGGCCGGCATGCTCTCGCTGGTGCTGGTCCTCGCCCTGGGCAAGGGCATCCGCGGGTCCAGCCGCTGGATCAACCTCGGGGGCTTCGGCTTTCAACCCAGCGAGTTCACCAAGATCTGGCTGATCCTGGCCCTCGCCAAGTACTTCCACGATAGCCCCCGGTCCGACGGGCCCAAGCTGCTGCGCGAGCTCACGGTCCCCGCGGTCCTCGCCTTCATCCCCTTCTTCCTCGTGCTCAAGCAGCCCGATCTGGGCACCGCCCTCATCCACGGGCTGATCTTCCTGGCCATCGTCGCCCTCCAGCGCATCCGGATCAGCAGCCTCGTGCTGCTCTTCTCCGTCTCGGCCATCGGGCTCCCCCTGTTCTGGATGTTCGGCATGAAGGCCTACCAGAAGGAGCGCATCACCTCCTTCCTCTCGCCGGAGACCGACATCACCGGCACCGGGTACCACGCCTACCACGCGCGCATCGCCATCGGGAACGGCGGCCTGCTGGGCCAGGGGTTCGCCAAGGGCTCGCAGAACCAGTATTACTTCCTGCCGGACCAGTACTCCGACTTCCCCTTCTCGGTGCTCTCGGAAGACTGGGGCTTCGTCGGCTGCCTGGTGCTGCTCTCGATCTACGCCTTCCTGGTCCTCTGGGCGCTCCGCATCGCCTCCCAGGCCAAGGATCGCTTCGGCGCCGTCGTCGCGGTCGGCGTGGGCGCCCTCCTCTTCTGGCACTCGGTCTTCAACATCGGCATGGTCAGCGGCGTGCTCCCGGTCGTCGGGGTCACGCTGCCGCTCATGTCCTACGGGGGCTCGTCGCTCCTCACGATCATGCTGGGGGTGGGGCTGCTCATGAACGTCTCCATCCGTCGCCCTCACCTGGCCCAGATCCACACCCGCCAGCTCGTGTTCGTCCGGTGAATCCGCCCTCCTCCGAGGCTCCCACGGCGCGGCTGCTCGGGCTGGGCTTCGTGGCCGGCGCCGCCCTGGTGCTCCAGGTCGCCCTCACCCGCGTCTTCTCGCTCCTCATCTGGTACCACTTCGCCTTCCTCGCGGTGGCCCTCGCGCTCCTCGGCTTCACCGGCGGCGGCCTCCTCATCCAGGCCCGCCCTGGCCTGGCCGGTGACCCCCGGAGCCGGGCCCGCGGGGCGCTGCTGCTGGCCGCCTCGATCCCGGCGATGCTGCTTCTCCTCAGCCGCCTCCCCTTCGGCTCCTCCATCCTCGAGAGCCCCGCCCAGCTCGCGCTCTTTCTGCTGCTCCTCCTCGCGGTGCTCGTCCCCTTCACCCTCGCCGGCGTCGTCGTCGCCGGCACCCTCGCCTCCCTCCGTGGCGCCATCGGTCGCGCTTACTTCGCCGACCTCCTGGGCAGCGGCCTGGGCTGCGGGCTCAGCGTCCTCGCCATGGACTCCCTCGGCGGCGGCCCCGGCGGGGTCCTCGTCGCCGCCGTCGCCGCGGCCCTCGGCGCCCTCTGCTTCTCCGCCGAGGAGACCGGCTCCGCCTCCCGCAAGCACGCCTTCGCCCTCCTCGCCTTGCTGGCCGCGGGCCTCGGCCTGGCTCGCTCGTCCAGCGGCCCCCTCTTCCTGCCCAACGCCAAGCTCTACCCACGCATCCCCCGCGAGTTCATCCTCCGGCGCGAGTGCACCTCCGTCGCCTGCGTCGACTTCTTCGCCAACCCCCTGCACTTTGGCCTCTGGGGTCTGTCAAAAAATTACACAGGCCCCAAGCCCGAGCAGATCGGCGTGGTGATCGACGCCTGGGCGGTGACGTCGATCCTCAAGGGGGAGACGGGGCAGGACGGGCGGTTGGTCGCGTCGCACCCGGTGTTCGAGGCGCTGCCTCCGAGCCTGGTGTACCAGCACCTGCGGGGGCTGGGGCGCGCCCCCGGGGAGACCCTGGTGATCGGCGCCGGGGGCGGGCTCGATGTGCGTTCGGCGCTGCATTTCGGCGCGAGCCACGTGGATGCGGTCGAGATCAACCCGAGCATCGTGCGGGCGACGACGACGCTTTTTGACCGATTTTCCGGCGGTATTTACCGGGATCCGGCGGTGAGGCTGGCGCACTCGGAGGGGCGCCATTTCGTGCGCCGTCAGCAGAAGCGTTACGACGTGATCCAGGTCTCCGGGGTGGACACCTTCGCGGCCTCCCAGGCCGGGGCCTTCGCCCTGAGCGAGAACTACCTGTACACGGTCGAGGCGCTGCGAGAGTTCATCGAGCACCTGGACGACGACGGGACCCTCTCGTTCACCCGGTGGCTCTACAAGCCGCCGCGGCAGACGCTGCGGCTCTGCGCCATCATCGACGAGGCGACGCGCTCCCTGGGGCTGGGGGACGCGGCGAGGAACGTGGTGGTGGTGGCGGCCCCGGTCTACGACTCGGACATCGATTTCTCCGTGGTGTTGGTGAAGCGGCGGCCCTTCACGGAGGCCGAGGTGCAGGCGATCCGGGAGGCCGCGGAGCGCAACGCCTTCTCGGTGCGCTACGCCCCCCACGGGCCCGTCGAAGACTCGCCGTTCAAGGGCTATTTTCAGGCGCCAGATCGCCGCGCGTTCATCGACGGCTACCCCTTCCAGATCGAGCCCTCGACGGACGACCGACCCTTCTTCTTCGAGCACGCCCGCTTCTCCCGGCTGCTGGCGAACCGCGACTCGATCTTCGGCTCCGCCAGCGGCCAGCTCGTGCTGGTGTCCACGCTGGCGCTGGTGCTGCTCGCCTCCGCCCTGTTCCTCGGGCTGCCGGCGGCCCTGGCCCGCAGGCGCGCCGACGCGGCCCCGATGGAGCCACGGTGGCAGCTCTACTTCCTGCTCCTGGGCGTCGCTTACCTGGCCGTCGAGCTGGTGTTCATCCCGCGGTTTACCCTGTTCCTGGGGAACCCCAGCTACGCGCTCTCGGTGGTGCTGCTCTCGCTCCTGCTCTGCTCCGGCGTCGGCGCCTGGCTCTCGGCCCGCGTGGCCCGGGGAGGGCCCCGGGCGCTGGCCTGGGTGGCGGCGGCGCTGGCGCTCACGCTGCTCGCCTACCAGGGCCTGCTGGGCTGGGCCTTTGACCGGGCCCTGGGCTGGCCGTTCTGGGGCCGGGTCGCGCTCAGCGTGCTGCTGGTCGCGGTGCCCGGCGTCTGCATGGGGATGCCGTTCCCGGCGGCCATCGCGCGGCACGAGCGCCTGGGGGAAGGCTGGGTCGCTCGGGCCTGGTCGCTCAACGGGTACGCGTCGGTGGTGGCCTCGGTGGGGGCGACGCTGCTGGCGATGGTGGGCGGGTTCTCCTCGGTGCTCCTGGTCGCTGCGCTGGCCTACGGCCTGGTGGCCTGGCTCTGGTGGCGCACCCCCGGAGAGGCCCCGGCGTCGTGAGCCTCGCCGCTCAGGAGCCCGCCCGGGTGAGCTTCTGGATGGCCGCATCGACCGCCACCTGCATCAGCCGGGCGCCGTTCTCTTCGAGGTAGCGGGTCAGCCCCCGGAGGACCGCGTCGCGGAGGGCCTGGTCGACCTGGTACTGGGCCAGCAGCGAGCGGGCCTGCTCCGCGAGGCCCAGGGAACCAAGCTGGGAGCCGAGGGAGCCCAGCAGACCCACGACGGCGCCGAGGCCGCCCATGGCCCCCGGGGCCTTGAGCTGGAGCTGATCGATGGCTCCCTCGACGAGGGCCCGGAGGGCGCTGTCCGCCAGGTCCTGGGTGACGGCCTGGTCGTAGACGTTCTGTTCGAGGGACGAGAGGGCCTGGGTCTTGAGCTGCTCGACGAGGGCTTCGATCATGCGGGGCAGGGTAGCCCAGGGCGAGGCGTCACAGCTCGACTTGCATGCCGAGCTCGACCACGCGATCCGCGGGGATGCCGAAGTAGGCGGTGGCGGGGCGCGCGTTGCGGGAGAGGAAGGCGAAGAGGCCCTTGCGCCAGCGCATCATGCCTCCCTGGAGGGTGGAGAGCAGGGTCTCCCGGCCCAGGTAAAAAGTGACCGTCTCCGGGTCGATGGTGAGGCCAAAGATGGCGACGGCTTCGAGGATGGAGGGGATACGAGGGGTCTCCATGAAGCCGAAGCGGGCCTGGACGCGGAAGAAATTCTGGGGGAGCTCCTCGACGGTGATGCGCTTGCGAGGGGAGACGTAGGGGACGTTCTCGCTGTGGATGGAGAGCAGCACGACCTGCTCGTGGAGCACCTTGTTGTGGCGGAAGTGGTGGCGCAGCACGATGGGGACGCCGTTGGGGTTCTGGGTCATGAAGACGGCGGTGCCGGTGACGCGGGGGGGGCTGTTCTGCTCGATCTCCTGGATGAACTGGGTGAAGGGCTGCTGGTTGCGGGCGAAGTAGTCGCCCAGGAGGCGGCGCCCGGTCTTCCAGGTGGTCATCATGGTGAAGACGATGGCCCCCATGAGCAGGGGGACCCAGCCGCCGTCGCGGACCTTGACGATGTTGGCGGCGAAGAAGCCGATGTCGAAGACGAGGAAGAAGATGACGAGGGGGAGGGCCTTCCAGGCAGGCCACTTCCAGTTGGTGGTGACCACGACGTAGTAGACGATCGAGGTGATGGCCATGGTGCCGGTGACGGCGATGCCGTAGGCCGCCGCGAGCTTGGTCGAGGAGCCGAAGGCGAGCACGAGGAGCACGCAGGAGATCCAGAGGGCGCTGTTCACCTCCGGGATGTAGATCTGCCCCTCGTGCTTCTCGGAGGTATGCACCACCGTGACGCGAGGGCAGAACCCGAGCTGCACCGCCTGCCGGGTCAGGGAGAAGGCCCCCGAGATGAGCGCCTGGGAGGCGATGACCGTGGCCGCCGTGGCCAGCCCCACCATCGGGTAGAGGCCCCAGCGAGGCACCATCTCGTAGAAGGGGGAGGTCTGCACGCTGGTCGGGTTGTTGAGCAGCATGGCGCCCTGGCCCATGTAGTTGAGCAGCAGGCAAGGCATCACCAGGGCGTACCAGGCGATGCGGATGGCCTGGCGCCCGAAGTGCCCCATGTCGGCGTAGAGGGCCTCGCCGCCGGTGATGCAGAGGACGACGGCCCCCAGGACGAAGAAGCCATGGAGCCCGTTGCTCGCCAGAAAACGGACCGCGTGGACCGGGTTGAGGGCGTTGAGGACCTGGAAATTCTCGCCGATGCGGTAGACCCCGAGGGCCGCCAGGACGAAGAACCAGACCAGCACGATGGGGCCAAAAACGACGCCGATCCCCTCGGTCCCGCGGCTCTGGATCGCGAAGAGACCGGTCAGGATCAGCACCGTGAGGGGGACGACGTAATCCTTGAGGGAGTCGGTGGCGATGTTGAGGCCCTCGACGGCGCTGAGCACCGAGATCGCCGGGGTGATGACGCCGTCGCCGTAGAGCAGGGCCGTGCCGAAGAGGATCAGGAGCACCAGGGGGCCCCCGGCGCCGGCGGCGCGGCGGCGCTCCTCCGGGACCAGGGCGAGGAGGGCCAGGATGCCCCCTTCTCCCTCGTTGTCGGCCCGCAGGATGAAGCTGACGTACTTGATGGTGACGACGCAGGTGAGCGACCACACCATCAGCGACAGGACCCCCAGGATGTTCTCGGGGGTTGCCTTGGCGCCGTGCTCGCCGGAGAAGCACTCTTTCAGGGCGTAGAGCGGGCTCGTGCCGATGTCGCCGAAGACGACCCCGAGGGCCGCGATGACGAGCCCCGCCAGGCCCCCGTGGGCCGGCGGCGCGCCCTGGGCCTGGTGGCGGCTGACGCCGAGGTGGGCGCCCGCGTCAGGGGGGTTTTTGGGTTCAGGAGGCTCCGGAGTCGAGGACATCGGGGCCACTATGTTCCATTTCGTCAGCCCTTACTACCGGGAGCGGTCAGCCCTCGGCGCGGCGCAAGAGCTCGGGACCGAACACCTCGGTCTTGTGGATCGAGCGCCCGAGGAGCAGCCGCGCGCACTCCTGCACGCCCTCGGTGATCGCCGGGTGCGGGTGCACGCACCGATCGATGTCGGCCAGCGTGGCCCCCTGATCGATCAGGAACGCGATGCCCTGGATCGCGCTCGACGCCTCGGGCCCCACCACCCGCAGCCCCAGCAGCCGGTTCGGCTCTTCCAGGCTCGCCAGCAGCTTCACGAACCCGCGGGTCGCTCGCATCGCGATGTTGCGGTTCACCAGCGCGTTCGCCACCACCCCCACGCGGTAAGGGATCTTCTGCTCCCTCGCCTGCTGCTCGTTCAACCCCACGCTCGCCACCTCGGGGTTGAGGAACATGATCGCCGAGAGCGCCTCGTAACGGATGGGAGAAGGTTTGAGGTCAAACATATCTTCGACCGCGTGGCGCCCCTCCATCTCGGCGACGTTGGCGAGGGCGACATCCATGGTGGCGTCGCCGGCGGCGTAGATGTGGGGGTGGGAGGCGCTGCGGGTCTGCTCGACGAGGACGCCGCCGTTGCGGTCCATCGCGACGCCGATGGCGGCGAGGTTGAGGTCGGCGGTGTTGGGGACGCGGCCGATGGAGATCAGGGCGCGCTCGACGTGGAAGGTGCGGGTGGCGCCGTGCTCGTCGGTCAGCGTGTAGGCGACCTGGTCGTCGACGACGCGCAGGTCTTGAAGCCTGGACTGGCGGTGGATGACCACGCCCATCTGCTCGAAGCTGCCGGCGACGACCTCGGCCACATCGGCGTCTTCAAAGGGCAAGATGCGGGGCTGCCGGTCGAGGATGCTGATGCGGGTCTTGCCGAAGTTGGCGAACATGGTGGCGTACTCGCAGCCGATGACGCCGGCGCCCACGATGACCATGCTTCCGGGGAAGTCGGGCAGATTTTCGATGTGATCGCTGGTGAGGATCCGCTCTCCGTCGATGGCGATACCGTCCGGGGAGCGGGGGCGCGAGCCGGTGGCGATCAGGAAGTGATCGGCGCCGATCAGCAGATCGCCGCCCCGCCCGTCGCGCACCGCGATCTGGTGGGGCGTCACGAAGGACGCGCGCCCCTTGAGCAGGGTGACGGTGCCGCCGGCGGGCCCCGGCCTGGAGAGCTGCTCGAGCTGCCGCTCCAGCAGCAGGCGGCGCTGCGCGACTGCCTCGCGGACCGCCTCGACGACGGCGGCGTACCGCAGCCGCAGATCGGCCGCGTGGAAGCCCCGATCGAGGCGGCTCGCCAGCGCGTAGTCGTTGGACAGGTGCCACATGGTCTTCGAGGAGAGGGCGCCGCAGTGGAGGCCCGCCCCCCCGATGCGCTCTGCCTCGACCAGGGCCACCCGCTTCCCGAGGTCGTGGGCCCGCATGGCCGCCGCGTAGCCGGCCGGCCCGGCGCCGAGGATACACAGGTCGAAATTCAAGGACTCGTCCTCCAGGAGAAGAACGAGTATCGGTTTTTGCAAGGCCCTGCAACGCCGGATCCTGCCCATGACCCCCGCACTTCGCCGGTTTTTCCCCGCTCTCATGCTGCTCTTCGGGTGCCACCAGGAGAGCCCCCCGGAGGCGCCGCCGCCGGCCGGCTGTGGCCCCGGCATGGCGGAGGCGCGGGGGCCCGGCGGGGCTCCGCTGTGCGTCGATCAGGCCCGGGTCACCGTGGCCGCCTACGAGGAGTGCATCGGGCGCGGGCTGTGCTCGGCGCGGCCTGCCGGCAGCGGGTGCCTGCGCGACGACCTGACCACCCAGCAGCTCCCGGTGAACTGCGTGGATGTGGGCCAGGCGGACGCCTTCTGCAAGGCCCAGCGCAAGCGCCTCCCCTCCCGCGAGGAGCTCCAGGCGCTGCCCTTGCAGCCGAACGAGGGCCTGCGGTGGGGCAGCGATCAGGAATGGACCTCCACCCGGCGCCAGCCCACCCAGGCCCTCGCGGTCAGCTTTCAGCCCCAGATGCGCTCCTTCTTCGCCGAGAGCCTGCTACCCCCCGAGACACAGCGGGCAGACCTCGGCTTCCGGTGCATCCGCTGACGCGGCCCAGGCGGGAACATTTCTGACCGGAACCGCGTAACCTCCGCACCCCCACCACGGCCTCTACCCTGCGAGTCTGCCATGCTGTCGTTCAGCTCGAACCCCAAGGTCGCCGAAGAGCAGATGCATGCGGTCATCTTCTATCTGACCGCCTTTGGCTACATCGACGGTGATTTCGATCGCTCCGAGAAGGAGTACATCCGCGCTCACATCCACAAGCTGGTCGACCACCGGGCGCAGGTCGCGCTCGGCGCCGACGTGGCGCTGCGCCAGGACGTGGTGGGCCGCTGGACCAAGCACTTTCACGACGTGCTCGACGAGGTCGATTCGAGCATCCAGGGCCACTTCACCGAGTCCGTGGCCGACGGCGAGGACACGCGCCAGTTCGTGCTGGCGAAGCTCAAGCTGCGTTGCTTCGAGATCTTCCGGAAGCTCGACGACGAGAACCGGGTGGCGCTGCTGGCGACGGTCGACGAGCTGATGCACGCGGACGGGGTGATCCACCCGAGCGAGCAGCACTTCCGCGACGAGCTGGGGGCGCTGCTGGCGACCCCCGTCGAGCTGGATGACTCGGAGGTCGAGGTGCTCGACCAGGGCGATGTGGTGGTCAACGAGGCCCGCACCGTGGCCCCCCGCCAGGAGAACCACCCGTTCTTCCAGCCCTTCGAGCACGACTACGGCAGCGACCCCTCGACCGTGGCGCAGCAGACCCGCCGCGACATGGAGCTGGTCGACCGGGTGATGCAGAAGCTCGACGAGCAGCGGGCCCGGGGCAGGGGGCGCCTGGCCGGTACCCAGGATGTCTCTGAATTCGCCGGGCAAGCCCCCTTCCTCGATGGCCACGTGTACGTGCACCCGACGCCCCCCGGCAAGGACTACGAGCTGCTGGTGCTGGGCGACCTCCACGGCTGCTACTCGTGCCTCAAGGCCGCGCTGCTCCAGGCCGATTTCTTCGGCAAGGTCCAGGCTTTCCACGATGACCCGGCGCGCAACCCGGACATGAAGCTAGTGCTGCTGGGCGACTACATCGACCGGGGGCGCTACAGCTACAACGGCGTGCTCCGCACGGTGCTCCAGCTCTTCCATACGGTGCCCGAGCACGTGTACATGCTCCGGGGCAACCACGAGTATTACGTCGAGGTGAACGGGCGCATCTACGGCGGCGTCAAGCCCGCCGAGGCCATCAACTCGCTCCAGGACATCGCCCCCCGCGAGGTCTTCGTGAAGTACATGAAGTTCTTCGAGGCGATGCCGAACATGCTGCTCTTCGACCGCATGATCTTCGTCCACGCGGGCATCCCCCGGGACGACACCCTGGCCGCCCGCTGGCGCGGCCTCGAGTCCCTCAACGACGGCGAGATCCGCTTCCAGATGCTCTGGAGCGACCCCTCCGAGGCCGAGTACATCCCCCTCGACCTGCAGCGCGCCAACGCCCGCTTCCCCTTCGGCAAGCCGCCCGCTTCCCCTTCGGCAAGCGCCAGTTCAAGAGCTTCATGAGCCGCCTCGGCTGCACCACCATGGTCCGCGGCCACGAGCGCGTCGTCGAGGGGTTCAAGAAGGTCTACGACGACGACGACGCGCGCCTCTTCATCCTCTTCTCCGCCGGCGGCGCCACCAACAATGACCTCCCCCCCACCAGCAATTACCGCGAGGTCAAGCCCATGGCCCTCTCGATCCGGCACCAGAACGGCGTCTCCCAGTACACGCCCTTCCTGATCGACTACGCCCGGTACAACGACCCGCGAACCAACGCATTTTTCAAGGGAAAACTGGGGTGAGTTTCATATGACCTCGCCCGCGCGCGGGTCGTGTGGTGTTTTGTAACCGACCGGTCACCGGAAGCTTGCTCCCGGAATAGAGCCCCGCTCAACGCTGTTGACGGGGGGCGCTGCCTAGAAAACCTTGTGAGGTATGCGCAGTCGAATTCTGGGGCTTGTAAGCTTGCCGCTGGCGCTGGCGCTGGCGGGTGTTGGCTCGGAGGTGAACGCGGCAGAGCCCGCGGAGTGTGCCTCCCCGAACCCGCCGCCGCCGGCGAAGCCGTATTTCCTTTTTCTCTTCGACACCTCCGGCTCGATGGAGGACGCGATGACGCCGGCGCCGAGCTGCACGGTGGCGAAGGGGTACGCGGCCGACTATCCGTCCAACAAGGCGGGCCACGCTCGCTGCGCGATGTACAACACCATCAACGCCTTCGGCGGGCTGGTGAACTTCGGCCTGATGGCCTTCCCCGGGGTGCTGCTCACGGACACCGCCGGGGCAAACCCGAACGTGTGCCCCAACACCATCGACGGGGCGCTCACCGGGTGCACGATCAACCAGCGCGGCTGCGGGGCCGGGACAGGAACGACGCGATCCGCCGCCACGATCCTGTCGCCTATCCCGCGGGACAACTACTGGGACCCCCCGGGGGCGCAGACGCCCTCGAACATCCAGACGCTGCTGGGCCTCACCAACAACCTCTGCAACGACTGCCAGGAGATCCCCACCAGCGGCTCCGCGACGCCGATCAACGGCGGCCTCCGCGACGCGTTCCGCTACCTCTCCGGCACCTTCACCGTCGGCTCGCCTTACAACCAGAACTTCTCTACACCGCTCGTCGGCGGCTCGGTCGAGCGGCCCTGCCGCTCGGTCAACGTGATCCTGCTGACCGACGGCGGGGAGACCTGCGATCAGGACAACGACATCAACGGGGGCGGCCCGGTGAACGCCGCGAAGCAGCTGCTGGACGGCTTCAACGTGGGCGGCGTCACCTGGAAGGTGAAGACCAACGTCATCCAGTTCGGGTCGGACTCGATCAACACGACCAACTCGCTCACCGCCCAGGCCGGCGGTACCGTGGCGGTCGGGGCCCGGAACGAGGCCGAGCTGTCGCAGGCCCTCGCGGACATCATCACCGGGGCCATCCAGCCGGAGGTGTGCGACAACGTCGACAACAACTGCAACGGCTGCACCGACGAGGGCTTCCAGCACTACTGCAACCGGGGCAAGACGTCCCGCACGCTGGCCCAGCTGCTGGCGCTGCCGGCGGCGCAGCAGAGCAACCCGGGGCTGTGCTGCAGCACCGCCAGCCCCCGGGGCTCGTTCAGCG
>JALOQB010000168.1 GCA_025453595.1 Polyangiaceae bacterium
CGGGCCGGGGGACTACGGGATCGGCAAGGACGCTCCGGAGCGGCTCACGCTGCTCTCCGCCGGGGGGCAGGTGGTGGACGACACGACCACCGATGGCTCCATGGAGGCGCCGCTGGAGGCAGGCGTCTCGTGGTGCCGGCTCCCCGACGGCCAGGGGGACTTTCGCCGCTGCACCTCGACCCGGGGCACCAGCAATCAACCTTGATTTCAACGTTGATTCAACGTTGATTCAAAGCTCACGACACTCGGGCTTGAGGCGCCTGTTGCCGGTCGAATCGAGGGTGTAAGGCGGGGAGCAGGAGGACGGGGGTTTGCTGTCAAAGTCGACGCGGACCACCGTGATCTGGTTCTGCTGGACGGTGAAGCTGACGGAGCGGGGCGAGAAGCCATGGCGCGCCAGGCGAGCGGTGTAGGAGCCGGGGGCCAGGGGGCTGCGGAGCAGGGGGGAAGGGCCCAGGTTACGGCCGCGGATCAGGATGGAATCGCAGGACGGCTTGCAGACCACCGTGAGGTGGCCCTGGCCCTCGCTGGTGAGCACGGAGCGGTTCTGGGCAGGCACCGGGGCGGTGGTCGCGGGGGGTTTGGAGCGAGCGGAGGCGGCGGGCTCGGCGGAGGCGAGGGGCAGCGGGGCGGGGGCGGAGACCGAGGGCAGCGCCGAGGGGAGGGAGGCGACGCTGGTCACAGGCTGGGGCGTGGGCTCGCGGAGGGGCTCGTGGGCGGCCTGGGAGCCCGGCTCCCAGAGGGACCAGAGCAGGGCGCCGGTGGCCCCCAGGATCGACAACGCGGCGAGGGGGAGCCAGCGGCGCCGGGGGCGCATACGCTCGATCTCGTGGAGCGTGTCGGCGGAGAAGGTCGGCGTGGGGCGCGAGGGGGGTGCAGCGGGGGGCTGGGTGGTGGCGGAAGCGTGGGACGGCGGGGGGGCCGGCGGGGCCTTGGCGGAGGCGAGGAAGTCTTCCGGGAACTGGGCGCGAGCGAAGGCGCCGGTGAGCTCGGGGAGCGGGTCGATGGAGGCGTCGTCCTGCGGGAGCAGCGCCAGGAGTTGATCGCGGGCCTCGGCGGTGGAGAAGCGGGCCCGCGGGTCGCGGTGCACGCAGCGCGCGAACCAGGCGTCAAAGCCCGGGGGCAGGAGGCCACCGGCCTGGAGCGCGGCGGCGCGCTCGGAGGCAGGGGCCATCGGGTCGAAGAGCAGCTCGCGCATCAGGGCCGGGATGGAGAACTGCTCGTCGCTGGCGCGGAGCCAGTAGGAGCGGCCGGTGAGGCAGAAGAAGGCGAGGAGGCCGATGGCCCAGAGGTCGACGGAGGGGCCGATCTCGCGGCGCGCCTCGGTCTGCTCGGGGGCGACCCAGAGGGGGCTCCCGAGGCGGACGGTGGCCGTGGCCTGCGCCTCGGCCAGGATCTTCGCGATGCCAAAATCGAGGATCTTGACCGTGAAGGGGGCCCCCTCGCGGCGCGTCCTGGCCAGGAAGATGTTCTCGGGCTTCAGGTCCCGGTGCACCACCCCCGCCTCGTGGGCGGCGCAGAGCGCGTGGAAGAGCTGGGTGAAGATCGCGCGGACCTCGACCGGCTGGAGGCACCGCCGGCGCAGCACGTAGCCCGCGAGGGATTCGCCCCGGAGCAGCTCCATGACCAGGAACGGCGTGCGGGTGGGCTCGTCGACCCCCACATCGAGCACCTGCACCACGTGCTCGCTGTCGACCAGCGCGCTGATGCGCGCCTCCTGGGAGAAGCGGCGGAGGAACCGCGCGTCCTCGGCGAACTGGGGCAGCATCACCTTGAGCGCCCGGGCGGCGCCGGTGCCCACGTGCTGGGCCTCGTAGACGGTGCCCATGCCGCCGTGCCCCAGCACCCGCAGCACGCGGAAGCGCCCCGCGAAGAGGCCACCCGGCTGGAGGGAAAGGGCACCGCTCATGATCCCCGAGGGTAACCCAGGCCTCCCCTGAACGCGAGGGCTAGCGGGCCAGGTCACGCCCGGTCGCGTGGTCGACCCGGGTCCGGGCGATGCGCTGGTCGATCCGGGCGGAGACCGCCGCGAGCTTGGCGCGGAACAGGTTGGCCTCGGCGTCCGAGAGCTCGACGCTGGTTGCCTTGCCGACCCGGTACATCTCCTTGCGTACGCGGTACGCCTCCTCGGAGGCGTCGTGAGCGACGCGGGTGGTCTCCACCGCCAGGTCGGCGGTCTGGGAGGCGAGGATGGCCTGGGTGATCTCCAGGTGCAGCCCTTCCTGGAGCTGGGAGCGCTGGGCCTTGAGCTTGGCGACGTTGGCCTCGGACTCGCTCCCGGCGGCGGTCCCGGCGAAGAAATCGTTGGGCGACCAGGTGAGCTGGAGGCTCACATCCCAGGTGGCGTTCCACTGGTTGGTCTGGGGGATGAAGCGCTGGTTGGGGTTGGCGTAGGTCACGTTGCCCACCGCGACCAGCTGGGGCCAGGCCTGGGCCCGGTTGATCGAGGTGACCCGCACCAGCCCCAGCTCGGCGGCGGCGAGGGCCCGGAGCTCGGCCCGGTTGTTCATGGCCTCCTGCTTGAGGGCCGCGGCGTCCAGCTTCAGGGGGGGGAGCGCCTGGGTGACGTCCTCGCCGAGGGTGATGGTCTCGTCGGGCTTCGCCTGGACCGCGAGGCGCAGCTGCTCCATGGCCATCTGGACGTACTCGGAGGCCTGGGCGATGGCCAGCTCTCCCTGGGCGATCTGGGCCTGCACCGCCATCACGTCGGCCTTCGAGGCCAGCCCCGCCTTGAACAGCGCCTCCGCGTCCTTGCCGTGCTCGCGGGCGGCCTCCTGGGACTGGAGCAGCACCTCGTACTGCCCGCTGGCCTTGACCCAGTTGTAAAAGGCCACCTTGGCGTCGGCCCCCGCCTTGGCTTCGCTGGCGATCTTGTCGAGGCGCGCGGCGTCCTGGCTGTGGCTCGCCGCCGCGTAGCCGTGGGCGATACGGAAGAAATAATCCGAGATCGGCACCGCGAGCGAGGCCTGGAGCGAGTAGTTGTCGAGGATGACCGGGAAGCTGAAATTGAAGGCGAGCGGCACGCCGACCAGCGGCGTCCCTGGCGGGATCGGCTGGCCCACCGGGGCCGCGGTGCCTGGCGAGGCCACGATCAGCGGCGGCCCCCCGCCCCCCAGCGAGGGCAACGTGATCGGGGACAGCCTCGTGTACCGCGCGGTCCCGCTCAGCCTCGGGATGAAATTGACCAGCGCCTGATCCACCTTCGCCGCCGCCGCCTTGAGCGCCTCGTTCTTCGCCGCGACGTCGTAGCTCACCTTGCGCGCCCGCTGCGCCACCTGCTCCGCGTTCCAGCCCACCCCGTTCGGCAACAACCGGGCGATCCGCGCCTCCATCGTCGAGACGCGCCCCGCGCTCCCGGACCCCGAGGGAGCCGCCACCGGAGCGCTCGCCGCCCCGCTCGCCTGCCCCGCCGCGCTCGCCGCCGCGCTCGCCGCCGGACCCACCTGGCGCAGCGCCGGCGCCGGAGGTTTCTGTGCCCAGGCCGCCGTCACCCAAATCAACCCCAGCAGCCCGGGGGCTGCTCGCCGCCATTGCCTCGCGTCCATGGGCTCGGCTTTTAAGCTCTTTGCACCGGGGAACAACCTAACTCTGGCCTCGCAATCATGAAGAAGAGCGCCACCGAGAGGAGCAGGAAGATCAACGACTTGGACGCCCAATTGCTACGGTGAGGTTTCGATATTGCAAAGAGCATTGCAAAAACGAAAGCCATCGACGAGGCCATGGCCCCCAGGATCCACAGCGAAAGGAGCGAGATCGAGACCTGGTGCGCCAGCAAGAACCCCGCGGTCCAGGTCACGCCGAAGGCCGGCAAGACCAGCCGCAGGCCGATCCGACGCCGTTCCTCGTGGACCTGGCACAGGGCCGCGGCCATCGCACCCCCCACCAGCGCGCTGACCCCGAGGTACTTCACGAATCTCAACAAGATCAGCCAGCTCATCGTCGCTTTGTTGGCCCAGCCGCGGGCCATCCTGCAAGAGCCCTCCGATGCTGGCGCGTTCGATCCGGGTGCTTGCTGCGGTGGCTTGCTGGCTGGTGGCCTGCGATGGGGTTGCCCCGACCCTGGGCGACGGCCAGCAAGGGGGGGGCGGCACCGGAGCCACGGCGCCGGCCTCGTCCTCGACCCCGTGCCAGGGGTTCCGTGACATCTCGGGCCTCTGCTCCTCCCTCGCTTGCCTGGAGGAAGCCCCCTGCGATCCTGGCGCGCCGGTCCCCTGCGGCCCCGGGCTCAACGGCGATGGCGTCTGCTTTGCCGGTCTCTGCGCCTTCAGGAACGCGGCCCAGGGCTGCGCCAGCGCCGCCGATTGCCCCTGCGGCCTCTGCGGCTCGGACGGGCGCTGCTACGAGGATCGGGGCGGTCAGTGCGGGCGCTGCCAGGGCGGCAGCGCGTCGCCGGATCTGGCCTGCAAATCCTGCCTCGCCTCTTGCCAGGGCACCGGCCCCCTCTGCTGCTCGGGCGCCGGATGCCTCTGCGAGGGGCAGTGCGGCGGCTTCATGTTAAGCGCTTCCTGGAGCGGCAGTTCGCGCAGACCCCGTAGAGCTCGTGCTTGTGCGATTGTATGGAAAAACCATACTTGGCCGCGACCTCTTCCTGGATACGCTCGATGGCGGGCTCCTCGAACTCGGTGATGGTGCCGCACTCGACGCAGATGAGGTGGTCGTGGTGCTCGTCCTCGTGGGCGATCTCGTAGCGGGTGACGCCATCGTGGAAGCGGCGCTCGTGGGCGACGCCGCACTCGGCCAGGAGCTTGAGGGTACGGTACACGGTGGCGTAGCCGACCTTGGGGTCGATGGCGCGCACCTGGGACAGTAGATCTTCGATGGTGATGTGGGCGGGAGCCTTGAAGAACTCATCGACGATCAGCCGGCGCTGCTCCGTCGACCGGAGGCCCTTCTTGGCCATGTAGGCCTCGAGGAGCGCCCGGAGGTGAGTCTGGTGTTCCTGGAGATTCGAGCCGTTCACTGGGTGCACTGGGTGGTGTCAAAGGAGCAATCGGCCTTGCAGCTCAGGGTGCCTGCCGCGAAGCCCTCGGTGACGCAGGTCTTGCCGTCGAGGGCGGCGCCGTCGCACTTCTCGGTGCCGGTCACCTTGCTGTCGCCGCAGAACTCGCAGGCGGAGGTGTCGAAGGCGCACTGGGCGGTGCAGCCGAGGGTGCCGGTGGCGGGCTTGCCCACCGCGCTGGTGCAGGTGGCCCCGCCGAGCACCGCGCCATCGCAGTCCTCGGTGCCGTTGATGATACCATCGCCGCACCCGGGGGGAGCGACGCACTGGGTGGTATCAAAGGAGCAGTCGGCCTTGCAGCTGAGCGTACCGGTGGCGCCGGCCCCCAGCTCAGTGGCGCAGGTCTTGCCGTCGAGGGCGGCGCCGTCGCACTTCTCGGTGCCGGTCACCTTGCCGTCGCCGCAGAACTCGCAGGCGGAGGTGTTGAAGGCGCACTGGGCGGTGCAGCCGAGGGTGCCGGTGGCGGGCTTGCCCACCGCGCTGGTGCAGGTGGCGCCGTCGAGGGCTGCGCCGTCGCACTGCTCGGCGTTGTTCTTGGCGCCGTCGCCGCAGTAGGTGCAGCCGCTCTTCACCAGCTTGCACTGGGCGTTGCAGCTGAGGGTGCCGTCGGCGCTGGCACCAAATTCTGTCTTGCAGGTCTTGTCGTCGAGATCTGCGCCGTCGCACTCCTCGTCGTTGTTCTGGATTCCATCGCCGCAGAACAGGCAGGCGGAGACGTCGATGGTGCACTGGGCGGTGCAGCTCAGGTTCCCGGTGGCACCGGTGCCCTTCTCGCTCTCGCAGGTCTTCCCGGCGAACAGGGCGCCGTCGCACTCCTCGTCGCCATCGATCACGCCGTTGCCGCAGGTGACGGGGGCAGAGCACTGGGAGACATCGAAGGAGCAATCAGCCTTGCAGCTCAGGGCGCCGGTGCTGCCGGCGCCCACCTCGGTGGCGCAGGTCTTGTCGTCGAGGGCGGCGCCATCGCACTTCTCGGTGCCGTTGACGGTGCCATCGCCGCAGAACTCGCAGGCGGCGGTGTCGAAGGTGCAGTCGGCCTTGCAGCCGAGGGTTCCGGTGGCGGGCTTGCCGGCGGCGCTGGTGCAGTCCGCGCCGTTGAGCGCGAGGCCATCGCACTGCTCGGTGCCGCCGACCTTGCCGTCGCCGCACACCGGGACCTGGAGGGCCGTGCACTCGGCGGCGCACCCCACGAGACCGCAGGTGGAGCCCTGGCAGGCGCAGCCCACCGCGGTCTTGAAGGCCTCGTTGGTCAGGCAGCTCGGGTCGGTCGGGTCCCCCGTGGCGCAGGCGAGGCAGGCGTCGTCCTGGAGGCAGGCGTTGAAGGCGCTCTCGCACTTGTCGCCGATGCACTCCTGACACACCGCGCTGATGCCGCCGGCGGCCCCGGCGCTGCCGCCATCGCCCGCGGCCCCCGCGTTCCCGGCGGAGCCCGCATCGCCTGCAGAGCCCGCATCGCCTGCGGAGCCGCCGTCGCCCGCCGCACCGGCGGAGCCCGCATCGCCCGCAGAGCCACCATCGCCCGCGGAGCCCGCGTCACCCCCCTGCCCTGCCCCGCCGCCGCCCTGGCCCCCGCCGGACGCGCCGGCGGTGCCAGCCCCGGAGGCGCCGGCCTGTCCGGAACTTCCGGACACACCACCTTGACCTGCGCCGGAGCCCCCCTGGCCGGCGGAGCCTTCATCGGCGGGGATCTTGCTGCGATCCACGGAGGCGATGACCTCGCAGCCGAGGAGCGCCGAGGAGGAGAGGGCGAGAGCGAGCAGGGAGGAGAGGGAGCGGGTGGTGAGCATGGGGTTCTCGCAGAGCAAGGAGGAGAAGGATCAGAAGCGAAGGATGGCCGCAGCGCCCTGGGCCTGCGGGGTCAGGATGGGGGCGAAGCGGAACTTGCCGGCCTTGGCGGGCTCGCTCTTCTTGTCGCCAGAGAGGAGGAGGACGGTGCCGGTGATGCCGAGGGTGATGGCGACACCGAAGGCCATGTCCGAGATGAGGGCGTTGCGTTCGGCGTCGTCAGCGCTCTTGACGGAGGGTTTGTCGTCGAAGTCGTTCTTGGACGAGAGGGCCTTGAAGCCGAAGATGGTGCCGACGACGGCGCCCGCGCCGGCGAGGCCGAGGGTGACGTAAGCGGGGACCTTGCTGGTCTTGACCTCCTGCTGGGGGGGAGGTGCGGGGGCCGGTTGTGGGGTCGAGGCGACAGGGGGAGGCTCGGGCGCGGGCGGGGGCGGCGGGGGAGGCAGCGCCTTGAGCTCGATCGTGAGCTCGGTGCTGGAGGCCGCGGCAACGGTCAGATCGCGGGTGGTAGGCTCGTGGTTGGGGGCCGAGATCTGAAGGTTGTGGGCCCCGGGCTTGAGGGTCAAGGAGAGGGGGGAGGAGCCCTGCGCCGGCTGCCCGTCCACGAGGACGGTGGCGTCCGGGGGGGTCAGGATCAACTTGAGCGTGCCCACCTGGAGGGACTTGAGTCGGTTCTCGGCCTCGGTCTTCTGCTCCGCCATGCTGTCCGGCGGCGGCGCGTCGAGGAAGATCTGGTAGGCCTGGATCGCCTCGACCCCCTTGCCCGCCTTGTCGAGGGACAACGCGATGCGGAAGAGCGCCTGGGGCGCAGGGATGAGGGAGTTGGCCTCGCGGTACGCCTCGGCAGCGGCGAGGAAGTCGCCTTGCTCGAACTTCTCTTTGCCCCGGGCAAAGGCCTCCTTGGCCTTGGCTCGATCGGCCTTGGTAGGCTCTTTTTTCTTGCCGTTCTTGGCGGGGGCCTTGGCCTCGCTCTTGGGCGGCTCCTTGCCCTTCTTCTGGGCAAAGGCAGCGGACAGCGGGGACAGGATCATCGAGGCGCTCAGGGCGCAGGCGAGGGCACGTCGGAAGGGGGATGGCATCGCAGCTCCTGGGCTGGGTAGGGCATGAGGCTACCAGGGCCGGGGAGCCTCACACAAGAGGCCCAGGAGCCCCGCTCAGGGATCTTCCATGGTGTCTGGCACGTTCGTGGTGCGCTCCGTGGTGGGCCCTTCCTGCTCGTCGTCGCCCGTCTCCTGAAACCATGGCGGAAACGTGACCCGGACCTCGAGGTGGAAGCCTTCCACGGCCTCCCGGAGCCGGTACCGCTCCTCCCGCGGGAGCCGCTCCCGGAGGTCTGCCATGGCCCGGACAAAGGCCTCCATCGAGGGGGTGGCGAGGCCCCGCTCCAGGCCGTGCTTCATGCGCTTGAGCAGCGCCGGCGCGGTGCCGCCGCTGGAGAGGGCGATCCGCAGGCCCCCGACCTCGACCACCGCCGGGTTGGCGAAGGTGCACTGATCGGGCACGTCGATGGTGCAGATCTGGGCGCCGTTCGCCAGCGCGAGCTGGTGCGCCTCGTCGGCGCGCTCCCGGGCTTCGGGGGTGACGTAGACCAGGTAAGCGTCCCGCAGATCGACGGGGATCCACCCTCGCGCCGCCCACCCCAGCTCCCCTGCCTGGGCCATCGCCTCCAGGGCCGGTTCGACCTCCTCCGCGATCACCTGCACCCGGGCCCCCGCCCGCACCAGCCGCCCGGCCTTGTCCGTCGCCTCCGGCCCGCCCCCCAGGATCACGCAGCGTCTACCGGCGACGTCGAGGCTCACAGGCAATGCAAATCGATCCGTTCCCACAGCCGCGGAGGCAACCACCCCGACGCCACCCGGTCAAGGGGGCGCCTCCGCCCCTCGCCGCGCCTGTGCCTGCGGCCTTCCTGTGCTAGAGATGGTCGCCTTTGGCTGCCCCCGCCACCCGCCTCCCTGCCTTCGACTGGTCCGCCCTCCCCTCCCTGCGGCTCCGGGCCCGTGCCCTCGCCGACGGGGCCTTCGCCGGCCAGCACCCCAGCCAGAAGAAGGGGTCCGGCGTCGAGTTCGGCGGGCACCGCGCCTACGTCCCCGGCGACGACCTGCGGCTCCTCGATCGGCGCGCGATGGCGCGCCACGACAAGCCCTTCATCCGCGAGCTGCAGACCGAGACCGATCGGGCCCTGCGCCTGATCCTCGACGCCAGCGCCTCCATGGGCTTCCAGGGGCGTGGCCCCGCCTCCAAGCTCGCCGTCGCCTCCGCCTTCGCCGCGGCCCTTGGCCGCGTGGCCCTCGCCTCCGGCGACCCGGTGGGCCTCGAGATCCTCGGCGGCACCGGCGGCCGCTCGCTCCCCGCCTCCGCAGGTCGTGAAGCCTTCGAGCGGCTCGTCGGCACCCTCGAGAACCTCCAGGCCGGCGGTGACCTCCGGGCCGACCTCCCGACCCTCGACCGCGCCCTCGGCGCCGTCGCCCGCCGCGCTCGCCGTGGCTCCATCCTCGTCCTCTTCAGCGACCTCCTCGACCTCCCCGCCGAGGCCCTCGACCGCTACGCCGCCCTCGCCAGCAATGGACGCACCCTCCTCGTCGTCCGCCTCCTTGACCCTCTCGAACGCACGTTCCCCTTCGATGGCCCGGTGCGCCTGGTCGCCCTCGAAGGATCGGTCGAGGTTGAAACTGACCCATCTGCGGTCCGAGAAGCCTATTTGAAGGCGCTCCAGGCCACCGAGCAGCGATGGAGCCAGCACCTCGCCGCCCGCGGGGGGCGACTGGTGAGCTGCGGCACCGAAGAAGAACCCATCGGCGTGCTGCGCTCGATCCTGCGCGCGGCCCAGGAGGGTCGGCGATGAGCTTCACGACGGCGCTCGCGCTGCTGGTCGGGGTGCTGGTGGCGGCGCCGCTGGTGGCGCACCTGCTCCGGCGCCGCAAGACCGAGCGGGTGCTCTTCCCGCCGGCGGCGCTGGTGCTGGCGGCGCAGCCGGTCGCCAGGCAGCGGGCCCGGCTGGAGGACCGGGGGCTCTTCGCGATCCGGGCGCTGGCGGTGCTGGCGCTGGCGGTGCTCGGGGCCACGCCCTTCGTGAGCTGCTCGCGGCTCTCCCTGGGGCGCAACGGGGGTGGCTCGGTCGCCGTCTTGCTGGTCCTCGATGACTCGATGAGCATGCAGGCACGCCTCGGCTCCTCGACGCGCTTCGAACGAGCGAAGGAGGGCGCGCGGGAGGTGCTGGGCTCCCTACGCGAGGGCGATGTGGTGGGCCTCATCGGCGCCGGCACCCCGGCCCGCGTGCTGATGGCTGCCACCTCCGACCTCGCCGCGGTGCGCGCCACCCTCGACGCCCTCACCCCCGCGGATCGGGGCACGGACCTCGACACCTCCCTCACCCTCGCCGCAGGCATCGCCCGGGCCTTGCCTCACGCCGATCGTCGCATCGTGCTGCTGAGCGATCTCGCCGACGGCTCCGGCAGCGACCAGCCCCCGGGCTTGCACCTCGACGTGCCCCTCTGGATCCCCCTCGATGAGCTCCGGGCCCAGGCCCCGGATTGCGCCGTCCTCCGGGCCACCCGCAAGGGCCCTCGCCTCTCCGTCGATGTGATCTGCGGCGCCGACCAGGATGCCCAGGGGCGCTCCGTCGAGATCCGCCTTGGCGACAAGATCCTCGCCTCCGCCAACCTTGAACCCCGGCGCTCCCAGCAGCTTGCCCTCTCCATCGAGGACGCCACCCCCGCGGGCCTCGTCGCCAGACTCACCGGTCAGGACGCCATCCCTGGCGACGACCAGGCCCCTGTCACCGCGGCCTCCGTCGCCATGCAGATCGCCGTCGTCAGCGATCTCTCCGCGTCGGCCCTCGTCACCGGGGGTCCCTCCCCCGCCGAGCAAGCCCTCGCCGCCCTCGACGAGACCGTCGCGGTCCGTCCCCTCCCGGTCGTCCCCGACGACGCCGAGACCCTCCAGCCCTACGCCGTCCTCGTCCTCGATGACCCTCCTGGCCTGACCCCCGAGGCCCGCGCTGGCGTTCGCTCCTGGATGGAGCGCGGCGGCGTCGGTCTCCTCTGGCTCGGCCCCAGGGCCGGTGGCGCCATCCTCGGCGCCGCCTTCGAGCCTTTTTTTCCTGGCCCCGCCAGGTGGGTCAACAATGCACCATCCGGCGCCGCGCCGGATTCGATCCAGGGGCTAGGCGAGGTGGGCGAGGGGCTGCTGGCGCTGGCGCCTCGGGGGCGAGCGCTGCTGGAGGAGCGAGCCTTCACCGAGGCCCAGGTGCAGGGGCGCTGGTCCGACGGGGCACCGCTGCTGTTCCAGCGAGCGGTGGGCCGCGGCAGCGCGACGGTGGTGACGCTCCCGGCCTCGGCCGAGAGCAGCGACCTGCCCCTGCGCCCGGTGTTCCTGGAGCTGCTGGCGCGGGCCCTGGAGGCCGGGCGCGCGCAGCAGCTCGGGCGCCGCTCCGTGGCCGGCGCCCCCTGGTCGTTCCCGGGGGCGATCCCGGACGAGATCGTGGGCCCGGGGGGGCCGCTGCCGCTGCGCGAGGGGGGCAACGGTCGGGTGGCGACGCCGGGCCGCGCGGGCCAGTACGCGCTGCGCTTCGGGGCCCAGCAAGAGCTGCGGGTGGTCGAGATCGACGAGCGCGAGGTGGACACGCGGCCTCGCCCGGCGACGCCCCCTGCCCAGGAGCGCGCCCTGGGGACCCAGCGAGCCACCATCGACGCTTCCCCCTACGTGGCCTTCGTGCTGCTGCTGGTGATCGCCGCCGAGGCAGGGCTACGGCTGCGAGCGCGGCCGAAGGACGAGGTGCCCGGCGCCGCGTGATCGTGGCAAGCTCCCTCCAGAGGGGAGCATGGCAGTACCGAACGACGAGCCCTCGCGGCAGAGCCTTCCCCTCACGACTCCCGGGGACCGGCTGGTGGAGCTGGCGCTCGGCGGTGACGACGAGCAACGCCGCAGCGTCGCGGCGCACCCGGGCGCCCCGATCGCTGCGCTCCGCCACCTCGCGATCGACTTCCCGGACGAGGTCGGAGGCAACCCGGCGCTGACCCTCGCGGTGCTGGAGAACCCTTCCTTCTTCCTCGATCTTCCCCGGCAGAGCGTGATGTCACTGGCCGCGTCCCCGGTGGCAGTCGGGGCGTGGGCCGAGGCGCTTTTTCAGAACCCGGACAGCCACTTCGAGCTGGCCCGGAACCCGGCCACCCCGGTGGCCTTGCTGGAGCGCATCGCCTCGGCGCTCCACCCCCCCACCTTCGCGGAGGCCTTGCGCCGCATCGACCCCACCCCACCGCTGCTGCTCCGCGCCCTCACCGCCCTCGATCGCGGCATTCGATCCGTCGCCGCGCGCCACCCCCGGGCCCCTGCGGACGCCCTCGCCCTCCTCCGCCGGGCTGGCGCAAGCGAGCACCTGGAACGCCACGCCCCCACCACCATGCCCCTCTCGCACGAGGAGCGCCAGGGCCTCCTCGCCCTGGGGCCCTGGGCTCGCGTGCTCCTCGCCGGATATCCAGAACTTCCCTACAATGAACTGGAAGCGCTGGCCACGGATCCGGAGGACGACGTGCGGCTGGCGGTGATCCAGCGGGGGTGGCTTCCGGAGGCGATCCAGCTTCTCCTCGCGGAGGACGACTGCGAGCAGAACCTGCTGCGGCTGGCGGCCTTGCCCGGGCTGACCGGGGCCGCCTTCGCGCGCCTGGATGGCAGCGGCAGGACGCGGGTGCAGAGCCGGCTGGCGCGCCGCAAGGATGCGCCACCGACCCTCCTCGCCTTGTACGTGCAGTCCGAGGACGAAGCGCTCGCGAAGAACGCCGCGGCCAACGCCGGCATGCCCCCCTCGCAGCTTCGTGAGCTGGCGAAGGACAACCGCGCGCACGTGCGCCGCGGGGTGGCAATCAACCAGTCGACGCCCCCGGATTGCCTGGAAGCTCTGGCGAACGCGGGGGAGTTCTGGGCCCTGATGAACCCTGAATTTCCGGTCGATGCGATGGAGAGATGGGTGAAACGGCCTAATCTCTTTGCCTGCGCGGCCCTGGCGCGGAACCCCTCGCTACCGGCGTCGCTCGCGGTACACCTCAAGGGGTTCCGCTGACGAGTGAATACGGTAGAAGCTGGCGCTCCGCACCGAGGGCGCCCACGACGAGCGAGCGCCGATCTTCAGCGGGCGGCGGTGAGGAGCGAGGCGAGGGCCTGGTCGAAGGAGGAACGCTCGTCGGAGCGCTGGCCCAGCAGCGCCTCGATGGCGCCGGTGCGAGCGATGGCCTGATCCACGAGGGGGTCCGAGCCCTTGGCGTAGGCGCCGAGGGCGATGAGATCGCGCTTCTGCTCGTAGGCGCCGAGGAGAGCACGGATGCGTCGCGCGGCGTCCCGGTGCTGGGGCGAGACGATGGCATCCATCACGCGGGAGAGGGACACCGGGACATCGACGGCAGGGTAGCGACCCCGGGCGGCGATGGCGCGGTCGAGGACGATGTGCCCGTCGAGCACGCCCCGGACCTCGTCCGCGATGGGCTCTTCCATGTCGCCGCCCTCGACCAGGACGGTGTAGATCGCGGTGATCGACCCCCGATCGCTCTGGCCAGCCCGCTCCAGCAGCCGGGGCAGCAGGGCGAAGACGCTGGGCGGGTAGCCGCGGCGGGCCGGGGGTTCGCCGGCGGCCAGGCCGACCTCGCGCTGGGCCCTCGCGTAGCGCGTGATCGAGTCGATCAGCAGCAGCACGCGGCGCCCCTGATCGCGGAAATGCTCGGCCAGCGCCGTCGCCACCTGGGGGGCCCGGAGGCGCTCCAGCGCCGGGGCGTCGCTGGTGGCCACGACCACGATGCTCTTGCGGCGGCCCTCGACGCCGAGGGCATGCTCCAGGAACTCGCCGACCTCGCGCCCGCGCTCGCCGACCAGCGCCACCACGACGATCTCGGCCTCCGTGCCCCGGGTGATCGCCCCGAGCAGGGTGGATTTGCCCACGCCGCTCCCGGCAAAAAGACCGACGCGCTGGCCCTCCCCCAGCGTGAGCATCGAGTCCAGCACCCGGACCCCGGTGGCCAGGGGCCGCGTGATGGGACGACGGGCCAGGGGGGAGGGAGGCGGGCGCTCCACCGGCACGTCCTGTCCGGGCGGGAGCGGCTCGCCATCCATGGGCCGCCCGAGCCCGTCCAGAACACGCCCCAGCAGCGCTCCGGACGCGCGCACCGTCAGCCGCTTGCCGGTGCCCTCCACCGGGTCATCGGGCCCGACACCGACCAGCTCCCCGAGGGGCATGATCACCACTTCCTCGCCCTGGAACCCCACGATTTCTCCCCAGAGCGGCTCGCCCGCGCGGCGCACGACCACCACCTCCCCCACCCGGGCCCCGGGCAGCAGCGCCCGCAGCGCCAGGCCCGTCACCGAGCGCACTTGCCCGGCCCCCTGCACCGTGCTCACCCCCCCTAGTTTCCTGCGTAGCCCTTCGAGATCCATCCCCCTCAGCGTAGAACAACCGCTCCCGGGCCGAGAGCCTTGCGGGAAGGGGTGCCCGCTTGCAGCGGTCTTGGCCTCCCCCCCCGGGTGGTGCCATCCTAGCCTCCGTGCGCCTCTTCCCTCTCGCTCTCGTGCTGCTCTCCCTCGCGGGCTGCAAGGCATCCTTCTCGGCCAACGTGAACGCCAACGAGAACCGCAAGATCGGCGACGAACCCCCGCCTTCCCAGGATATCACCGCGCTCCAGAGCGCCCCCAGGACGGCCTTCATCGGGGTGACCCACGCCCTCTCCCTCAGCGAGGAGGCCTCCGCCAAGGCCACCTGCCAGTGCATGGCCGCTGCCGTCGGCGGGCCCCGCGACAGCTCTTTCCAGTGGCGTGGTACGCCCCCGCAGGTCGGGGAAGATGCGATGGTCGTGGCCATCAACAACGACAAGACTCCCTGCGACGGCAAGGGATCCCTCCGTGGCCCCTCGATCCAGGGGGTCGAGCAGGAGGGGGGCAACGTCATCGTCTACCTCGAAGAGCCGCGACCTGGCATCCCGGTCGCTCACGGCGCCGTCTTCCAGCGCCCGATCGGCGAGGGGTACCTCATCTTCCGCCCTGGCCGCCGCCTCCCCTATGGCCAGCCTCTCCCGGGGAGCGGCTCCGCGGTCTGCAGGCTCCCCCTCGGCGAGGGGCGCATCGCGCGCCCCGCCGACACCGCAACCCCCGCCAGTCGCCGCGGCGGTCGCGCCCCCCTGAACACCTTTTGAACGATATCAAGCCTGGCGACAGCGCTTATTTTTTGATAAATTGAACGGATGCATGGCCGCTGGATTCTTGCCTCGCTGGCGCTCTTCTCCCTTGCATCCTGCACCATCGATGCAAGCGGGACGCTCGATCCATCCGCGCTGACCGAGGGGGTGGCCGGGGCCAGCGGCTCCTTTGGGGCGGGCAGCGGTGGGGTGGCCGGGGCCAGCGGCTCGGGCCAGGGGAACACAGGGGGAAGCGACGCAGGCGCCGGTGGAGCAAGCGGGAGCGCCGGGGCGGGTGGTTCCGGGGCTGCAGGGGCAGGCGGCTCCGCTGGCGTCGGGGGCTCCGGGGGCTCCAGCGGTTCAGCCGGGGCAGGCGGTTCGGCCGGGGCAGGCGGGGGGCCTGCGTGCGAGGGGGACGCAGATTGCGGCGTGTCGACGGCTTGCATCACGTACCAGTGTGTCGCTCAAAAATGCGTCAAATCTCCGAAAAAAATGGGCACATCTTGCGACGACGATAACGACGTCTGCAATGGAAGTTGCCTGTGCGACGGGCTGGGGAACGAGAAGAAGATCCCGGCGCCAGCCCCGAACGTGGGCCCCTGCGAGGAATTCTCCTGCAACCCCGAGAAGGGCGTCACGATCACCACCAAGAGCGGGTGCGCCTGCGCAGTGCCGGAAGACTGCGGGGTCAGCACCCCTTGCAAGACCTTCACGTGCGAGGACAACGAGTGCAAGAGCGAGATCGCACCCGCGGGGACGGGCTGTGCAGACGAGGACCTCTGCGACGGCGAGGAGGTCTGCGGCGATGACGGGACCTGCAAAGAGATGCCCATCCTC
>JALOQB010000169.1 GCA_025453595.1 Polyangiaceae bacterium
TGGCGGGGGTGGCGGGGGTGGCGGGGGCGTTGGGGGCGCTCGCTGCAGCTGGCGGCTTCGCCTCGGGCTGGCAGCCACCCAGCGCTACACCGAGCAGCAAGACCGCCGCGGTGGAGGCCTGTTTACGGGCGCAAAACGGGCAATCACCGGGCTTGATATGACGTCGACAGGATGCACAAGGAACCAGGGACATGGGGTGCTAACCGCCGGGGATGGTCCTCGGAACGGCCTCCTCCCTGGCAGGGGAGCACATTCAGTCGGGTTCGGCCAGCCCGGCACGGCGCAACGCCTCGAAGCCCCTCAGCACCGGCTTGAAGGCCCTGGCAGGACGCCCCGTAGGTGCAACAAAAACCGCATCTTCGGCATCTCCCTTGACGAAGCTCGTGAGCGTGAAGCGCAGCGTGTCTTCGAGATCCGTGATCGAATCGAGCTGTCGGCCGTCATGCAGGCGAGCCCTGGTCACGACGACCTGAGTTTCAGGGTCACGGCGAATCTTCGCGGCAGGTACCCCTGCGATCTCGAGCCCCAGGGGCCTCACAGCCGAGATATCGAGGGCCCAGTCGACCTGCGCATGATGCGCACGGCGCAGCGCCCGCCAGGCCTCCTCCTGGGATGGCGTGATGCCTGGTCGCCGGATGAACTCGTTGATCTTGATGCTTCCGGTCTTGCCTGCCAGGGTCACGTGCGTGAGCATCGGCGCCCAGACCAGCATCAGGTCGCCTGTCTTCAGGTTCTCTACCCTGACGTCATCGAGATAGCAGGGGCCGATCTGGCTGTTGAAATTGGAGCAATCGATCAGCTCCACCTTGCTGATGCGGGTCATCTCCCCGGGATCGTCGGTCGACGCCAGCCCGCAGTTGTCGAACGTACACCCGACAAGGCGCAGGCCTTCGAAGGACTGCCGCGATAGAGGCCGCTTGAGCGTCCAGCGTCGATCGCGAATCTCGATCATTTTTGTCTCCATCTCGACTCCTGCGCCCTCTGTTTGTACTGGAAAGCGATGCATCCCTCACCTGGTAACGACAGCACCGAACTCCGGGAGTTGCGGCATGATCCTGCGGAGATCGAGATCGTCGCCAGGAACATGAGGCAGACCCTCATCGACGTGATGGGGGAGGAGCGCGGCGCCGGGTTCTACTCGCTGGAATGGCTCATCGAACGGGTACGCTGGCACCTCGCCCCGGAGCGCACCGCCAAGGTCCTCGTGGTCGAGGGGGCCGGAGGGCGCATCGTGGGCCACGCCATTGTCCGCGTCGAGGTCGACGAGGGTGGCGAACGGTACGGCTACTTCTCGACGATCTTTGTCGAGGAGGCCTGGCGCCGGAAGGGCCTGGGGAAGCGGCTGCTGACCAGCGTCGAGAGGTGGGTCCAGGGGCACCAGCTCCGCCGCGTGATCTACAACACCGCTGCCAGCAACAAGCGGCTCCTGCCGCTCTTCCTGCGCCACGGCTACCGCGTCTCTCTCCAGGAAGGCGAGATGGTGCAGCTCACCAGGGAGCTCGCCGGGCCATCGGGCTAACCTACCTGCAGCCCATCAGTCGCGAGAATAGAGCTTATTTTTCGGCTTCTTCGGCTTGTTTGTCGGTGCAGAGACCGAGGGGGAGGCAGAGGCGGAGGACGTCGCCGGTGCAGAGGAAGACGAAGGGGCAACCTGAGCAGACACCAGGGCGGGGGCAAGCTCGGCAGGATCAGGCTGCACGCGCTCTGTGGGAGGCGCGACGGTCGGCCGGAGGGCAACCGAGGCGGACGACATGGGTGGGCGGTTGACCTCGGCGGAGGGCTCTTCGGTGGACGAGTTCTTGAGGAAGAGACCCCCGAGCAACAGGAGCCCGGCCCCGGAGATCACCCCGAGGACCAGCTTCTGGTGCGGAGCTTTCCGGGGAGCAGGAGGGAACGATTCTTCGGCGAGCGTGTCATCGGAGACCGCCATGGAGGCATCAAGGACCGAGCGCGTCTCCTCCGGGAGATCGTGGGGGCTTGCGGTGGTGGAGGTATCCCTCCGTGGGGGAGGGCCAGGGGCTTCGAGAGGGGGGCCGTTCAGGGGGGCCGCCACGCCGGGAGGGGGCAGCTCGTCAAGGGGCTCAAGGAAGAACTCAGCGGAGACCTCGCCGGGGACTGGAGGCACGCTCTGGACGGGAGGAGCAAGCGGGGCTGGTGGGGCCTTGGCCTCGGCGGAGGGTTGTTCGGGTGGGTTGACCTCGGAGGAGGTCGCCGCAGGAGGCGCCTGCACCCGGGCGAGATGAGCGATGGCGAGGGCTCGTTCGTTGGGGGAAGTGCGCTCGGCCTCCTGGATGTGAATGGCGGCGTTGGCGAGCGGCTCGGCGGCCTGCTCGCGCACCCACGCGCCGACGACGCTGGTCGTCACAGGGGGCAAGATTTTCTCGAGCGCGATGGCCATCTCTTCCGCGGTGGAGTAGCGCTTCCCTGGGTCTTTCTGGAGCCCCTTGAGGATCACCGCGTCCAGACCGATGGGGAGGCCCTTCACGATGCTGCTGGGTCGCTCGGCACTGGTCTCCAGCACCTTGTACATGATCTGGGCGTCCGTATGGGCGCTGAAGAGGCGCTGCCCGGTGATGCTCTCCCAGAGCACGACGGAGGCTGCGTAGATGTCGCAGCGTCGGTCGGTGGGTTTGCTGGTCAGCTGCTCCGGCGCCATGTACTGCACCTTGCCTTTGATCTGACCTTCACGCGTCTGATGGAGCCGTCCGGCGGCGGTGGCGATACCAAAGTCGGCGATCCGTGGCACGCCGTCGACGCCGATGAGCACGTTGTGGGGGGTGACATCCCGGTGAATGATCCCGAGGGGCTGTCCCTTCTCGTCCCTGGCTTCATGGGCCGCATGGAGCCCGTGGAGGACCCCCACCATGACGTGGACAGCGATGTTGGGGGGCACACGCTGATCGTGGTTTCGAGCGCGCTTGATGAAGTAAGAAAGCGACTCGCCCTGGATGTAGTCCATGACGAGAAACAGCTCGTTGTCGAGCTCGACGATGTCGATGGTCGAGACCACGTTGGGGTGCTGGATCCGTGCCGCGATACGGGCCTCGTCGAGGAACATCTGGACGAACTCGGGGTCGTGAGCCAGATGCTCATGGAGCCGCTTGATGGCCACCATGCGGCTGAACCCGACCGGGCCCACCAGCCGCCCGAGGTGGATGGTGGCCATACCTCCCGAGGCGAAGGGGGCGTTGACGACATACCTACCGATCGTTCTCGGGTACGCGGGGGCAACCATGCGACCGCCAGCTTAGCGCAAGTTTCCCCCATATGTTCTAGGCTGGCGGCGCCATGAGCGGCGCTCCCCCCCCCGAGACCAACTCCATCGAGTCGCGGCCTTACCGCGAGATCACCCTGGCCAGCGTGCTGCTCGGCACCGTGGTGGGCGTCGCCCTGACGGTGAGCTTCACCTACGCGGGCCTCAAGCTCGGGTTCATCGTACCGGCCAGCATGGTGGGCGCCATGCTGGGTCTCGGCGTGCTCCGGGTGCTGATGAAGAAGGGGAGCATCGTCGAGAACAACATCAACCAGACGGTCGCCGCGGCGATCAACGTGACCTCCGGCGGGATCATCTTCACCGTCCCGGTGCTCTACCTGATGCAGAGCGAGGCGGCATCCAGGGCGCCGGCCGTCGCCGCGCAGGCCTCGGCCCTGGGGCTCACGGTCGATGAGTTCTTGAAGAAGAACCCGGGCCTGGTGCAGCTCCTGGACCCGCGCCTGCTGCTGGCCATCGCCGCCGCCGCCGTCGCCGGCTCGTTCCTCGGGGTCCTGTTCATCATCCCGAGCCGCAAGCAGATGATCGAGTTCGAGCGGCTCACCTTCCCCAGCGGGGTCGCCACCGCGCAGATTTTGAAGGCGGTCGGGGCAGGCCCCACGCGCTTTCGCTGGCTGATGACGGGCATCGCCATCGCCATCGTGTTCGCCCTCTTGACCAGCCTCAAGACCCTCTTCCCCGGGTGGCATGCGCCCGGGTGGTACGAGCGTACAAGCGAGGAATTCGATCTCGGTGGCCTCCTGGGGCTCCCCGCCTCGGTGGCGGTGGTCATCGCCGTGGCCGGGGGCCTCACGTCCCTGGGCGGCGGCTACATCACCGGCAAGGCCGGCCTGGTGATGATGGTCGGGGCGGTCATCGGCCACTGGATGGTCACGCCGCTGGTGGTGGCGCGCGGGTGGGCCCCGCCCGAGGTGCTGGCGCAGCTCGGCGCCAAGGCCGCCGCCAAGGCCGGCTCCGCGGAAGGCCCGGCCTTCGTGGCGCTCCGGGACAGCCTGGCCGCCGCCTGGGCCTACAAGCAGGTCACCCGGCCGCTGGGCGTCGGGATGCTGCTGGGCGGCTCCGTCGCCAGCGTGTTCCTCACCGCGCCCATGCTGTTCAGCGCGATCCGCTCGATCCAGAAGCAACGCCAGGCCTCCGCCGCCTCCCCTCGCGAGAGCCGGGGCCCCCAGGAGATGAGCCCATCCCTGCTCTGGATCGGCATCGGCGTCAGCTTCCTGGTGCTCCTCGCCGCTGGCTTCCTTGCAGGCAGCGCCGTCTCGCCCCTGCGCATCGTCCTGGCGGCCGTGGTGGCCACCCTCTGGATGTGGCTCGCCAACATCATCGTCAGCATCGCCACCGGCAAGACCGACAACTCCCCGCTCTCGGGCATGGCCCTCATCACCATCGTCCTCATCGTCTCCATCCTGGGGAAAGAGGGCGCCGTCGTGGCGCTGCTGATGGCGGTCAGCGTCTGCGTCGCCACCAGCCAGGGGTCGGACATGATGCAGGATCTGAAGACCGGCCACCTCGTCGGCGCCATCCCCTGGCGCCAGCAGCTCACCCAGATCGCCGTCGCCTGGGTGGGGCCCCTCGTCAGCCTGGTCACCCTGGTGCTCCTGTCCAAGAAATTCCTCTTCGGCAACGACCCGCTCACCGCGCCCCAGGGACAGGCCATCAAGGCGGCGCTCGAGATCTTCGTCCCACCTCCCGGCACCGACCCCGTCACCCAGCAGGTCGCCGAGGCGGTCCCCTGGCGCTACCTCGCCGGCGCCACCTCCGGCCTCGTGCTCACCCTCGGCGCCGGCGGCGGCCTCGGCGTCGTCCTGGGCCTCTCGATGTACCTCCCCATGAGCGTCACCCTCACCTACTGCATCGGCTGCGCCATCGCCTGGGCCACCGAGAAAAAGATGGGCCTCGCCTGGGTCGAGGACGTCGGCGTCCCCCTCGCCGCCGGCTTCCTCGTCGGCGAGGGCCTCGCCCAGGTCTGCGTTGTCTTCTTCGATCTCGCCCGCTCTGCCCTCTGACCCTCTCCTCCCCCATGAACGCCCTACGCTCCGCCTCCGACTGGATCCTCTACGCTGGCATGGCCGTCACCATGTACGGCGGCGCCCAGTGGCCCCGCCCCTCCTGGCCCGCCGTCGCCGCCGGCGTCCTCGTCGCCCTCGGCGGCATCGCCGCACGTCGCCGCGCCGGCGCCCCTGCCCTCGAGGTCGAGACCCTCGACGCCTCCAGCTCCCGGCGACCCCCTCGCGCCGGCACCCTCCGCGATGCCCTCGCCGAACTCGTCCAGGGTATGGAAACTCTGTCTATGGAGAGTCAACATATGGAACTCTCCGCGATCAAGGATCGGGTCGAGGAGCTCCTCTGGCTCGGGCCCGAGCGGGTCGGCGCTTCCCAGGAGGCCATCGCCGCCAAGGTGGGCTTCGCCGCCTACGCGGAGGTGATGGCGCCGCTGGCGGCCTCGGAGCGCTGGATGAACCGGGCCTGGAGCGCGGCGGCAGACGGGCACCGCCCCGAGTGCGTTGCGTCGCTGACGGAGGCGCTCTCCTTCGCCCGGGAGGCCGAGGCGCTGGGCCGCGAGCGCTTCGCCTCGCTCTGAATCACTTGACCAGCAGGCGGAGCGCCTCGCGGATCAGCTCGGGGACCGGCAGGACCTCGACCCGCTCGCCGAGGAGCTCGGCCGCGCGCTCGGCGTCGACCTGCTTGTAGCCGCTGTTGGTGAGCGCCGAGATGAGCACCGCCCGGTTGTCAGAGCCAGCGCTGGCGGCGCTGGCGGGCGCCTTGGATCCGGCCGGTCGAGGGGCCGGCGCATCCCCGCCGGCGGGCAGCTTGTCACGCAGCTCCAGCAGCAGGCGCTCGGCGGTCTTCTTGCCCACGTTGGGGATGCCCGTGAGGCGCCCCAGCTCCTTGCGAGCGATGACGCGCCCCAGCTCGTTGGCGGGCACGTGGGACAGGATCGAGAGGGCGGTCCTGGGGCCCACCGTGGACACCCCCAGCAGCTCACGGAACACCGAGCGCTCGAAGACCGAGGAGAAGCCGAAGAGCTGCAGCACATCCTCGCGGACGTGGGTGTGGACAAAGAAGGTGAGGGTGTCCCCCGGGGCCTTGGACCCGGCGCCCCGGAGCCGCCCCACGGTGCCCAGCGGGGCCAGCAGCTCGTAGCCCACTCCGTTCACGTCCACGACCAGCGTTCCGTCCGATTCTTCGTGGGCCACACGCCCTGTCACCATCGCGATCACTCTGCACCTCTTGCGTTCAGGGTTTGTCCTGGCAGCCCGGAGCCGCGCACCTTAATCGCAGCCACCAGGCCGCGCTACACCCGAGCGACCGCCTCGCGTCGGGCCGCGGGTGCCCCGTCGACCCGCTCGATGGTCACGTCGCCCGCCGGAGCGCGAAGGAAGCGTACCTGGAGCCCCCGGGCAAACCCCGGGGCGTTGCTCTCGATCAGGATCTGCCCCCCGGTCTCCCCCCGGACGTGGCTCTCCAGCAGCTCGACCAGCGCCCGCTGGTGCCTGGTGTCGAGGCAAAGCTCGGGCTTCTCGATGGCCAGCACCGCCCCCCGACCCAGCACCAGGGCGGCCACCAGCGCCACCACCTGCTGCTCCCCCGCGCCAAGCTCCGCCAGCGGGACCACCAGGCGCCCGAACTCCTCCACCAGGAGCTGCGGAGGGCCTGCGTCCAGGCGCTCCACCGAGACCTCGCGGGCGGCGAAGGTATCGAAGCGCTTGAGGGCCTCGACAAAGGAGCGCCACCGGCGGCGCTCCGAGGGGTCCAGCGAGGTCCTCAGGCGAAAGAGCTGCACCAGCAGCCCCGCCGGCACCACCCCGTTGCTCGTGTCCTCCGGGAGCCACACCGCGCGCCGCCGCGCCGTCATCGCGGCCAGCGGCCGGCTCCCCTCCCCCAGCGGCGCCTCGATCCTCCGCAGCAACGCCTCGCACGCGCTCCGATCAGGCTCGAAGAACTGCTGCCCGCGGGCGCTGTGCAGCAGCTTCACGTGGGCCTCCTCCCCTCGCGGCTCCACGCTGACCCGGAGCACCCCCAGCGCCGGGTCCCCGAAGCGCCCCTCCAGCACCGTCGCCCCCTCGAACCCGGCAGGTCGATCGCGCCGCCGCACCAGCAGATCCCGGTGCCCCACCGACGCGATCAGATCCCACCGCGCCGTCAGCTCTGCGTCGGAGGAGCCGCTCGCCCCCGCCGCGAGGCACACGATCACCCCGCGGAAAAATAGCTCCAGCGCCGACAGCACGGAGGACTTCCCCACCCCGTTCTCTCCCTGGAAAACCACCCACGGCTCCCCCACGCTCTCGCGCCCCAGCGGGATCGTCACTCGCTGCCCGAAGGATCGGTACCCGGTGATGTTCAGCTCGCTCAGGCGCCACGGCGCCTTGTTTCCCTCGGCCATGGAGCGATCGTAAGCCGATGATCCAAAGGCGGCCATGGCCCCCTGGTTCATTCAATGTCCCAGGTAGCCGCCCCCGGAGGACGGGCCCCGTCACCGGGCCATGCGGGCCCCCAGGTTGGGGGCAGCGACGACCCGTGCGAGGGCCTGGACCGTGCGAGAAAAGATGCGGTTCAGCTCGGGGATGAGGTCGAGGAGCTCGTCGTGGCGCTGCTCGCGCAGCAGGATGCCGACGCCGAGGAGCAAGGAGGTGAGCTGCACGGCCCCGATCTGGGAGGCAGCGTCGCTGATCAGCTGCGCCTGGTCCTGACACCGGGCCCACTCTTGCCGCTCGATGGCCTGGAGCAGGGTGTTGAATCGCTCGCCGCTCTCTTCCAGGAAGGAGGAGAGGAGCGCGCGGATGCGCTCTTCTCCCTGCTTTCTTTTCGCATCGTGGATCAATGAGAGATCGATGATCGAGACGGCCCCCTGGGTGGTGAAGCCCGTGGGCATGGCAGAAGAAGAGAGGGCGGCGACGATGTTCGACAGGGCCGCCAGCTCGATGGGCTTGGAGAGGTAGTCATCCATGCCCGCGTTGATGCATTTCTCCCGATCCCCCGGGAGCGCGTTGGCGGTCGCGCCGACGACCCAGGGGCGCAGGGGGCCCTTGAGGTCCTCGCGGATCCTGCGGGCGACCTCGTAGCCATCCATGCCAGGCATGTTGACGTCGAGGAGCACGAGCTGAAACTGACCGGGCCTCCTGGTGAGCGTCTCGAGGGCTTGCTCCCCGTTGTCGACCGCCTCTGCCTGGTGCCCGAGGCGCTCGATCATCTTGTGCAACACCCTGCGATTGATGGCATTATCCTCGACGATGAGGGCGCGAAGGGAGGAGCTCGGCGGAGGGATCTCTTGCTGCAACGGCAGGGGGAGGGCGGCCTCCTCCTGGGTGAGGAAGCGGGCGAGCGCGGCGCGCCCGAGGGGCTTGGGTAGCAGGGTGATGCCCTGGGCCTTGTGCTGGACATCCGGCCCGCGGGCGGCCCGGGACACCATGGCCAGCACGCGCGTGGTGCGGGGCAAGCGCGGCTGTACCAGGTGAAGCAGAGGCTTGCCCTCAGGGTTGCAGGAGGCCAGGTCGACGATGCAGAAGGCGAGGGCGTCTTCCCGCAGGAGCCGCAGCGCTTCGACCTCGGAAGAAGCCGCCTTCGCGGTGGCTCCGAGGGCCTGGAAGAGCTCGACGGTGGCCTCGCACGAGGCGCGATCTGTGTCGACCACCAGCACCCGTTGACCGAGGAAGGGCTCCCAGGGGTCGGAGGGCTCGATGGGGGCCAGGATGGTGAAGGAGAAGGTTGCCCCCTTGCCGGGCTGGCTGTCGACCCAGATCTTGCCGCCCAGCAGCTCGACCAGGGCCCTGCTGATGGCCAGACCGAGGCCCGTCCCCCCGTACTCCCGCGTGGTGGACGCATCGACCTGGACAAAGGGCTGAAAAAGCCTGTCCATCCGGTCAGCGGGGATGCCGATGCCAGAGTCGGAGACGTCGAAGCGCAGCTCGACATGCGCCCCGAGGGGACGCCCCTGGACCCGGACCGAGACCGACCCCTGAGCCGTGAATTTCACCGCGTTGCTCAGCAGATTGACCAGCACCTGGCGCAGGCGTGCCAGGTCGGAGACGATGCGCAAGGGCACGTCGGGGCCGACGCGGAGCACCAGCGAGAGGCCCTTGTGGTGGGCCTGGGCTGCCACCAGATCGAGGGCGTCTTCCACGCAGGCGCTGACCTCGAAAGGCCGGGCTTCCGGCTCCAGACGCCCGGCCTCCAGCTTGCTCATGTCGAGGATATCCCCGATGAGATCCAGCAGCGTATGGCTGCTCTTCGAGATGATCTCGATGTACTCCCGCTGCTGCGGCTCCAGCCTGGTGTCGACGAGCAGATCCGAGAGCCCGATGACCGCGTTGAGGGGCGTGCGCAGCTCGTGGCTCATGCTGGCCAGGAACTGATCCTTGGAGCGCACCGCCTGCAGCGCGTCGTCGCGGGCCTCTTCAAGCTCCCGCGCCTGGGCCTCCAGCAGCGCGGCCTGCTGCTCGAGGGCGAAGCTCCGGGTGCGCTCCTCATCCCGGCGCCGGATCAGCTCCCGCAGCATCGCCTCCTCCTGCCGCGCCAGCCCCCGGGCCACCCACCAGAGCGCCCCCCCGAAGAGGATCTGCAGCGCCCCGACCCAGCGAGGCCCCAGCGCCAGCAGAAGCACGCCGCTGCCCACCCAGAGCCCGGAGAAGAGCGCGAGGAGGCCCGGCCAGCGGCGCGGCGAGAGCAGGGGGGCGGATGGGGGCGGTGGACGCTGCATCAGAAGGGCTTTGAACCGGAGTGTGGCCGCGGCCCCAGCAGGAAGGACAGCGCCGCGGGGAGGCGCTGGGCCCAGTAGAACTCGCTGTGCGTGGCGCCAGGCTGGACCTTGTAAAGGAAATCGACCGAGTCCTTGTAGCCAACGGAGCGATACTGCTCGGCGAGGAGCGCCGTGTCTTCCAGCCCATCCTTGGAGGGCCCCGAGTCCCCGCTGTCGAGGTACACCCGCAGCGCGCGCGCGGGCTGCCCTGGCACCGAGGCCACGACGTCGAGCAGCATGCGGTCACCCCACCAGGTCGACGGAGAGAGGGCCCCGATAAGCCCGAAGGTATCGGGATAACGCACGCCGCCGTAGGCAGAGATCAGGCCCCCCAGCGAGGAGCCGATCAGGGCCGTGTGCTCCGGGCCCGGCAGCACCCGCAGCTCCCCCTCGACCAGCGGCTTCAGCTCCGTGATCAGCAAGGACAGGTACCCATCCCCGCCCCCGCTGGGCTGGTAGGCCGGGTCTGCGGACGGTGTGTACTCGTAGATACGCTCCGCCGTGTTCCCCACGCCGATCACGATCGCCTCCCGCGAGGCCCCGCTCTCCGCCGCCGCGTCCAGCGCCTCGTCCACCCGCCACTCGTTCCCCCCGAACGCCAGCGCCCCGTCGAACAGGTTCTGCCCGTCATGCATGTAGAGCACCGGGAACCGGGCACGCTCGTTCTCCAGGTACGTCGGCGGCAGGTACACCCAGATGTCTCGCTTCGCGCCGAGATGCACCGAGGAAAACCCCGGCTTCCACAGGCTCACCACCCCGCTCGTCACCTCGAAATGCGGGTAGACGTCGGCCTCTCCCCCGGCCTTCACCAGGTAGTTTGGACCCCTCGACCACACCGCGTCGTCCAGCATCGGCTTCCACTCCACGTCGTCCGTGACCGTGGTCGTAGAGAATGTCCATACATCCCCCGGGCCCGCCTCCAGGGGCACCCCCTGCTGCCAGCTCAACCCCCCCGCATCCCCTCGCAAGGTGATCTTCTTGCCGGGCTTCACCGGGTAATGAACCCGTATCGTCGTCACCACCGGCCCGGCTCCAGCGGCCCCCCCCGACCCCGCGGCACCCCCGGTTCCCCCGTCGCCCCCGCTCCCCGCAGCCACCGCCTGACCCGCGGCCCCCGCCTCGCCCCCGCCCGCCCCCGCCTCGCCGGAACCTCCGGCCGAAGCCCCCCCGGCTCCTCCGGCCAGCGAACCTCCGGAACCTCCGGCCAGCGAACCCCCGGCCCCCGCGGCCGAAGAACCTCCGGAACCTCCGGATGGGGAACCTCCATAGAGAGAAGTTCCGGATGCCCCGCCGGCCCCGGCGCCTGGTTCGGGCCCCGAGGCGCCTGCCCCCCCGCAAGCAACGGCGCCGCCAAGCAGGAAGCAGAGCAGGGAGCGGTGCATCACGGCGTAGTGTTACGGCGGAACAGCCTGAGCTTCAAGGTCCCGCAGGAGGAGCACGTAAACGAGGGAACCCGCGCGGATCTCGCCGGCGAGATGGAAGCGTTCGCTCACCCAGGGGTCCGCCGCGAGGCGCTGCTCGACGGCGCGCTCGAAGGGGCCACCGTCGGCACGAACGCAGGGGCCTTCGCATCCGCTCTGTCTCAAAAAGAGCAGGGTATCCACGCGCCGATCCGCGAGCATGGCGCCGGAGACTCGCTTCGAGGTGTGCCCCCCCGGGAGGACAGCGAACGCAGGCTCGGTCAGCCCTGCGAGATCGACCACCCGGGCCTGGGTGGAGGCCCCGACCCAGCCGATGTCCAGCGTTGCAACGGCGCCGCGGGCGGCGAGCAGGGGGCGAGCCTGGGCGATGAGCGAGGCGCGGGTCGGCGCGACAGAGGAGGCCGCAGGCCCGACGCGCCACCAGACGAAGAGCAGGCCCGCGGCGGCGAGGAGGGCGCGGGCCCAGGCCCCGGGGCGCGACCAGGTCGGGGCCAGGCGCACCGCCGCCATCATCCAGAGAGGCAAGGACGGGACGAGGAGCCGCGAGAGGGGCATCCAGTCGCCCCCGGCGAGGGCCACCGCCACGGCGTGGGCGAGGGCCGCACCGAGCGGGGCGATCCACCCGCGCGCGGCAAGAGCGCCCGGGCCAGGGAGCGCCAGGATCGGGGCGCCGCCGAGGAGCAAACCGGCCACCACGTAGGCCCCGCCATGGGTCAGATCGGACGGCTTTGCGAGCACCGACAGGGGCACCGGGCGCCCGAAGAAGAGGAGCCGGGCGGCCACCACCAGCCCCCACGGGGCGAGGGCCAGCGCCAGGAACAGGGGCCACCGGCGGCTGGAGGTCGAGGCGGCGCCGAGGGCGACCGCGAAGGCGAGGACGATGAGCTCCGGGCGGAAGGCCGCGGCGACGCCCGCGGCGGCGCAGGCCCCGGCCGGGGAGGCCACCGCGGCGAGGGCGCAGAGCAGCGTCACGAGGCCCGTCTCCAGGCCGGCGATGGACCAGGCCGCGAGGGGGGCTGACAGGGGGATCGGGAGCAGCGCGAGCCAGCGGAGGCGCGGCCCTGGCGCCCTGGCGGTGGCGATCGCCAGCGAGGCCGCAGCGCCCATCCAGCAGAGGACCCCGAGCCCGCGCGCGACGGACCAGGCGCGCTCGATCGAGGCCCCACCGAGCAGCGCCAGCAGCGGCGCCCAGGGCAGCGGGGTCACGCCGTCGGAGACCAGGCCCGGCACGTTGAACCGGTAGCCAGCCCCGGAGGCCAGGTGGAAGGCGTAGCGGGCGGGGATCCAGGCGTCGTCGACGGTGAAACCCCGGAGCAGGAAGATGGTCGGGCTCGCGGCGAGGGCCCCCAGCGCCCCGAGCCTGATATTTTCCCTGAGATCTGGCCGCAACGGGGCCTCGCTTAGCGGGTCTCCGTGGGCCTGTCCAGAACCGTGCAAAGGAGGGCGAAAAGTTCGTCTCGGTCACCGATGCACTTACATTCCACACGCCAGATGACGGGCTTCCAGATCCTCTTCGGCCGCACCGAGCAGGCCCGCGCAGGTCGCCTCCAGCAGGGCGTCCTTGACCTCATCGTCGACGGGATGAACCTCACCGCCCGGGTGGGGGAAAATCACGTCGCCCCTTTCCTCCGGGACCTGACCTACGCCGCCGCGGACCTGGCCACAGGACGCCGTGGCCGCGCCACCCTCCCCTTTTACCTCCAGGATGATCCCTGGGAGCTGGGCATCGTCCGCGAGGGCACCGGCGTGCTGGTCTCCCTCTTCCGGGGCGGAGCCAGCGCCGAGGTCGCCATCCACGAGCGTCTCCTCCCCGGGGACGCGCTCCTGGCGGGCCTCGCTCGCGCCCTCGACGAGCGGCTCGCGCGCCGCGCCCACGACCACGAGCATGCGGATCTCGCCTGCGCCCGCGCTCTCCTGGAGAGCCAGGGCGCCTGGTGCCCCGCGCTCCCGTCCACCCCCGCGTGGATCACCTTGCCCGAGGACGAGGACGCGCCCCTCGCCTTCTCCTGCGAGCTGCTCCTGCGGCCCCCTTCCCCCGACGAACCTCCCCCCTCCGTCGCCCGCACCGATCTGCTCTCCCTGCTCGCCGCGAGCCGCCTCCGCTTCCGCGCCGGCAACGCCGAGCGCGACCTGGGCGAGTGCTTCGCGTTCCTGGTCGCAGAGCGCCTCGTCGACCTCGCCCACCAGGCGCTCCAGGCCCTCGAACGCGCCCAGACGCTCCACCGCCGCTTCGAGGCAGGACGCCTCTCCGGCGCCCTCCAGCTCGACGCCCGCGGCGCCCTCCAGCTCACCCTCCGGCGAGCCTCCGCCTCCCCGGGCTCCAGCGCGGGCGACACCTTCCCGGGCCTCGACCCCAGGGCCTTCGGTCAGGCCGTGGCCGACCTGGGGCGCGCCCTCGGACGCGCCTTGCTCCGCCACGATCGCTCCCAGGCCTTCAACCTGCGCCTCGACAGCTTCCGCAACGCGGTCCGGCGCCTCCAGGCGGCCCTGCGGCCTCGCCAGGAGCCCCCCGCCAGGGTCAACAACGCCCCCGAGAGCTACCGCGCCTACGCCCTCGCCGCCCACAAGAAGCCCGCCGCCGAGGGCCCCGGCCTCGGCCAGGGAAAGCTCCGCTTCGCGCCCCGGTGGCAGGCCGAGGTCGCCGGCCTCGACCTGGCCAACACCTTCCTCTGCGGCGACCGGCTGCTGGTCACCAGCCACCGGGAGCTCTGCGCCCTCGGCCGCAACACCGGCGATCGCCTCTGGGTGCAGCCCGTGCAGCGCGCCATCGCCATCCCTACCCCCGGCGGCCTGGCCCGGCTCCACCCCGACGGCCAGCTCCACGTCCACGACTACGGCAACGGCGAGATCTCCCTCGCGGTCCAGCTCGGCCCACGAGTCGGCGGCTCCGCCTCCGGCATGGTCATCCACGCCCCGGGCCTCCCCAAGCTGCTGGTCGTGACCGAGGGCGAGCGCCACCTCTCCGCGGTCGACCTCGTCTCCGGCGAGATCCGCTGGCGCCACACCCTCCCCAGGGGCAGCGCCGCCAGGCTCCGCCGCGCCGGAAAGCTCCTCGTCTTCTCCGCCGGGGACCAGCACCTCACCGCCCTCGATGTCCAGTCCGGTGAGATTGTATGGAGGTTCCGGACAGAGGCGCCCTGCCAGCAGGCCGCGTCGTTCGATCACGACGTGCTGTTCCAGATCACAAACGAGGGGTCCGGGCGCCGCGGGGCCCAGCTCCACGCGGTGGACGCCTGGACGGGGGCGGTGCGCTTCTCGGTGGCGCTGCCGCCGAGGCCCGAGCTCCAGGGGGCGCCGCTGGTGACGCGGGACACGGTGGCGCTGCTGACGCGGGACGAGCGAGGGACAGGGCTGATCGCCTTCGACCGGGGCACGGGGGAGAAGCGCTACCAGATCGCCTGCGGGGAGGCCCCGCGGCAGGCCTCCTGGCTGGCGGTGGACGACTGCCTCTTCGCGAACACCGAGCGCGGGGCGCTGCTGGCGATCGACGCGGCGAGCGGCGAGACGCGGTTCCGGCTCCAGCTCTGCAAGGAGATGGCCGAGGACGACGTGCCGCGGAGGCTGGACCCGGTGCTGAGGTCCGGGGCGCTCTTCGTGCCGCAGCGGGAGGTCTACGTGGTGCGCCCCCGGGACGGGGAGCTCTTGGGGCAGGTCCCCTGCGAGATCGTGCCGGATCTGCTCCGCGTCGACGAGCGCTGCGACGTCTACGTGGGCGAGGAGAGCGGCCGGCTGGCGGCCTTCGGCACGGCGCCCCGGCTCACCCTGGTCAAGAGCTGATCGGGGGGGTACCCGGCGGAGCCGAGGCGAGGTACAGGGGAGGGCTGAGGCGATCATGACGACGATCCAGCTCGAAACCTTCCCCAAGCTCCCCTTTGGCGGGGTGAGCCCCAAGCTGATGGCCCAGCGCCTCGCCGCCGAGGGGGCCTCGGTGGCCGCCTCCGATCTGGCCCGGGCCCGGTCGGCGGTGCGCCCCGTTGGCGCCTCCTTCCCCCAGGGGAGCGCGGTGCTGATGCTGGGTGGGTCCGGCGGCATCCTGCGGGCGCTGGCCATCCAGCTCCTCTTCGGCGAGCGGGTCCCGGTGTACGCGATGCACTACGACAGCGAGAAGCTGCAGATCGGCTCGCACCATGCCCGGGCCCTCGAGGCCGCGGCGCACGAGGCCGGGTTGCCTTGCCATTTTGTCAACGCCGACGCCACCCGGGCCGATCGCATCGTCCCGCTGGTCGATCGTATCCGCGCCGATGGCCACCGCTGCGTCCACCTGATCAACGGCATCGCGGCGGGGGCCACCAAGCGCTTCGCCGAGCACGGGACCGCCAAGGTTCGCGATCTGGA
>JALOQB010000170.1 GCA_025453595.1 Polyangiaceae bacterium
GTGCTGCTCCGCCTTCGCCACTCTGACCGTTTTGCCCTGCCGCATTGGCGCCAGCTTGCCCGGCTTCACCCCCCTGACCAGCAGCGGAGATCCCAGCGCTTCCCGAGGAAACTTGACCAGCTGAACCAGCAGGAGAGCCAGCTGAACCAGCAGAAGAGGTTCCCCCCTGGGAGGAATCACCGGCGGCACCTGCGCCAGGAGAGCCGACCTGCTCGGTGTTGTTGGCAGGTGGGTTCACCGAGGTTTCGGTGCAGCCAAGGAGCGACAGCAACACAACGATGTACGTGAACTTCATCGGAGACCTCTTCAGTGCGTAATGATGTTCTGGGAGTACTCGTACCAGGCAAGGGGCCTCCCGTCGAACCTCGACCGTGGGGCCAACCTCGTGCAACCATCCCCGCCCCCGGTGCCCATCCACCTCCCCGGTTCTCGAAATGAATGGGGAAGGATCAAGAAAGAGTTGAGTTTTCCTGCTTGAATGCGAATTTATGCAGATCTCATGGGTTACAGAATTTCAGATTGTCGCCAAACATCTTCTTGCATTGTTCTCTGTGGTTAGCAGAAGGCGCTGTCCATCCTGGCATATCCGCTTCAACGACAGTTGGGGACCTATAACATGCAATCACAACTCCCGCTTCATCCAGCAAAACACTGCTATAAACAAGCTCCGTACCGCTGTGAAGGGCTTTGGGCACGCACCCCACGATTCCATGAAGGGTACAATCCATGGTCAAATCGGTGTAAGACCCCTTCAGATAATCACAGGTCTCGCAACTTGCGAGTTGGATAGGCAACGTTTCACACACAACGGACGGGTCTTTCCCCCCTCCTTTTCCTCCCTCTCCTGGGCTTCCTGCCTGGCCTCCTTGTGCTGCTCCGCCCTCGCCACTCTGACCGTTTTGCCCTGCCGCATTAGCGCCAGCTTGCCCGGCTTCACCCCCCTGACCAGCAGCGGAGATCCCAGCGCTTCCCGAGGAAACTTGACCAGCTGAACCAGCAGGAGAGCCAGCAGAACCAGCAGAAGAGGTTCCCCCCTGGGAGGAATCACCGGCGGCACCTGCGCCAGGAGAGCCGACCTGCTCGGTGTTGTTGGCAGGTGGATTCACCGAGGTTTCGGTGCAGCCAAGGAGCGACAGCGACACAACGATGTACGTGAACTTCATCGGAGACCTCTTCAGTGCGTAACGATGTTCTGGGAGTGCCAGTACCAGGCAAGGTAGAACTTGTAACCACGGTTCGCAGTCACATGAGCCCCATACACACGAGCAGCCCAGCAATTCAGTGGGATCGTGTAGTTTGAGGGAGTCATTACCAGACGACTCCGGTGGTGAAACGAGCGGTCATACTCTATGACAACCCCTTGTTGTGGACCGCTGCAAGCGTTGTAGATCTCCAGTTCCAGGTCGGATGCATTGTCCAGGTTGCTTTCAGGGAACATCATGGCAACCTTTACCTGGCTGACAGAGACAGAAGGGTTGCTGGGGGCCAGCGACCATCCGGTACTGTACTGCTGGTGAAAAACCGTCCCGTTCACACTTCCCCATCCCCAGGTTCCAGACGGTCCCATGTCGTTGTTGGAAGGGAAGTGCATCTTCGTGCGACCAGCACCGCTCCACATGTCAAATCCACAGGGCCGGCTCGAAGCAAGAGGTCCCTTGTTGACACAGTAACGAGGTGGAGTACTCGCGTTGAAAAGTGCTGAATTGCTGACCAGTTGATCATGAGCTGCATAGCCGTCGCCCATGAGGAGCATGTTGGTCATCAGTTCATAACCAGACCAATCCCAGCCATTTGCCTTGGCAGCCTGCCTCAGCAACGCTGCTGCTGATGCAGTTGCGGAAGTGGCAAAGGATGTGCCTGGATAAATAAAAGTGTTGGCATACAACGGATCCACAGCAGAAGCAGAATCATAATAGTAATGCCAGTAAGCCGGAGCACTCAAGTCAATCGCGGCCATTCCTTTTTCGCGTACAGTTCCATTGATTCTGATGCTTGCACCTCCCATTGCGCTTCCGAAGTTCGGGTCTTCGAGAAACATGGACAAAGAGTTGTAACTATCTGAAATCTCTGAACTATCCAAGCCACCTAGCGTGAGAACACTGCTGCGACCGGCAGGGTAGGTAGTTCGGCACTCGTGAGCGTTGGGAGAGGTAGCTCCGATACCACCATTTCCAGCAGATTTTACGACCAGGGTACCTTGCGAGGCAAGATTGGCGAGAGCTGAATTCATGCCCTGGCAATCACAGGTCCTCGAACATGGATTGCAACACCAACCCCATGACTCGGTGGGGAAACCACTGTAGTTCCTTGGGAGCGCAACCACATCGATGTTGTCCGCGATGATCTGATCGATTGCACGTAGCGTGGAAGAACCGCTTCCTCCTCCTGTGGTATTTGTGGGTGTGAGCGCGTAGTAGTAAAAATCAGCTTCACTATTTGATATGACACCACTGCGCCTTTCTCGGTCAAATGTAGAAGTATAGTTGGGATCTTGGCCAGCTTCGATGGTTCCGTTCATGACACCAGACATGACAAGACCGTGTGTCTCCAAACCGTTCCACGGGGGTATGGAGTTCAACTGAGGGCTCGACCATACAGAACAAGAGAAGAGTGTTGTGCAATTCATTACCTTATCAAACATGTTGAAGATAAAACCACAAGAATAAGGAGGAACAGGCGAACATCCAAAACGCTTGAAGCCAGGATGACCAGTCCATAGGCTCAAATCATCCATAATTCCAATTCGAATTGAGCCACCATTTCTACCGTGACTTTGGCCACGAAACCCACCAGACTCGAAAATATTAAATCGCATCCCGGTTCGCACCTGTTTGCCTGTGTAAGCAATTTCAGGAGAACTGGGGAAAGTATCCAAAAAAGCATCTACAATGGAGTTATCATCAAGCAAGGCTGGGATGTTCTTGGCAGGTAGGTTGGCTGCCACGATGGGTGCTGCCAGGAACGTCTCAATGGAAGTCCCTTCCAGGGTCGATATTTTGTTTCGCAAATTCTTGGTAAATGACTCGATCTGCTGCTTCCTTACACCAAGGCCCCAAGCTCTCTTTTTCTCGTCCTCTTTTGCTGCGTCCAGTTTGTGCCAGGCGAAAGGTGGATCTTCAAACTTGACGAGTACTGTTACCTTATCTTCCGGGTTCTTCTGCTCAACATATCGCAAAACGCGAGACTTGCCTGAAGATTCTGCCTCATGAAGCGGCTGTTCTCCTCCGAACAAAGGAGGTGACGTGGGCTTGTCTTGTGGCTTCTCAAAGGTACCGTGAGGAGCCAATATTTCATCGTATGTGAGATGTAGAGACCCTGCCGCGCTGCCGCTCGCATAAGCTCCAGAGTCAGGTGGCAGCGAGACGTCCAAAAATTCGTCCCCCTTCAACTGGATGGCTTCATCGCGGCTACCCAGCAACTCTTGTTGTGAGGGTGTAGAAGAACACCCTATCCCGCAAGATGCCGCAAAAATTTGTCCCAGGAAGCAATAAGAGTACTTTTTTACCTTCATCCGACAGAGCATAGGGTGGTGCGCCCCGAGTGCAATCTTTTTATGCGTCGCTCGATCCTGACAAGGGCACCTTATCTCCCTTCCCTTTCAAGACAGGTGGGCAAAGGGGCCTTGCCCACGGGACCGTCCACGTCCACGGCCACGGGCACGTCGACGGGTTCCGTGGACGTGGACGGGTTTCGTGGACGTGGACGGGTTCCGTGGACGTGGACGGGTTTCGTGGACGTGGACGTCTGCGGAGGCTGGTGGGCGGTCCTGTGGGCAGGGCCGGCAAAGGTCAAGGCACGGCGGGGGTGCGCCCGGGGTGCAGCGGCGTGAAGGTGAGGTCCGGGGCGACGGTGCCGCGAGGGAGGATGCGGAGGTCCATGCTGACGCGGCAGCCACCGGTGGGCGGGCTGGCGCGGTGCAGGTGGAGGGGCGTGAAGAGAAGGGCCTCCCCGGCGTCCGTGGGGACAGGAGGGATCACCACAGGCCCGTGGAAGATACCTCGTACTTCAGGTGTGCGATGCAGCAACGCGAGGGAGTCGAGGAGCGGCAGGGCGTGCAGGGCGCCGTCGCCGCGGGCCTCGGAGAGGGATAGCCACAGGTTGCGCTCGTGGAGGCCGTGGCCCAGACCGAAGTCGCAGTGGGGAGGGAAGGCCGCGGCGTGGTCACCCGGCAGCAGGATACGGACGTGAGCAAAGGTCTGGAGCCAGAGGCGCTCCGGAGCGATCTCGGGCAGGAGGGCGCGCACGGTCTGCTCGACAAGAGCGCGAGGCCCCGGGGCGGCGCTCGCCCGGGTGAGCTTCCGGGCGAGGGCGCGGGCCCGGGGGCCGTCGAGGAGCTGCGGCAGGTCCTCCAGGCAGGAGACCGGGACCCCCTCGTGGCGCAGGCCCGCAAGGAGCCAGTCCACGAGGGGCGCGACGGGGAAGCGGCGGCGCTCCAGATCCCAGGGAGGCAGGGACCCCTGGAGCGCCAGAGGCCCCGGGTTCACGGGTCCTTGCAGCAGCGGAAGCCGACGCTATCGAGGATCGCGTTCTCGGCGGCGCGAGGCGCGAGGTCGATGGAGCACTCCAGGCCGATGGCGGGCGAGAGGAACGAGCCCCCGTGGAGCTGGTAGATGTCGAAATTCGGGTTGGTCTTGGTCTCGCCGGTCTTGGTCGAGGTCCACTCGGTGACGTTGCCCGAGAGGTCGAAGGCGCCGGCGGCGGTGGTGCAGGCGGCCAGGGATCCGGTGGGCTCCAGCTTGGCCGGCGTGGCCTTGTCGGCGCCGTTGCAGGTGGCCGGCTGGTAGCTGTTGCCGTAAGGGAAGACCTGCGTCGAGGGGCCCTCGCAGGACTGCCGTAGCTCGGCGGCGGTGCAGAGGCGGTACTTGGGGCCACGGGCCTTGCAGGCCGCCGCCGCCGCCGCGTGAGGCAGCGCCACCCAGGGCAACACCCCCGGGCGAGCGCAGGCCACGTTGGCGAGGAGGCCGCTGGCGCTGGCGCTGGCGTCAGGGCGCGAGGCCTCGTAGGCGTCGACCATCACGGCCCCGAGGGGCACCATCGCGAAGGCGCTGTCCGGCAGATCATCGTCGACGAGGCCGTTGCAGTCGTTGTCGACGCCGTCGCACACCTCGGCGCCCGGAGCGTCCTGACCCGGCTTGGTCAGCACGCACTCGAGGGCGTCCTGCGTGGCGTTGCACTGGAAGGCGCCGGTGCTGCGGCAGGCGCCGAACTTGCCGTCGTCGCACAGCGTCCCGACCAGCGGGAAGGACTCGTCAATCTGCCCGTCGCAGTTCCCGTCCTTGCCGTCGCAGCGGGTCTCGATGCCCCGCAGCACCCCCTGATCGTCGACCTCCGCGTCAGGACCGTAGGGGCAGATCCAGCCCAGCGCTCCCTTGCACTCGGGCTGGGTGCCTGCGCAGGGCGTCCCGGCCTTGCTGTTGCAGAAGCCCGCCGGGGGCAGGATGGCGGTGTCATCAACGACACCATTGCAGTCGTTGTCGATGCCGTCGCACACCTCGACGCCGGGGACCGGGGTGGCGCAGGCGTACTCGCAGCCGGGCTGGGCGGGGTCGAGGTCGGCGAAGCCGGGCTTGCACTCGACGAAGACGCAGGCGCCCGCCTGGCAGGAGCCCACGCCGTTGGGGACGTCGCAGCTGGTGCCGCAAGCGCCGCAGTTCTTGGGATCGTTCTGCAGGTCGAAGCCGTCGTCGACGGTGCCGTTGCAGTCGTTGTCGACGCCGTCGCAGGTCTCGATGCTGGGGCCGATGCCGGGGATGCAGAGGAAGGTGCCGTCGCCCGCGCACTGGCGGATCCCCGGGGTGCACTGGCCGAGGCAGGTGCCGTTGGGGCAGGTCTCGGTGCAGGGCTGGCCGCCGCCGGGGTTCCCGTTGTCGACGTTGCCGTCGCAGTCGTCGTCGAGGCCGTTGCACGCCTCGTCCACCGGAGGGTTGACGGGGCAGGTGTACTCGCAGCCGTCGCTGGGCACCTTGTTGGCGTCGCCGAAGCCCGGGGCGCACTGGGTGATGGCGCAGAGGCCCTCGACGCAGTCGGTGGCGCTGGCGTTGGTGAGGTTGGCCTCGCAGTTGACGCCGCAGGCGCCGCAGTTGTTCTTGTCCTGCTGCAGGTCGGTGCCCTCATCGACCTTGCCGTTGCAGTCGTTGTCGAGGCCGTCGCACACCTCGGTCGGCGGGTCCGTCAGCAGGCAGGCGTACTCGCAGCCGTTGTCCGGGTTCTTGTCGAGGTCGAAGCGCCCCGGGGCGCACTGATCGATCACGCACTTGCCCGCGGAGCACGCGGGGAACGCTCCGGGGAGGGAGCACTTGTTGCCGCAGGTGCCGCAGTTGAGCGGATCCGAGGTCAGATCCGCCGCGCACCCGCCGGAGCCCGCCTCGCCCGCCGCCCCCGCGTCGCCGCCGTTTCCGCCGCCCCCCACGATACCGCCGGCGAAGCCCGCGGTGCCGCTGCTGCCCCCGCTCGACCCACCTACCCCCGCGGCGCCCCCGGGGCCCACCTCGCCGCAGTTGGTGAAGCAGAAGGACTCGGTGGAGCAGGCCGTCAGCGAGGCCGCGAAGAGGGCCGCGAGGCCCCCGGAGATCACCCAGCGCAGGCCGTTCATCGCGCACCCCCTTCCGCCCCGCGGGACCGGCGCCGGGCCGCAAGCCCCGCCAGCGCCACCAGCAACCCCAGCGCCCCGCTCGCCCCCGCCGGCCCGGAGCCCGCCGCGCAGCCCCCTCCGCCCGTCGTCAGGCCGAAGACTCCGTTCGCCCTCGCCTCACCCCCCGCGGCGCCGGTCTGACCGCCGCTCGCCGCCGTGCCGGACCCCGCCTGTCCGGAAGTTCCGGACCCACCGGCCCCCGCCGCGGCCCCCGCGGCCCCGCCGGCACCCGCCTGCCCGGCGGTGCCCGCGGCGCCGGAGCCCGCCTGTCCGGAAGTTCCGGACCCGGCAGCCCCGGCCTCGCCGGCGGCGCCCGCGGCGCCGGCCTCGCCGGCGGCGCCCCCGGACCCACCGGATCCGGCGATGCACTTGCCCTCGGAGCAGACCTGGCCATCGGGGCAGGTGACGCCCTCGCAGGAGACGGAGAAGCAGAAGCCGTTCTGGCAGGCAAAGCCGCCAGGGCAGGGGAATTCACCGACCTTGCAGGGCTCGACGCACTGGCCCTGCTGGCAGGCGGTGCCTGCGGGGCAGGGCGCCTCTTCATCGACGATGCCGTCGCAGTCATCGTCGAGGCCGTTGCACACCTCGACGGAGGGCTTGACGGAGCCGACGCAGGAGACACCGCCGGCGGTGCAGACGGAGACGCCGGCCTTGCAGGCGCCCTGGTCGTTGGGGGCGACGGGGACATCGCAGGGCTTGCCGATGCGGTCGTCGTTCTGGGAGACGTCCGGCTCCTCGTCGATCTGGCCGTTGCAGTTGTCGTCGAGGCCGTTGCAGATCTCGGGGACGGCGGTGGTGGGGGAGACGCAGACGGTCTTCTGTGCGTCGGTGTCGCAGGCGAGGACGCCGGGGCAGCCGCCGGGCTGGACGCAGGCGGTGCCGAGGCCCGGCAGGTCGTCGACCTTGCCGTTGCAGTCGTTGTCGAGGCCGTCGCACACCTCGGCGGTGGGGCCGACGCCGCCGGCGCAGAGCACCGCGTTGCCGACGCACTGGAAGGCCCCGGCGGTGCAGACGCCGACGCCGCACTTGTCGCCGAAGGGGCAGCAAGGGGCGCCGGTGACGTTGCCCTGGCCGTCGCTGACGTTGTCGTCGACGAGGCCGTTGCAGTCGTTGTCGATGCCGTCGCACACCTCGGCCTTGGGCACGACCTCACCGATGCAGGGGCCGTAGCTCTCGGGGCCGTTGGGCGTGGCGTTGCACTTCTGGTTGCCGGCGACGCAGGCCCCGACATTTTCGGTGCCCGCGGGGCCGCTGTAGCAGCCCTTGGTCATGCCATCGACGACGCCATCGCAGTCATCATCGAGGCCGTTGCACACCTCGGCGACGGGGCCGACGGCGCCGACGCACTCGAGGGCCCCCGCCTGGCAGGCGGTGAGGCCTGCCTTGCAGAGGCCGAGGGTGAGCCCGCAGGGCTTGCCCGTGTCGATCAGCTTGTCCACGTTGTCGACGACGCCGTCGCAGTCGTCGTCCTTGTTGTTGCACACCTCGGGCAGCGGGATGCACCCCTGGCAGTTCAGCCCGTCGTCGACGAAGCCGTTGCAGTCGTCATCCAGCCCGTTGCACACCTCCGCCTTGGGCGCCGGGCCCGGGTTGTTCGCCGCCGAGCACACCGTCGTCGCGCCGTCCGCCGAGCACTGGAAGGCCCCCTCGACGCGGCACTCCCCGAGCTTGCCGTTGTCGCAAGGGGTGCCCTTGTTCTCGAAGCCCTCGTCGATCAGGTTGTTGCAGTTGTCGTCGATGCCGTTGCACTTCTCGAAGACCTGGCTGCCCGCGATGATCGCCGCCAGCGCGTTCGCCAGCTCCTGCTCCGACGCCGCGAAGAAGGCCCGGTCCGGGCCCCCGGTGAACTGCCCCGCGTTTGTCCCGCCCGCCTGCGCGATGGCGTTGAGCTGGGCCCGCTCCCCCGGCTGCACCGAGAAGCCGATCACGTAGGTGTTCACCCCCTTGGTCAGCAGCTGCTGCGCCGCCGTCACCGGGTTCCCCTCGCAGCTCTCCGCGCCGTCCGTCAGCAGGATCGTCGCGTAGTTGCGGCAGCTCTTCGCCCCATCGCAGTCGATCACCGGGCCCAGGTAGTCGTTCATCGCCTGCAGCGCCCCGGCCAGCGGCGTCGGCCCCGTGCCCCGCAGCTCGCAGTCGCCGCCCTTGCACCGGTCGCCCTCCGCATCCAGCGGCGTCTCGGTGAAGTTCGTCTCCTTGTTGTCGAGCCAGGAGAGGTACTGATTGAGGGGTCGGTCGAAACCCACCAGCACCTGGGCGCCGCGGCGTGGCGGCCCGCAGGAGCCCGCGTAGTTGATGCAATCTGCCTCGGGCGTGGGCCAGCCGACGGAGATGTTGGAGGTGAAGGTCGGCTGGTTCGGGTAGTTCGCCCCGGGGTACAGGGAGGACAGCCGGCACTGGTTGTCCGGGTAGGTGGTCGGGTAGGTGGGGGCGACGTTGTCGGTCGGGTCGTCGTAGCTGCAGCAGAGCTTGGCGCACTCGAAGTTGGAGGCGGTCTGGCAGCTGCGGTTCTTGCCGACATCCTGGTAGTAACGAGCGAGCGCGTAGTCGCTCTCCGGGAAGGCGGCGATCACCTTCGAGACCGCGCTCTTGGCCGTGAACAGGCGGGACGGGTTGCCGGTGTTGACCCCGGGGAACTCGGCGGATCCGTCGCCAAAAAGCGGGTTGCCAGCGACGTCGTTGAGCATCGACCCGGAGGTGTCGACCACCAGCATGAAGCGGGGCCGCGCGTCCTTGGCAGGGACGGTGCAGGTGGCCGGGTTCACCGGGCAGCTCTGCGGGACGCCGTTGACGCAGGAGGGCGGCGTCGTGCCGTCCGGGCAGGAGAGCGGCGGCAACCCCTCGTCCACCTGGCCGTCAAAGTCGTTGTCAAAGCCGTCGCAGATCTCGCCCACGTAGGCCGAGTCCAGCTGCAGCTCGCCGATGCCGCCGCCGGCCTCGCCCGTGCAGATGGGGCAGACGCCGCCAAAGGCGCCCCGCACGTCGAAGATCGCCCTCGGGTCGATGCTCGCCACCCGGGACTGCACGTTGATGATACCGCCACCGCCGCCGCCGCCGCAGTCATCGCAGAGGCCGGCGTTCTGCGTGCCGATGCACTCCGCCTCGTTGTCCCCCGGATCCGTCGGGGTGCAGCGGTTGCTGGCGTCTGCACAGACGCTCCCGACACTGCCCCCCAGGTTCTTGCAGGTCTGCCCCAGCGCCGCGTTGCACTGGGCGTTGGTGGAGCAGGGCGTGCAGTTGCAGGGGCCACAGCGGTTCTGCGTGGCGCCGGTCTGCGGATCGACCACCGCATCGCAGGTCTGGCCCGAGGCGCAGTCCGCGCTGGTGGTGCAAGGGAGGCACTTGGGCTGGCTATCGCCGCCGCGCCCGCCGTGGCTCGACACCCGCGCCGAGGCCGCGACCTGCACCGTGTCGCCGATGAGCAGGATGGTACCGCCTGCCCCGCCGCCCGCCGAGTCGTTCCCCGAGGCGCAGCCCCGGTTGCCGTCGGCGGTCACGCGCCCCTCGATCCGCAGCACGCCGGTCTGCGCCGCGTTCGCTGCGAACAGCACGATGCGGCCGCCGCCGTTGCCCGCGCGCACGTCGCCGGCCCCGAAGCCGTCGCCGTCGCGGCAGCCCTTGTCGCCGCCCGCGGTGCCGAACTCCGGCGTGTAGATGCTGTGGGAGAACCCCAGCCCCGCCACCGTCGGCAGCCCGTCGTCGTTCCGGCAATTCGTCGTCGAGACGCATGCGTTGTTGGAGGCGTTCACCTGGCCGACGCAGTTCTCCTCGTAGCCCGCGGGGAAGCTGGTCGGGTTGTCCTTGGTGCCGCGGCCGCCGGGGCCGAAGTGGCCGCCTCCGCCCCCGGAGTCACGCACCGAGCAGCCACCGCGACCACCGCTCAGCGGCGCCGTCGCCGGGCCCGCGCCGTCCCGGCACTGGGCCCCCTGGTACCCCGCGCCCTTGCCCTGCACCCGCGAGGTCGCGTCCACCTTGATCGAGAAGCTGTTCGTCGGGTCAAGACCCGTCGCCTTCAGCACCAGGTTGCCGCTGCTGTTCTTGTTCGTCCCGTCAAAGCGCCGGACGTACAGCACCGCGTTGTTCTTCAGCTCGACGTAGTCAAACGTCTGCTCCCCGCCGTACTCGCAGGCGCGACCGCCGTCGCGCACCACGCCCCCCGGGCAGGTGTTGTTGGTCTGGCTTCCGTCGATGATCAACGGCGCCGCCAGCGCCACCGAAGGCGCCAGCAATCCTGTAGTCAAAGCGATGATCTGACCCGCTCGTCGCGCTCGCATCGGGTACCTCTGGGCAAGAACCTGGTTCTACTGCCCAGCATACCCTCGAAACGCCCCCGCTCGCATCGGTCCTTTCTGCATCCCTCCCCCCCCCCGGTCAGCCGCCACCGCCCCGGCTCGCCCTCGGCTGCACCTTGCGCTTCATGTACCGCGGGAGCGCACCTTGCCCCTCCGCCGGGGGCACCAGGCAGTGGGGCCGCGTCCCGATCAGATCCGACCTCTTCGCCTGCCGCAGCGCCTCCCTCACCTCGTCGTGGTGCGCCGGATCCCAGTACAGCAGCAGCGCCTTCTGCAGCCGCTTCTCCTTCATGTCCTTCGCCGTGTACACCGCCTTCCCCGTGAACGGATCCAGCCCCGTGTAATACATCGAGGTCGCCATCGACATCGGCGTCGGGATGAAATCCTGCACCTGCCTCGGCCTCATCCCGTTCTTCTTCAGGTACAGCGCCAGGTCGATCATCTCCTCCAGCGTCGACCCGGGGTGCCCCGAGATGAAATACGGCACCAGGTGCTGCTCCTTGCCCGCCGCCTGGCTCTGGCACTGGAACTCCTCCGCGAACCGCTCGTAGCTCTCGATCCCCGGCTTCTTCATCCGGTCCAGCACGTCCTTCCGGCTGTGCTCCGGCGCCACCGAGAGCTGACCCCCCGTGTGGTGCTGCGCCAGATCCCGGATAAATTCCGGGGATCGTTCGGCCAGGTCGTACCTGACACCGGATGCCAGGAACACCTTCTTGATCCCCGGCTCCTTGCGGATCTGGCCCAGCAGGTCGAGCAGGGGGCGGTGGTCGGTCTGGAGGTTCTCGCAGATGTCCGGGTGGACGCAGCTGAGGCGACGGCAGGCGCGCTCGATCTCGTCGCTCTTGCAGGTCATCTGGTACATGTTGGCGGTGGGGCCGCCGACGTCGCTGATGACCCCTCTGAAGTCGCCCATGCGCCGCAGGGTGCGCACCTCGCGGATCACGCTCTCCGCGGAGCGCGACTGGATCACCCGGCCCTCGTGCTCGGTGATCGAGCAGAAGGTGCAGCCGCCGAAGCAGCCGCGCATGGTGACGATCGAGTGCTTCACGGTCTCGTAGGCGGGGATTTTCTCGCTGTACGTCCAGTGCGGCAGCCGGGTGAAGGGCAGGTCGTAGAGCCCGTCCATCTCGGCGGTGGACAGGGGCTCGGCGGGGGGGTTCAAGTAGATCGCCTCGGCCCCGTGGGGCTGGCAGATGGGGCGCCCGTTCCCCGGGTTGGTCTCGTACTGGAACTTCCGCGACATCTCGGAAAATGCCGCCTTGTCCGCCGTGACCTGCTCGAAGCTCGGCAGGAAGACCGTGGCGCCGTCCTGCACGTAGCGCGACCGCGGCAGCTCCTCCCACTCGCCCTTGCGCAGCGTGTGCCCGGTGCCCCGCACCCCCCGGATCTGCTGGATCGTCTCGCCCTTGCGCAGCCGCTCCGCCACCTCCCAGACGGGGCGCTCGCCCATGCCAAAGATCAGCAGATCCGCCTTGGCATCCAGCAGCACCGAGCGGCGCACGGAGTCGGACCAGTAATCGTAATGCGCGATGCGCCGCAGCGAGGCCTCGATGCCCCCCAGCACGATGGGCACCCCGGGGAACGCCTGGCGGCACAGGTTCGCGTACACGATGCTGGCCCGGTTCGGGCGCAGGTTGGTCTGCCCACCGGGCGAGTACTGATCCTCACCCCGCACCTTCTTCTGCGCCGTGAGCTTGTTCAGCATCGAGTCCAGGTTGCCCGCGGTGATCCCGACCATCAGCCGGGGACGCCCCAGCCGCAGCAGGTCCTCCGGCGAGTCCCACCGGGGCTGCGCGATCATCCCCACCCGGAACCCTCGCCCCTCCAGGAACCGCCCGATCAGCGCCCCCCCGAAGGCCGGATGATCCACGTAGGCATCCCCGTTGACGATCAGCACATCGAGCTGATCCCAGCCCCGCGCCGCCATCTCTTCCCGGGTGGTGGGCAGGAACGCGGTCAGGTGCTTGGCGGTGCTGTGGGCGTTGCGGCGAAGAGAGACGAGGGACACAACCTCCTCTCTTAGCACCTCTGCCCGACGTCATGCCGGCTCCTGAACAGGGCGGGTACCGGTGACCCCGACCTCCGCGCTCGCCTCACGCCTGCGACGCCCTGGCCTCCGGGGTGGGGCAAGGCTCACCACGACCCGCCGCGCCCTCGGCTTGCTCTCCGGCCGCTTGCAGGTGAAAACAAAGGGCGCTGAGGGCGGCCATCTCCTGCAGACGGGCGGTGATGGCCTCGGACGACATATCAACCACCCGACAAGGAGGCGCCTCGCGGCTGAGGCGAGCCATCTCTTGCAGACGGGCGGTGATGGCCTCGGACGACATATCAACCACGGTGCACCTCGCGCAGGCGCTGGATGTCCGCGATGTCCTGGGGGCGCCCTGCGGCCAGCTTCAGGCTGATCAGCCCCTCGCGGGAGACGACCTGAAGGCTCCCTCCCTGCCACGGGAACGAGGTTCGGGTCTCCCAGACACTGGCCAGAGGGCCCTCGGCGAACAGCACGTCGAGCATCAACGCACGCGATTCGATCAGCTTGCTAAAGCGCTGGATGGTGATCCCGCTGGAGGAAAAGGTCATCGGGAGCGACTCGAACAGAAAGCCACACTCGCTGGCGACGCCGCGGATCCGCTCGATGTCCCCCCGCCTGGCCATCAGGTCGATGTCCTGCGTGGCACGCGGGGCGCCGTGCACCGCCAGGGCCATCCCCCCGCAGAGGGCGTAAGGGATGCCCTGTCGCTCGAAGGCCTGCACCAGCACGGTGAGCTCTTGTACCAGATCGAGCATGCCTGGCTCACGCTAGCGGCTCGTCGCTGTCGTCGCCAGCAGAGCCGCTGCGATCGACAACCGGGGATGGGACCAGGCACAAACCCGTGACGCTGGGCAAGCAGCTCCGCCAGCGCGGCGGCCATCACCCGTACCGCGGGGCGGACCCCGGCGGGTTCCACCAGTTTGTGGTTCAAACCGGCACGCGCCATCTCTTGCACCAAGCCACGGGCCTCAAGAGCTCGTCGTGCCAGGACGGCGTCTGCGAGGTGTTCAAGTCGCGTCGCCATGGATCGTTTGCCAGGGCTGCCGGAAAGCATACTGCGCCCTCAGCTCTCGGCCACAGGGCAAGTAAGCATCCACTTCCGCCCAGGTCTCTTCGCGAAGCAGACGGCCGCTCCAGACCCGCCACGTCCAGGCCCGCGAGGTACGCCTTCCGAGCTTCGGTTGGCCCAAGGCCGAGCGGGTCGCACGCGGAGTTCAGGCTGAGGCTAGAGGAGATGACGCCGGCTGCGTTCAAGGTAGCGAGCGGCGGACGACCGCGACCCACCCGACAACCCCAAGAACCTGACTACCCGGCGTCGCCGATAGCTCACGGTGTATCGAACCCGTGGCGCCTGCTCCAGCGTCATCTTCACCCACGTGCTTTCTCGCCTCCACGGCGCTGTGTAACCTCCTGGTCGTGGGATTCTTCGACTTTTGCTGTCCGATCTCCGGTCTCTCGCTGCGCGCCTCCCCGGCCGTCCACATCGCGCTGCTGGAAGCGACGCCCGGTGCCTGGCGCCCCCTGTCTCTTCCGCTCGCCGGCCGGTACGATCGCGGCGGATCCATTGACGGGTTTCGCCTCGACTTTCGCACCGACCTGCTGGTCGCTGGGTTCGTCCGCTGCATCAAGTCCGGTCGCGTCGTCGCCAGCGCTCGCGACGAGTACGCCGCCTTCTCCTGTGCCCCGAGCATCGCTCGGCTCCTCCATCTGTTCGAGCGCGTCAACACGATGAGCAAGTGGGGCGCGATGCCCTTCACCCTCGACGGCCGGCAACTGCGCCAGATCCTCATCCACGCCGACGTGTTCACGGCCATCGCGCCGCTGACCGCGCGACCACAGCCGCCGACCTACGAGGAGCTCGAGCAGCAGCTCGTCCGCTCTCCGCTGGCCGATCAGGGTCGCGAAATCTTCGAGGAGATCATCATCGCTGACGATGTGATCCGCGCCGCTGGCGCGTCGGCGCTGACGCAGCTCTCCTGCTTTGACCGCTGGTTGAACGACAACCACAAGCCCTGGTCACCGACCGCCAAGACCGGCCAGTTCTGCGCCCCCGACGACCTGCGACTCGCCCGCGCCGCTCACCACCGCCTGACCCGCTGGCCCGAGCTGCAGGCGGTCGTCGACCGTGTCCTCTTGCGCCTCGAAAGCGAGTGCGCCTAGGCGAGCGACGCCCCCACAGGGCCTCGCCACGGCCCGGCAGCCTCCTGGCGCGGCTGGCCCGAGGGCCTCGGCCCCTCTGCGGCGCCCTCCCCCGGCGGCTCTCCCTGATCTCTCCCTGCCGCCTGGCCCCTGCCCCGCCTGCGGCCCCCGGCGCCCTCCGAGAGGTGTCCGTCGCGTTGCCCCCATCCGACGAGAGGCCAGTCCCTGACGCTACGCGCGCAACCCCCCTTCGGCTCCGACCTCGGCTCCCTCACTCGGGCGGCGGCACCGTCAGCGCCCCCACCGGGCACCGCAGTTCCACCTCGTCCAGTCTCCCTCGCGTCCTCGCCCAGTTCTTCGGCGCCAGCTCCAGATATCGCTCTCGTAGCCAGTCTGGCAGCGCTCGCTTTCGGGGCGCGTTGTTCAGGAGAGCGACGGGTCATGCGTAAAACATCGCAGCCCGGGAACCCTCTCTCCAGATGGGGGCAACAGGACGGACACGACAAACCCCGCGGAGGTGTTGGGCTCGACCTTGAGGAGCATCCTGCCGAGGGAATCGAAGCGCATCCAGCGCGTGACCCGGGTGGCGCTCTCGTCGTCCCGCTGCCGTGTGATCCGGAAGGCTTCCTCCTCGCGGATCCTCCGTGCCGTTGTTCTCTC
>JALOQB010000459.1 GCA_025453595.1 Polyangiaceae bacterium
GAGCAGGTCTACCATCAGCTCCTCCAGCAGGAGGCCGAGGACGCCGAGAACAAGGTCGGCGAGCTGATCGCGGATCGCGTCATTCTCCAGCTGCAGGGGGCCTCTCCCCTCTCGCCAGGCCCCTCCCCTGCCCCCAGCGAGCCTCCCGGGGAGCCCCCACCCTCGGAGGCCCCGCCCACGCTCCCGTCCTCCCTGGCTCCGCCCCCCCTCCAGCCCGCCCACAACCACGCCGAGCTGTCCAGCGTCCCCCCCCACGGGACCCTCCCGGACACCCCCCCGCTGCTCTTCTGGCCCGCCGCCGCCGCCCGCGTTGACCTGCAGGACGCGCAGCAGAATGAATGGAAACTCCATACATCAAGCCAGCCGCACGGCGAGGATCAGATCGAGGAGCGGGCGGCCGGCTGGGCGCGGCTCTGGCGCCCCGGGCAGGCCTTCGCGGAGCAGCGGCAAGGGGCGCTGGCGCTGAGGGAGCTGGCGGAAGCGCGGGTGGCAGCGGCCGATCTGCTGCCGTCGCCCTGGAACCTGCTGCTCTGGCCCGGGGCCGGCGTCCTGCGGCTGGTGGTGCTGCGGAGGGCCCTGGAACCGGCCCTGGGGGGGGAGCAAGGGGGCGCCTGGCTCGACGCCCTGGCGGTCTACACGGCCCGTGTGCTCGCGCTGGCGGCGCGCCACGGGGTCGTCTTGCCGCTGGACCCCACGAGGGTCGCCCGGGGGCCCCAGGGTCTTGTATCCCTTGCCATCCCGGAGCCCATCACGCGCTGGGGAGAGGTCGTGGTGCTCCCCCTGGCCCGGTGGCTCGCCGGGGCAGAAGCGAACAAGAGCGGCGTGGAGCAGCATTTTCTGGAGCGGGTGGACGCGCACCTGAGCGACCCCGAGGTGATCGTCCGGCTCGACTGGGTGCAGCTATACCAGCAGGCAAAGCAGGGCCTTTCGTGCGAGGCTAGGTAAGGATGCCAGGTTCCAAAGGGGAGCGAGGACAGCACGAGCAGCAACGTCTGGCAGGGATCACGGTGGAGCCGACGCACCGCGCTCTGGTGATGCTGCGCCAGCGGATCGAGGAGGGGCAATCGGGCGAGCTGATCGTGGCCAACGAAAGCCTGGAGGCGCACCTGTTCCTCCAGCGAGGGCGCATCGCCTGGGCGTATGGGTCCGAGACGCGAGGGCTGTTCCTGGAGACGCTGCGGGGGCTCGCGGAGCTGGAGGAAGAGGCGCTGCGGGGGCTCCTGGACGCTTGCCGAGCGGAGCGCCGCCATGTGGCCGAGACGCTGATCGAGTGGGGGATGGCGGAACCGGAGGAGGTGCGCCACGCGCTGCGGGTGCAGATCTGGATGACGCTGCAGAGCATCCTGCTCACGGCGGAGCCAGAGGCCATCTTCCTGCGGCGACCTGCCGAGGAGTACAGCCAGGAGTTGACCTTCTCGCTGAAAGAATTCGAGACCGAGCGCTCCCCCTCGCGGCCTCCTCTGGAGAGCGATCCGGAGCTGGAGCAAAAGGAGCAAGCGCTGCAGCAAAGGCTGTCAGAGCAGCTCCCGACCTTGCTCTGGGTGCGGCTTCTTCGCCCCGGAGCGAGGAGCCAGAGCCAGGATCAGCTCCAGCTGATCGCGGAGCTGATGGGCGAGCTGGGGGCCCGGGAGCTGGCCTACCGGCACGAGAAGGGGTGGCTGCTGGGCCTGGCGGGGGAGAACGAGCAGGTCTTCTGCGGACTGCAACCCCACTCGATCCTGTCCAAGGCGCGCCGCATGCTGCAGGAGCCTCCGGGCGCCGTGGCCGAGGGGGGGGAGCTGGAGCTCGGGCCCCTGCTCCCTGCCCAGGGATCGCCACCGCTGCTTGCCCCGTTTCGAGCGATCTTCGATCAGGTCCCCCAGGTTGCCTGCATGGCGGTGGCCGAGGAGAGCGAGGTCCACTGGCAGGAGCGCAAGGGGCTCCCCTCGTGCTTTCACGAGGATCTCCGGCGCGCGATGTTGATCCTGGGGCAGCCGCTGTCGCGAATCATCCAGACAGATGCGCCGAATCGCCCGGTGACCAGCCGCCACCCTGTGATCCAGCCGGCCCTCCGGCTCGTTCTTCCTGGGTACCACCTGCTGGGAGCGCCGCTCTCGAATACAAGCACGGTCTGGCTGGCGCTCTGCCCCTCCGTGCTCGAAGGTCTTGGCTGGGGTTTGCTCGCCAACCTGCTTCGGAACGTACACCTCGACCCCACCAAGAGCACCGAATGAGCACGACTTTCTACGGACTGAGCCACATCGATGTACCCGTGACCAGCCTGCAGCGGGCAGAGCAGATCTACCACCAGGCGACCGGTTTCCCGGTGCAGCGGCGGGGGGAGGGTTGGCTGGACATCGATGCCGGAGGGTTTCTGCTCCGGCTGGTGCTGACGCACAGGCCCGAGGCCCGGGCGACGCTGCGGCTCCAGGCGCCCTCCGTGGAGGACGCCCTGGTGGCGCTGGTGAACGCGGGGACGACGCTGCTTTACGGCGCCATGAGGACGCCGGATCAGGAGCTGATCGGCGCCGTGCGCGACCCCGACGGGAACCAGATCTACGTGTGGAGGCCGCTGACGGAGGATGAGTTTGACTACGTCCCCGAGCTCCCCAAGGAGATGACCTGGCTGCCGGAGGCCGAGGATTTCCTCAAGTCGCTGCTGCGGAGCATCCCGGCGCTGTTCCGGGCCCTGGCGCGGCGCCGGGTCGTGGCGGTCTCCGAGGAGCTGGCTCAGGGGAAGAACCTGGTGACCCGCGAGGAGGTGATCCGCGGGTTTATCCTGGCGAGCCCCCGGATCACGCGCTACCGCAACCGGCAACCCTTGATCGATCACGGGGTGGACGTGGATAGGTACCGCGAGGACTGGGAATCGGACTGAGCGAGGTCGGGGCCTGCGGGGCCCGGTCAGTGAACGTGGATCTCGCCCATCATGCCCAGCTCGGCGTGTTCGAGGATATGGCAGTGGTACATCCACATTCCGGGCTCATCGAAGCGAGAGATCAGGCGCAGGGACTGCTTGGCGGGGAGCAGGATGGTGTCCTTGTTGAGCAGCCGGGCAGGCGGCTCGGGGGCCCCGTTGCGGGCAAGCACCTGGAAGAAGAAGCCATGGAGGTGGAAGGGGTGATCCATGTCGCTGTCGTTGATGACATCGAAGGCATGGATGCTGTCGCGCTCGACCATCGTCATCGGAACGTCCGGGTGAGCCTTGCCGTTGACGGTGAAGCGTAGCTCTCCGTCCGGCAAGAATTCCTCGTTGAAGCGGAGCGAGAAGGTGGGCTCGCGCGGGGCGAGGGCCTCGGGCGCGGAGAAGGAGCCTGGCAGCGGCAGCTCGCGCTCGACCGGGGCGCCCTCGACCAGGAACGTGGCGACCTTCATCACCGGATCATGGGCCGACTCGTGGCCTCGCTCGTACGGCTCGTTGAGCAGATCGATGGCCCCTGCCGTGGAGGGCATGCGCACCATGAGGTCGTAGCGCTCGCCGGGGGTGATCAGCACACGCTCGGCGTCGTAAGGCTCGGGGAAAAATCCCCCGTCGGAGCCGAGGACGCGCCAGGAGAGCCCCGGGAGGCGCAGGTGGAAGAAGCGCCCGTTCGCCGTGTTGACCAGGCGCAAGCGCACCAGGGCGCCGGGCCGGAAGCGGAGGGTCGGGGTCACCGCGCCGTTGATCAACAAGGTGTTCCCCTCGCGCCCCATCATCTTCGAGCGATCGTCGAGGAACTCGGCGAGGGACCCGTCGGCCTTGAGCCGCACGTCATCGAGCATCAGGATACGCTCGTCGTCGCTCTCGGGTTCGCCTGGACCGCGCACCAGCAGGGCGCCATAGAGCCCCCGCTGGACCTGGATGTCCGAGCGAACATGCGGGTGGAACCAGTAGAGCCCCGGGTCCTTCAGGGTGAACTCGTAGCGGTACGAATCCCCCGGAAGGATCGGAGGCCGCACCATGGGGGAACCATCCATGTCGGCGGGCAACCGGATGCCGTGCCAGTGAATGGTGGTGGGCTCCGGGAGGCGATTGGTGAAGCGAGCCACCAGCCTGTCGCCCACGCGAGCCGAGAGCAGCGGCCCCGGCACGGCGCCGTTGTAAGCCCACACCGGGGTGGGAGGGTTGGACCCGTAGGTGTGCATGGATGCCCGCGCTTCCAGGTTCACCTCGAGGACATCGGGCGCCGGGTTCATGTCCTCGATGACCGCCAGCGTCGTCGGATCGCCGCCAGGGGCCGCGGGGGGGGCCTCTTCATCCGCGCAGGACGAGAGCAGCGCCACGAGGGCGAGAGCAAGGCGCCGGGTCGTCATCACTTGCTCGGGTTGCGCGACAGCTCGTTGGAGTACGGCGAGAGCGTCTCGCCCTTCTTGCAGCGGAGCCGGTAGGTGTACATCTGATCACCCGTGGCGGCGCTATCGTGCTTGTTGTCTGCCTCGCCAGGCACCGAGAACGCCAGGGA
>JALOQB010000460.1 GCA_025453595.1 Polyangiaceae bacterium
CGCCGCTGCCGGATCGGTCCGTCCCCTCCCCGGGTGGCTCTCCTCGGGGGCGCGCCGAAGGAGCGACGGGGTAGAAACGCGCTGCGGCTGGCGGAGGTAGCGCTGTTCCAGGGGCAGCACGGGCAGGCCGAGCGCCTCGCCGCCGAGTGCCGCGAGCTCACGGCGGACCCGGTGGTGCTGGCCCGCGCAGAGCTGGTCTCCGTGCGGTTGCAGGTGGCCCTGGGAAACCTGGAGGGGGCCCAGCGCCTGGCGCTCCGGGCCCTGGAGCCGATGGAGACCGGGCTCTGGTCGGAGCAATCCATGGCGGATCTCCAGGAGCGCGTGCGGCGGCACCTGGAGCAGGCCCAGCACCAGGGCGCGCTGGGCTGGCCCGCGCTGGAGGATCCGCTCGCCCTGGTGACCATCGACCTCCTGGATGAGGTGCTCGCGGCGGCCTACCAGCGCGCTGATTTCGAGGCGTTCTCCTTCGCGGTGCTGTCGGTGATCGACCTGTCCGCGCGGCGCGGGCGCTCGCCCAGCACGGCCTATGCGCTGATGGTCTACAGCATGTTGCTGCTGGTGGGGCGCCATTACGAGCAGGCGCGCGCCCACGCCCGGGGGGTGCTGGCGCTGGTGGATGGCATGGAAAGCGGGGTGATGAAGGGCAGGGCAGAGTTTGTCTACGGCCACTTCGTCGCCCCCTTGCTGAGCGGTCCGATGACGGCGGCGGAGCGGCTCCGGTCTGCGAGCGCCCAGGGCGCCCTCCACGGGGATCTGCTCTTCGCCTCCTACGCGCACGTGGGGCTCGCGATGGGGGCGATGCTGTCCTGGAGGGGCCTGGGGGAGCTGCTGGACGCGATCGACGCGTCCCGACCTTTTTACGAGCAGCACCCGCACCTGGACGCCTCTCGCTTCCTGGTGCGCCTCCGGCGCTTCGTCGGGTTCCTCCAGTCCCAGGGGGACGAGCCGCTCTCGTCGCTGCCCCAGGCCTCGGGGGAGGTCCAGTCCCCGACCTTCCAGCTCTACGAGGTGGTCACCCGCGCCGCCTTCTCCCTGCTGTTTGGCCAGCTCCGGGCCGCCGAGGAGGAGCTGGAGCTCGCGGCTCCGCTGCTCCCCCACGGCCTCTGCTCCCATGCGGCCATCATCGCCACCTGCCTGGAGGCGGTGGTGCTCGGGCAGCAATGCCTGCAAGGGCTGCCCTCCGAGCAGCAGACCCGCGCCATCGAGCGCATGCTCGCCCTGCGGGAAGACCTCGTCAGCTGGGCCCAGGCCAGCCCCAGCGCGGCCCACCTGGTCGCCCTGGTGGACCTGGAGCTCGCCATGCAATCCGGCGCCCTCGAGCAGGTCTGCACCGCCGCCGATCAGGCGCTGCTCGCGGCGCGCCGTTCGAGCGATCGATTCATCGAGATCCTGGCCGCCAACCACGCGGCTGGCTGGCTCACCCGGCGAGGGCTCCTGGGCCTCGCCCAGGGGTTCCGGGCCCTCGCCCACGGCGCCGCCATGGCCTACGGTTCTCCCTGCATCGCCAGGGCGATCGACGCCCCCTTCCTCGAAGATCAATCCCCGCTGCCGCGCCTGCAGGCCCCCGCCAGCTCGAGCCTCGATGCGGAGGCCATCTCCGCCGCCTACCGGGCCCTCTCCCGGCGCCGCGACCCGCAGGAGCAGGCGGTCGAGATGCTCCGCGTGCTCATCGAGGCGAGCGGCGCTTCCAGGGCCATCCTCGTGCGCGCCCAGCGCGGTACCTTCCGCGACGCCGTGCTGGTCGAGGCCCACTCCCGTGATGGAGTCCCCCTCACGAACGACTCCGATCTGTTCCTCTCCCTGACCCCCTTGCTCGACGAGGCCATCTCCTCGAACAAGATGCTCCTCCAGCGCCGCAACGCCCTCCACGGTGCCGCCCCTCTCGCTCGCCTCCTGCTCCCCATGGAGGCGCAGACCGGAGGCCACCACGTCCTCCTCCTCGAGAACGACCACCTCTCCTGCGCCTTCGACGGCGCTCGCTCCGAGCTCCTCTCGGTCGTCTGCGGCCTCCTCTGCACGGCCCTCGATAACGCAGAGATCTTCCAGGATCACCGCCAGGCGCTCGCCGAATTGCGCGAGGCAAATCAGAGAAATATTGAACAAAATCAAGACCTTGCGCGAAAATCCGTCGCCCTCGACCACATCAACCGGCAGCTGAAGTCAGCCCTCGAAGAGGCCCGCGAGAGCGCCAAGGCCCGCGCCCGCTTCCTCGGCGCGATGAGCCACAAGCTTCGCACCCCGCTCCACACGGTCTTCTGCGCCCTCGACATCCTCGCCCAGCCCTGCCCCACCGACGAGCTCCGGAACCAGGTCGAGGACATCCGCGCCGCCTCCCAGGAGCTCCATAACCTCATCGCCCGCGTCATCGACCTGGCCGAGGGGGACCAGGGCCAGATCACCATCGAGGAAGAAGACTTCTCCCTGCTCGCGGTCTGCCGTATCGCCACGGATAAACCCGCCCGCGACGCGCTCCGAAAGGGCATTCGCCTCGACATCGAGCTCTCCGAGGCCGTGATCGGGCCTCTCTACGGGGACGCAGGGCGCATCGGCGGCATGCTCGAGCACCTGTGCAGCAACGCCGTCCAGTTCACCAGCTCCGGAGGCGTGACGGTCCGCGGGGCCATGAGCTCCATCGGGGGGGTCTCGTTGCTGCGGCTCCAGGTCATCGACACCGGGCCTGGCATCGATGACGCCGTCAGGACCATGCTCCAGGTTCCGTGGGGGCAGCAGGTCCCTTCCGAGGGAGAGGTGCATCGGGGCGTCGGCCTCAGCCTCTCCCACGTCCACCGCTCCGCCCACCTGCTGGGGGGGCGCTTCCAGATCGGAAAACGACCCGAGGGCGGCACCGAGGCCATCCTGGAGCTCCCGGTGCAGTCGATCCCGATGCCCAGCTTCGAGCCCCCGGCGGGCCTGACCCTCGCCCCCGGCACCTTGCTGCTGGTCGAAGATGAGCCCCTCAACCGGAAAAACCTCTCCATCCGGCTCCGGAAGAGCGGCCACCAGGTCCACGCCGTGGCCGACGGGCGCGAGGCGGTCGAGGCCTTCCTCGCCGCTCGCGGGGCCATCTCGTGCATCCTCATGGACTGCAACATGCCGGTGCTCGACGGCTTCCGCGCCACCGCCCAGATCCGGGCCATCGAGCACCGCCTCTGCCTCCCTCGAAGCAAGATCATCGCGGTCACGGCCAACGCGCTCTCCACGGACCGGGGCCGGTGCCTCGCCGCCGGCATGGATCTCTACCTCAAGAAACCCATCGGCCCCCAGGAGATGGCCCTCCTCCTCTCCTGGCTGCCGCCCCCGGGCTCAAGCTAGATCGCCTCCATGGCCACGGCGATGCTCTCCAGGGTCGATTCTCCCAGGTGCATCGAGCGCTCCGGGGACCACCCGGCCACCTCGTCCGGCGCGCTCGCGTTGTCCTTGAAGGGCATCTCCAGGGTGAAAGAAAGGCAGTCAAAGACCTCCCCCACGTAGTTCGATGCGCAGCTCAGGTCGCCCTCGCCGGGGGCGTCCCGCGGGTACTTGTACTCGTCCTGAAAATCCGCGTTGGAGGCGCATAGCGCCTGCTCGAAGAGCGCTTCCAGCGCAGCGAGGCGCGGGGAGTAGCCCGGGTTCCCCTCGCAGCCCGCGAGGAAGCAGTAAGGGTTCCGCTCGTCCCCGTGGATATCCAGGAAAAGGTCGACCCCTTCCCGGTGCATCCGCTCCCGCACCAGGGCGACCTCGGGGCCCTCCGGGACAGGGAAATTCCAGGTGCGATTGAGATCCACGCCCAGCGCGTTGGTGCGCAGGTTCCCCAGGTACCCGCCGTCCGGGTTCATGTTGGGTACCACATGAAACACCGCCCGCTCGAGCAGCGTCTGCACCAGCTCGTCCTCCTCGTCGACGAGCCTCCGCAGCAGCCCCTCCGCGAACCACTCGGCCATGGTCTCCCCCGGGTGTTGCCGCGCGATCACCCAGATCGCCCGTTGCCCCTCGGACGCCTCTCCCACCGTCACCAGCGACAGCGGGCGCCCCTGCGGCGTGTGCCCCAGCACCTCGACCCGCGCCCCTCGCCCCCGGGCCACGCGGCGCAGCAGCTTCTGCTGACGATCCAGCGAGTACGGTGCAAAATAGGCGTAGGTGACCAGGTCGCCGCGGGGTACATGGAAGAACTCCAGAACCTCGCCATCAAAGCTCGTCGGCACCCGGAACCAGCGCCGCTGATCGTAAGAAGCCATGACCGCGTAGCCCTCGAAGCCCTCCGGGTACGTGGTCTCGCCGGCGTTGAGCAAATAGCAGCATCCCCCGGCGTTCACGCCGGGGTCCACCACGCTTCGGATCGGACAAGAAACGACACCCCTTCTCTCTGGCTCTCGCTTGCCTGGCCCCACCACCTTCTCTACCGTTCTCTCTGTGCCTCACCGCACCTTCGAGATCG
>JALOQB010000003.1 GCA_025453595.1 Polyangiaceae bacterium
TTCATCGTCGAGGAGGTGCTCGCTCGCTGGGAGAGCGTCACCGGCGGCAACGCCGGGCTGATGGTCGGCCAGCCGCAGATGTTCGGCTGGACGGTCGGCTCGGGCGCGCCGTTCTACTTCCTGTGCCTCGTGATCGCGGTCGCGTGCACGCTGGCGGTGCTGAACCTGCTGCGCTCGCCCACTGGCCGCGCCTTCGTCGCGATCCGCGACAGCGAGATCTCGGCGCAGAGCATGGGCATCCACCTCGCCTACTACAAGACGCTGAGCTTCGCGATCAGCGCGGCGCTGGCGGGCATCGGCGGCGCGCTGTACGCGCACATGATCCGCTTCCTGAGCCCCGACCAGTTCAACATCATCCAGTCGATCGACCTGCTGCTGATGGTCGTCATCGGCGGGCTGGGCAGCGTGCACGGTGCCTTCCTCGGCGCGATCTTCCTGATCGGCATGCCGCAGGCGATCAGCGCGTTCAAGGACGTGCTGCCCGAGGCGATCGGCAACGCACCGGGCCTGAAGGCGGTGATCTACGGCGCCGTGCTGATCGCCTTCGTGCTGTTCGAACCGATGGGGCTGTACGGACGCTGGCTGAAGGTCCGCGCGTGGTTCCAGCTCTTCCCCTTCTACCGCAAGGGCCTGTTCAAGCGGCAGAAGGCGTTCCAGAAATCAGACCGGCTGCGCTAGCGATGCAGGACGTGCTGCTCTCGGCGAAGAAGCTGCAGGTGCGCTTCGGCGGCGTACTGGCGGTCAACGACGTCAGCTTCGACGTGCGCCGCGGCGAGGTGTTCACGCTGATCGGCCCCAACGGCGCCGGCAAGACCACCGTGTTCAACCTGATCACCGGCGTCTACCGGCCAGACCCCGGAGGTTCCATACAGCTGGGCACCACCGAGCTGACGCGGCTGCCGGCCTCCCGGGTGGCGGCGGCGGGGGTGGCGCGGACCTTCCAGAACATCCGGCTTTTTGCCCGGCTGACGGTGCTGGAGAACGTGCTGGTGGCCTGCGAGAACTCGCGGGGGACGGGGCTGGGGGCGGCGCTGCTGCGGACCGGGGCGTTCTTCGAGGACGAGGCGAAGCTGGCCGAGCGAGCGATGAAGCTGCTGGCGGTGTTCAAGCTGGATGGCATGGCGGATCAGCCGTCGACCTCGCTGTCCTACGGCAACCAGCGGCGGCTCGAGATCGCGCGGGCGATGATGCTGAACCCGAAGGTGGTGCTGCTGGACGAGCCAGCGGCGGGGATGAACTACGGGGAGGCCGAGGGGCTGAAGGAGCAGATCCGGTGGCTGCGCGATGAGTTTGCGGTCACGGTGGTGCTGGTCGAGCACAACATGCAGGTGGTGATGGGGGTGTGCGAGCAGATCCACGTGCTGGACCACGGCGAGACGATCGCGGAGGGGACGCCGGAGCAGGTGCGCCGTGACCCGAAGGTGCTGGCCGCCTACCTGGGCGAGGACGAGGGGGCGGCGTGAGGACCGCCCACCCGACCCGCCAGCCCCCCTCGACCCCCGAGGGGCAGCCCCTGCTCCAGGTCCAGGATCTACGGGTCAATTACGGGGGCATCGAGGCGCTCAAGGGGGTATCCATCGAGGTCCGTCGGGGCGAGGTGGTGGCGTTGATCGGGGCCAACGGCGCGGGCAAGACGACCACGCTCCGGGCCATCGCGCGGCTGCTGCAGCCGAGGCAAGGGCGCGTCGTGTTTGACGGCCAGGACGTGGCGAGTCTGGGGCCCGAGGCGCTGGTCGAGCGGGGGGTCTCCCTGGTGCCCGAGGGGCGGGGGGTCTTCCCCAACCTGACCGTCCGCGAGAACCTCGAGCTTGGCGCCTGGAACCACCGTTCCCCCTCGATCATGGCCGAGACCTTCGAGGACGTGGTGCAGCTCTTCCCGCGGCTCGGCGAGCGGATGAAGCAGGACGCGGGGACGCTCTCCGGCGGGGAGCAGCAGATGCTCGCGATCGGCCGGGCGGTCATGGCGCGCCCCGCGCTGCTCTTGCTGGACGAGCCGAGCCTGGGCATCGCCCCCAAGCTGGTCATGGATATCTTCCGCGCCATCCGGGCCATCGCGGCCTCCGGGACGACCATCCTGGTCGTCGAGCAGAACACCCGCGTCGCCCTGGGGTCGAGCCAGCGCGCCTACGTGCTCCGCACCGGGGAGGTGTTGCGGCAGGGGGTCTCTCGGGAGCTGGCGCAGGACCCGGAGATCCAGAAGGCCTACCTCGGCGGCTAACCCCCCACCCGTTTCATCCATCCTGCTCCCGGTGCTACGATGAGCGCCATGTCCGAGGGGGAATCGAACACCAACCGAGCGCCATCGCTCAAGCCGTTCGAAGGGGCGCGGCTGGCGCTGCTGAGGCTGGGGCTTCAGCACACGGAAGAGCTGGAGCGATCGCTGGTCGCAGCGGCCCGTATCTGCGCCGAATCGATGAAGGTTCACCGGGTGGGGATCTGGGTCTTTGACGGGGCCGATCGGATCCGCAGCGTGGCGATCCTGGACGAGCACAACCTGGCCTGCGGTCCGGGTCATATCTTCGACCTGTCCACCTGCCCGGCCTACGCCGCGGCGATCCGCTCCCGCCGGATCATCGCCGTGACGGACGCCGAGCAGGACCCGAAGACCTGCGAGATGCGCGAGCTGTATCTGCGGCCTCACGGCATCACGTCGATGATGGATGCGCCCTTCTACGCGGACGGCGAGATCCTGGGGGTCATCTGCGTGGAGCACATCGGCCCCCTGCGCGAGTGGTCCCAGGCAGACTGCGATTTCGCGGCAACCGTCGCGGACATCGTGTCTTCCCTGTTCCAGCAGGCCCGCCGCCTGGAGAGCGAGGCCCAGCTGTCGTCCCTGCGGGAGCGCCTGGCCAACGCCGAGCGCATGCACTCCCTCGCCCGGCTGGCTGCCGGCGTCGCGCACGATCTGAACAACCTGCTGTCGGTCATCCTGCTCAACGCGGGGGCGCTGCCTTCGAGCGCCCAGGCGCGCACCATCGAGGAGCAATGCCAGGCCGGCGCCACCCTCGCCCGCCAGCTTCTGGCCTTTGCCCGGGATACCCCGCCGGAGGTCGAGGTCTTTGACCTGAGGGACACCCTCGCGGGGATGGAGAGCCTGCTGCGCTCCACCCTGGGCCCGGGGATCCAGCTCAGCCTGAGCCTTGGCCATGAGCCCCTCGAGATCCAGGCGAACAAGGGGGAGTTCCAGCAGATCCTGCTCAACCTGGCCTTCAACGCCCGGGAGGCGATGCCCCGGGGCGGTCATTTTTCCCTCGAAGGGGGCCTGCTGGGGGGTCAGGTCACCCTGCGAGCCTCGGACGATGGCGTCGGCATGACCCCGGAGACCCAGGCGCGCGCGTTTGATCCGTTCTTCACCACCCGGAAGGAGCGAGGGGGCACGGGCATGGGGCTCGCCATCGTGTACGGGGCCATGCGGCGGGCGCGGGGCGAGGTGTCGGTGCAGAGCGTGGAGGGCCAGGGGACCACCTTCGAGCTGCGGTGGGCCCAGGCCTGAGGGGGTTCAGGGGGCCAGCACCCGGGCGACCTCGGCCAGCGTGCGGACGTCGTGGACGTCGTAGGGGAGCGCGGGCACATCGACGCGGAGGGGGGGCGAGGAGGAGCGCGCCAGGGCCTCGTCGAGGCGGCGGAGGCGCAGGCGATCGAGCTGGGCCTGGCGCCGCTCGTCGTCGAGGGCCGAGACCAGGCGCTCGGCGGCGTCGTCGTCGAGGGAGAGGGGCAAGGACCGGAGCGCCTCGCGGGCCGCGTCGGCGCCGGCCTGGAGCGCGGAGGCCTGGTGGAGCCGGTTCACCACGAAGGCGTCGCGCGGCATGCCCTGCTCTTCGAGGCGCTCGCTGAAGAAGAGCACCTCCTGGATGGCCATGGGAGAAGGGCTGGTCACCAGCACGTAGGCGACGTCGGGGGCCCGCAAGGTCCGGGCGACCTCCTGGGCGCGCTCCTTGAAGCCGCCGAAGAGGTCGTTGAGCTCGGTGACAAACTGGGCCACCTGCTCGAGGAAATCGCCGCCGGTCAACTTGCCGATGCCCTTGAGCACCACGGCCGCGCTCTTGGCGAGGATGTTGAAGCTGAGCTTCCCCGACTCCTGGAAGGCCTCGATGAACCAGCGCATCGCGGCGCTGTCGAGGGCGTCGACCAGCCGCTGCGGTGCGTCGAGGAAGTCGAGGGCGTTGGCGGTCGGGGGCGTATCGAGCAGGATGAGGTCGAAGGCCCCGTCGGTCTTCACCGCGTGGAGCTTCTCCATGGCCATGTACTCGTGGGTGCCCGCGAGGGAGGTCGAGACGTACTGGTACAGGCGGTTGTGCAGGATCCGATCGCGGGCCTGCGGCGAGGAGGCGTACCGGTGCACCAGCTCATCGAAGGTGCTCTTGGTGTCGAGCATCATCACCGTCAGGGTGCCTCGCACCGGGAGCCCGGCGTCGCGGAAGCGCTGCGGATCGACGGTCTGGGCCTCGGTGGTCATGGCCTTGAGCCCCAGGCTGTTGGCCAGGCGCCGCGCCGGGTCGATGGTCAGGCACAGGACGCGCTTGCCCCGGGCGGCGGCGGCCAGCCCCAGGGCCGCGGTGGTGGTGGTCTTGCCAACCCCCCCGGAACCGACCACGAGGATCACACGGCGAGAGTCGAGCAACTTTTCCAGCGACAAGGCCATCTGGCCCTAGCACCGCCCGCCGTGGGCAGACAAGACCGAAAAGTTGTCTCCATGGCCTCTGGCGCGGAAAAATCCGTCCGATGGATCACCTGGATCAGGACCGAAGGCAGCGCCGTAGCGACGACCCGATCACCGCGCTCCACTACCAGCTCGCCCACGCGCGCTACCGGGGGGGCTTCGAGGCGCTGGTGCTGGTGGACCAGGCGGGCATGCTGGTGGCAGGGGCCGGCGCCTGGCCCGTCTGCGAGGAGCTGGCGGCCTTCGCGCCCTTGCTGGAGGAGGCGCGCCTGCGCGGCCCTTGCCTCCCCCCCGAGCTGTTCCGGCTGCGGCCCGAGGTGCGGCTCCAGCGGCTGAAGATCCAGGGGAGCACGGTGCTCCTGGCGGCCCGCGGGGCCGGCGAGGAGACCGAAGAATCCCTCACCTCGGCGGCCCGTGGCTGCCTCCGGATCCTCTCGTCTCAGGCAGAATTCACCGCCTGAGCCCCTGCGACCCCGGCACATCCGAAGGGCGAGAGCGCGGAAGACCCCTCTACCCAACGGGGCCGATTGGGCTAGATTAAGGCGTTACCTTCACCCCAAGGATGACTCGATGACTCGACGCACACGCACCCTCCTTATTTTTCCGATGCTGTCCCTCGCGCTGGGGTGCAACAGCATCGCCGGTCTCAACGAGCTGGAGGGCGTGGATTGCGTCGGCCCCGAATGCGGCGCCGGCGGCGAGGCAGGGCAAGGAGAAGGGGGCGCCGGGGCCGGGGGCTCCGGGGGCGCCGGGGCCGGCGGGGGCGGCTCCGGGGGCGTCGCCAGCGGCGCGGGGGGCAGCTCGGGCGATGGCGGCTCCGCAGGAAACGCGGGCGCTGCGGGTGATGCAGGCCAGGCAGGCGACGCGGGCTCCGCGGGTGACGCGGGCTCCGCGGGTGATGCGGGTTCCGCTGGCGATGCGGGCTCCGCTGGCGACGGCGGTTCGGCCGGCGATGGCGGCTCCGCAGGGGACGCGGGCTCCGCTGGCGACGGTGGGTCCGCGGGCGACGCGGGCTCCGCGGGCGACGGCGGTTCCGGGGGGGCAAGCTGCGTCCCGACCACCTGCGAGGCCCTCGGTCGCAACTGCGGTGACGTGGACGATGGGTGCGGCAGCACCATCAACTGCGGTACCTGCTCCGACCCCCTGAGCTGCGGCGCGGCGCCGGGTCGACCCAACCTCTGCGGCTGTGTCCCCAACCAGTTCCTCTGCTCTCCGACCAACGAGCTGCGCCAGTGCAGCCCGGACGGCTCCACCAGCTTCCTGGTGGCCCAGTGCCCGGACGGCGCCTGCAACGCCGCCTCCGCCAAGTGCGACACCTGCATCCCCGGCACCAAATACTGTTCGGGGAAGCAGCTCTTCACCTGCAACGGGGACGGCACCAGCGGTACCCCGGGCACCCAGTGCCTGGCCTCCCAGATCTGCGACCCCACCGGCGCGGGGGAGTGCGACATCTGCGTGGCCAGCGGTTTCTTCTGCGTGGGTTCGAACCTGAGGCAGTGCAACGAGCTGGGCAAGGGCTCCTCGGTCAAGGACACCTGCGGGAACGACAACCTGTGCGCCCGCGGTGTCTTCCTCGGCAAGTGCCCGACGCCGGTCTGCCAGCCCGGCGAGCGCCGCTGCTCCGGGGCCGCCGCCCAGGTCTGCAACGCCCAGCAAGACGGCTGGGACACCGTCGAGACCTGCGCCACCGCGGCCCTCTGCGGCAAGACCGAGAAAGGCATCTGCGATGCCCCCGCCTGCCAGCCCGGGGAAACCTCCTGCGAGGGCAACTCGCAGAAGCTCTGCAACGCGGATCAGACCGACTTCAACCTGATCCCCTGCGCGCTTCCGACCCCCGTGTGCGAGAACGGAGCATGCGCGGCCCGGGGGCCTCAGATGGTGCTGGCCCAGTCGAGCGAGGGGGTCCAGTTCTACATCGACACGACCGAGGTGACGACCTCGCAATACCAGGCGTTCCTCGACGCGCAGGTGCCGCTCCAGTCCGTCACCATGGAACCCTCGGTCTGCAGCTGGAACACCTCGTACTGGGACGAAGTGAACCCGCCCACGCAGGCCGGCCCCAACCGCCCCGCGACCCGGGTCGACTGGTGCGACGCCTACGCCTACTGCGCCTGGGCCGGAAAGCGGCTCTGTGGCAAGGTCGGCGGCGGCGCGCTCACCGCGGGTGAGATCTCCGATCGCTCGAAGTCGATGTGGTACGCCGCCTGCCGGGGCCCCTCGGATACCCTGTACCCCTACGGGAACGCCTACGCTGCCAATGCTTGCAACGGCAACGACCTCGGCAAGGGCGGCACCATCGATGTGGGCAGCGAGGCCTTCTGCCAGGGCGGCTTCGACGGGATCTTCGACATGAGCGGCAACATCCAGGAGTGGGAAGACTCCTGCACCGGGACCGCCGGCGCCACCGATACCTGCCGCGTCCGCGGAGGCTTCTTCGGGTCCACCTCCTCCACCGGCCTGACCTGCGATGCCTTCAACCCCATCGTGCGCAATGTCAAGAGCTCGCCCGCCATCGGCTTCCGGTGCTGCGGTGATTTCTTAGGAGACAAAGCTCTCGCTCCCTGGCCCTACCCGCGCAATACTTATCCTCGTGGCAGTAGCTCCTCCTCCTCAGCAAGCGCACCTTCAACCTGGGTATCGCCTCGATCGCTACGAGCTGCTCTACCCGCTGGCCCAGGGCGGGATGGCCACCGTGTGGGTGGCGCGCCTCACCGGCAAGCACGGGTTCGAGAAGCTGGTGGCGATCAAGACGATCCTGCCCCAGTACGCCGATGACCACGAGTTCCAGACCATGTTCCTCGACGAGGCAAGGCTGGCGGCCCGGATCCGCCACCCCAATGTCGCCGAGATCATGGACCTGGGCGAGGAGAACAACACCCTCTTCCTCGTCATGGAGTGGGTCGACGGCGACTCCCTCGCGCGGCTCTACAACGCGGTCATCAAGTCCGGGGCGCGGTTCCCGATCGACGGCCTGGTGCGCATCGCCGCGGATTGCTGCGCGGGCCTCCATGCAGCCCATGAGCTCAAGGACGACCGAGGTCAGCTTCTGAACGTGGTTCACCGCGATGTGTCGCCGCAGAACATCCTGATCGGCGTCAGCGGCGTGACCAAGCTCATCGACTTCGGTGTCGCCAAGGCGGCCGGTCGCATGAGCCAGGAGACCTCCGCGGGCCTGGTGAAGGGCAAGATCCAGTACGCCTCCCCGGAGCAGGCCATGGGGAAGGCGCTGGATCGGCGCTCCGATCTCTGGGGGCTCGCCACGGTGATGTACCAGGTGCTCGCCGGTCGCCTCCCCTACGAGGGGGAAAACCAGCTCGCGACCCTCCACCTGCTGACCTCCGGCAAGCCGCCCAAGCCTCTTCCCACCACGGTCCCGCCATCCCTCGCGGCGGTGGTGCGCAAGGCGCTCGCGTATCGCCCCGAAGACCGCTACGCCACCGCCCTCGAGATGCAGCAGGCCCTCGAGGCCTGCATCTCGCCCATCCCGACCCAGAGCGAGGTCGCCGCCACGGTGCAGCGCTTCCTCGGGGATCGCGCCGAGAGCCGCAAGCGAGAGGTGGCCGAGGCACTGCAGGTGGTCTCCAGTCGCTCGCACCTGGCGCCGATCAGCGGCACTGGCTCCAACCCGGCTCGCCCCGCATCGCCCTTCCCTCTCAGCGACTCCAACCCCGGCCTGCTCCCGCCCCAGTCGGGGGTGGTCGCGGTGGCTGCGCCCTTCGCCCCTCCGGCCGATGGGTCCCAGCCGGCACCCATCCCTCACGTCGCAACCGCCCTCACCGTCAACAAGTCCGCCAAGATGAGGGCAAAGCACTGGGTGGTCGGGGCCGGGGCTCTCCTCACCACTGCAGGCGTCTGGACCGGGACCGCCGCCTTTGCCCTCCAGTCCAAGGCCAACGCGGCCCCCAGGAACGAGCCGACCAGCGCCTCCGCTGAGCCCGCGAAGACGGCAGAACCCGCGAAGACGGCAGAGCCGGCGAAGACCGCCGAGCCCGCAAAGACGGCAGAACCGGCCAAGACCGCTGAGCCCACCGAGCCGGCGAAGACGGCAGAGCCCGCGAAGACGGCCGAGCCGACGAAGACCGCCGAGCCTGCAAAGACGGCAGCAGTCAAGGCTCCCGAGCCTCCCAAGACCAGCGCACCGCCCTCGACCAGCAAGCCCCCCGTCGCCAAGCCTGGCGGCGGCAAGAAGAAGAAAAATGATGATGGTTTCTGAGCGACTCGCACGCCCCCTCGGGGTTGTCCTCCTCGCAGCCTTCCTCTCCCCTACCCTCGCTTTTGCACAGGGGGTTCAGGCCACCGAAGAGGCCAAGGCAACCGCCCGCCAGCTCATGGACGACGGCCGTACAGCTCGCGATGAGAAGAATTTCAAGGCGGCGCTCGAGGCGTTTCGCAAGGCTCACTCGATCATGAAGGTGCCCTCCACAGGGATCGAAGTGGCGCGCACCCTCGATGCCATGGGCCTCTTCGTGGAGGCCGCCGAGGCTGCCCAGGAGGTCATCGATATCCCGCCCATCATCGCCCCGCCCAAGAAGAAGGAAGTGGATGCCTTCATCCGGGCCCGCAGCGACGCGCAGACCTTGCTCGACGAGGCAAAGAAGAAGATCGGGTTCATCAAGATCACCATCAAGGGGGCCAAACCCGAGGCGGTCGAGGTCTCCGTCAACGATCTCGCGGTCGCTCCGGCGATGCTCAAGGAGCCCATCAAGCAGAACCCCGGCAAGCACACCGTGGTGGCCAAGGGCCCGAAGACCGCCACCGCCGAGGTCGAGGTGTCCTCGGGTCAGACCCAGGAGATCACCCTCGACGTCACCAAGGCCGAAAAACCCAAGGTCGAGGCGCCTCCTCCCGAGGCCCCTCCGCCGCCCCCCCCGCCCAAGTCAGCCTTCCTACGGCCGATGCCCCTCATCGGCTTCGGCATCGCCGGCGCGGGCCTCATCGCGGGCTCCGTCACCGGGGCGCTCACCATGTCACGCGCGTCCTCGATCAAGGAATCCTGCGAAGGGAACCGTTGCCCCAGCTCCAAGCAGGGCGACATCGACAGTGCCAAGACCCTGGGCCTGATCTCCACCATCTCCTTCGGTGTTGCCGGCGTCGGCGCCGCCATCGGCGTCATCGGTCTGCTCCGCAAGCCCAAGACAGAAGAGACGGGCAAGGTGCAGGTTTCCCCCTGGATCGGCCTCAACAGCGCCGGCGTCGTCGGCCAGTTCTGAGGTTCTAACGAGAGTTGCGCGGGCGCGGTGGCCCATCGGGGGAGGAAGGGCGCGGCGGGGGCTTGGACGGGGTGGCCGCCTTCGAGGCGGGCGCCTTGGGAGGGGTCGCCTTGGGAGGGGTCGCCTTGGGAGGCGGACGCACCGAGGTGGCCTTGGGGGGCGGGACCGAGGCGCGGCGCGGCGCGACCCGCGAGGGCGGTCGGACCGAAGCCGGGGGGACGCTGAGCCGCGGCGTGGGGAGCGGCTCGAGCATATCGGCCTCAAGGAAGAGCTCTTCGTCCGTGGATTCGGGGGGCAAGAACGAGTCACCACGCCGGGAGGCAGGGCTCTCGTCGTCCAGGCGAGCCGCCTCGATCAGGAGCGCACCGATGCTGTGCTGCTGGGGCGGCACCGAGGCGGGGTTGGGGTCTTCCGGTGCGAACTCGAATTTACCGGTTTTCCAGCGGAGCATGCGGCGCAGTACGGCGATGATGGAGGCCGGGGAGCCGGCGAGGGTGGCCCGGGCGGCGGACCCCTCCCTCATGATCAGGGTGGCGACCTGCTTGGCGCCGTGCACCGTCATGATCCCCGAGCGACGCTCCAGTTCGAGGAGGCTGAGGACCGTCGCGAGGGACACCACGGCGAGATCCCCGGAGAGCGCGGCCACAGGCCCGGAGGGGGCAGGAGCGCGGAAGGTCACCGCCCGCGGGAGGATGGCCCCGGTCGTCGCCGCACGCACGCGCCCGGACATCGCCAGGATCGCCAGCACCTGGAGGCACAGCTCATCGGCGCGGAAGGGTTTGGTCAGGCAGACATCGGCCCCGGCACGCAGGGCCTCCATGCGGGAGAAGGAGTCGTCGGCATGAGCCAGGAGCAGGAACGGGAGGGTCGCCGAAGAACCGGTGGACTGACGGAGCTGGGTCACCAGGGCGGTGGCGTCGTCCGGCAGCGCGGCGTCCGCGAGCACCACGTCTGCGCGAGTCTGGAGCAACCGCAGCGCCTCCTCGCCGGAGGCAGCCAGGTCCACGGACATGTCTGCTTCTCGCAGCACGGCGCCCACCAGGTTGGCGATCCATTCATCGCCGGTCGCAAGCACCACGCGGCTCTTGCTCATCGACCCGCACTCTACCATGGAGGCCCTGAAAGGACAGGATTCCCGGAGAGCCTGCTTGACGCCACCCCCTGGTCACGGCGAATCATGCAAGGGTGCAGCGAGACGAGCGAGAGACGATCCAGAAGCTGATCGAGGCCAACGTCGATCTGGCCCCCATCGTCGCGCGCCAGCTCCTCCGCGAGCTGGGGTTGCCCCGTCATCGCCTCGAAGACCTGGAAGGCGCAGGGCAGGAGGGCCTGATGTCAGCGGCGCAGCGCTTTGATCCCTCGCGGGGGGTCCCTTTCCGGCGCTTCGCCAACCACCGGGTCCGGGGCGCGATGATCGACGCCCTGCGCCGCGAGTCCAGCCTGCCTCGGCGGGCGCGCGAGCGCATCCAGCACCTCGAGTCTGCCCTCGACCTCAACGAGGGTCTCGAGGCCACCCCCGCCGGTACCCCTGCGGCCGCAGACCAGCGGCTCGCCGAGCACCTCGCTCGCCTCGCCACGGCCCTCGCGGTGGGCCTCGTCAACCAGACCGCTCACGAGGATGGCGAGCCCATCGCCGTCGACCACCAGAGCCCGGAAGAAGACCTGGCCCGGGAGCAAGCGCGGCAGCTGGTTCGCTCCGCCGTCGAACAGCTCCCGGAGCAGGAGCGGCGCCTGGTCCTGGGTCACTACTACGAGGGGCGTCGCTTCGACGAGATCTCCGCCGAGCTGGGCCTCTCCAAGTCCTGGGGCTCCCGGCTCCACACCCGCGCCATCGCGCGCCTGACCGACCAGCTCCGCGCCCTGCGCTGAGGCCCTCAGGGGCGCGAGGGGACCCGCAGCTCGCCCGACGCCACACGCCCTCGCAGCACCTCCACCGCGGCCACCGTCGAGGGCTGGAGCCCCGCCGCGTGAGGCCCCTCGTGCACCCAGTCCACCCCCCCCTCGCGCACTCCGAAACTCCTCACACCGGGTCGAAATTGACCCTTGCTGGTCTCGACGATAATCTCGCGCACCACGGTGTCGACGCGCTTGACCATGCTGGTGAGCACGACGCCGGGGGCCTCGTCGAACTGGTCCCGATCGACGCCGATGGCGCGGGTGCTGGTGGCCCTGGCGGCCTCGAAGACGCCGCTGCCGGTGAGCCCGGAGGCGTGAAACAGCACGTCGGCGCCGCTGGCGATCTGGCTGGCGGCGATGGCCTTGCCCCGGAGCGGATCGCGGAACGCCTCGGGCGTGGTGCCGGCGTAGGCCGCGTGGATGGTGCAGGTGGGGCAGACCTCCCGCACGCCGGCCCGGAAGCCGGCCTCGAAGCGCTGGATCAGCTCGATGTTCATGCCGCCGACGAAGCCGACATGCCTGGTGCGGCTCTCGGAGGCCGCGGCAGCCCCCACGAGGAAGGCCCCTTCTTCTTCGCGGAAGCGTAGCCCCACGAGGTTCGGGGGGGTCGCCGGGTCGCCGGCGAAGTCGACGCAGGCGAAGCGCGAGCGAGGGAAGGCCCGGGCGACCTCGACGATGTCGCGGCTGAAGATGTAGCCGATACCGAGGATCAGATCGAAGCCCCTGGAACCGAACAGACGCATGGCGCCCTCCCGGTCCTCGGCGCCGGTGGGTTCGGCCAGCTCGAAGGCGATGCCCTCGCTCCGGGCCGCCTCGACGAGCCCCGCGTAGGCGGCGTCGTTGAAGCTCTTGTCGCCGCGCCCGCCGACGTCGAACACGAGGCCGACTCGCACCCGGGAGCGCACCGGCGGGGCCTCGCGGCGCGCGGGCGCCAGCAGGGTCAGCAGCAGCGCCGCGACCAGCGCCAGCAACGGGGCGACCGGGCGCAGGTTCAACGGATACGCCTCAGGCGCACCCGGGAGCGCGAGGACTGGAGGAAGGCGCTGAGCGCGGCGGAGAGCCGCTGGTTGAGCACCCAGCGCCGGAGCTCGCAGCGGACCTTGTCGAACTCCTTGCCGCGGAAGGGGTTGCCCGCGGCGCGGAGCAGCTCCCGGAGCTCGGAGTCGGAGGGCTCGAGCATCGGGGCCACCATCATGTCGAGGTACCTGGCGGCGAGGGCTTCACGCCGCAGGATGCGGCGGAATTCGACGTCATTGAGGCCCTCGGCGTCGACGGCGCCGCGGAGGCTGTTGTCCCGGTTGTTGGGGCCCCGGATCCGCAGCGTCAGGACGGCCCGGGCGAGCTGCATGCGGTTCTCGAGGTCGTCGCCATCCTGGGCCCGGAAGGGGGCCTCGCAGGGGTGCACGGGCAGCTTCTTGTCGCCCCGGCCAGCGGTGTCCACGGGGAGGTGCGCGAGGAGGTCGGTGGCGATGTGGCGATCCAGCGCGGCGCGGATGTGGCGGGCGGCGTATTGCCCCCGGGCATCGAGGAGAGGCTCGCCGGCGGCGAGGGCTTCGAGGCGAGCTTCGAGGGCCAGCTCACGCTCGAAGATCTGACGAGGCGTGGAGGCGCCGCCGGTCTCGGGTGCCTCGAAGAGGTAGATCACGCGATCGACGGTCTCGGCCCCCCGGGCGTGGGCGGGGGCCAGGGAGGCCACCAGCAACAGCGAGAGGAGAAGGCCGAGGCGCATCGCTCAGGAAGAGGCGCCCCCGGCGGGCTTGGCGCTGCTCTCGGAGCCAAGCTCGGACGAGATCGGCGGGCTCTCTTCGGAGGAGCCCTCGCCCAGGGGGCCATCCTGGTGATGCATGTACGAGCGCGCGATGCGGCGCGCCTTGAGGAACTCACCGAAGGCCACGAGGGTCTCGAGGTCGCGAGGGCCCAGGGCCTCGGCGAGCTCGCGCAGGTGCTTGCGCAGGCCATCGAGGTTGCGCACCCGGCGGATCTCCCGGGGCTCCGGCGGAGCGGCGACCTCTTCGGTCACGGAGGGGACCTCGGCCTCGTCCCCGTTGGTCGCCCAGGTCGGGCGCGGCACCGGCTGGAGCGCGTGGGCCACCAGCCAGGCTTCCATGAACGTGCGCAGCCGCTCGCTCCGGAAGGTGAACCAGCGCTCTCGCTCCGAGCCGTGGCTCATCAGCACGTTCTTGAAGCGCCGGAACGCCCCCTTGCCGTCGATGCTCGCCGCCAGCTTCGCTCGCAGCTCGGGCTCCTCTACCATCGGGATGTAACGCTCCATCCAGCGGTACTGCTCCCGGCTGCTCACCGGCGCGATCCGGAGGTAGTTGTTATCTCCGTTGATGCGCGCATGCATCTGCGGATCGGCCACGCCATCGACGACGCGAAGCACATCTCCGGTCTGCAAATGGAGATAGCTGTGCACCTCGGGGGCGTTGTTCTCGAAGGCGTCCTCGAGGGCTTCCCAGTCGACCGGGACATCGCGGAGAGGTTGATTGGGAAGAGTTTTCGGGGGGGGATCTTGGTTCGACATGAGCCATACACAGACGCGGCGAGAAACGGTCGCGCCCTGATACAATGTGGTTCTACCCTAGCGCGGGGGGCGACAAAAACCTATACCAACCCTCCGCCTTTGACGCGCCCCAGCGCATCCTGCCACGACCGCCGCCGCCCGGCGCGCTCCTCGGCAGGCATGCGAGGCTCGAAGGTGCGGTCCAGCCGCGCCATCCGGGCCGCCTCCGCGGGGCTGCGGAACAGCCCGGCGCCGACCCCGGCCAGCATCGCCGCCCCTCGCGCGGTCGACTCGAGCTCCGTGGGGCGCTCGACCGTCATGTGGGAGATGTCGGACTGAAACTGCATCAGAAGGTCATTGGCGGCGGCCCCACCGTCGACCCGCATGCGGGCCAGGGGGCGCCCCAGGTCATCCGCCATGGCCTGCACCAGGTCCCCGACGCTGAAGGCGATGCCTTCGAGGGTGGCGCGGGCGAGGTGCGCCGCGGTGGTGCCGCGGGTGAGGCCGCAGATCAGGCCGCGCGCGTGAGGGTCCCAGTGGGGCGCCCCCAGGCCGGCGAGCGCGGGGACAAACACCACGCCGTCGCTCGACTCGACGGAGCGCGCCAGCGCCTCGATCTCGGAGGCAGACCGGATGAGGCCCAGGCCATCCCGCAGCCATTGCACCGCCGCGCCTGCGATGAAGGAGGCCCCTTCCAGGGCGTAGGTCACCTCGTCTCCGAGCTGCCAGGCCACCGTGCTGAGCAGGCCGAAGCGGCTCGCCAGGGCCCGCCCCCCGGTGTTGACCAGCAGGAAGGCGCCGGTGCCGTAGGTGCACTTCACGTCGCCCTCGGCGAAGCAGGCCTGGCCGAAGAGGGCGGCCTGCTGATCGCCGGCGATGCCGCAGATCGGGATCCCATCGGGGAGCGGCGAGAAGCCCCGCGTCTCCGCCACCCTCGCGGCCGACGGGACGATCCGCGGCAGCACCGACGGCGGCACGTTCAGCAGGGCCAGCAGCCCCTCGTCCCAGGAGCGGGTGCGCAGATCCATCAGCAGCGTCCGCGACGCGTTGGTCACGTCGGTCACGTGGGCTGCGCCCCCGCTCAGCCGCCACACCAGGTAGCTGTCGATGGTGCCAAAGCAGAGGGCACCGCGCTCCGCCTGGGCCCTCGCCTCCGGCACCTCGTCGAGCAGCCAGGCCAGCTTGGTCCCGGAGAAATAAGGGTCCAGCACGAGCCCCGTGGTCTCCTTGAACCGCGGCTCGTGCCCTGCCTCACGGAGCGCCGCGCAGCGCTCCGCGGTCCGCCGATCTTGCCAGACGATCGCCCGGTGCACGGGCCTCCCGCTCCCTCGCTCCCAGAGCAGCGTGGTCTCTCGCTGGTTGGTGATCCCCACCGCCTCCACGTCGCTGCCCTTGAGCCCGGCCGCCTCCAGCGCCGCCTCCGTCGCGGACACCACCGAGGCCCAGATCGCCTCGGGCTCGTGCTCCACCCAGCCCGGCCTCGGGAAGTGTTGCGCGAAGTCCCTCGTGGCTCTCCCCAGGGTCTTCCCTTCGGTGTCCAGCAGCAGGACGGTGGTGCCGGTGGTCCCTTGATCGATCGCGAGCAGTGGCATGCAGAGATACCCCTTACGTTGGCCCCCGCATCCTGCCCGACAACCGCCTCAAACCCCAGAAAAAGAGGCGATCCCCCCGTTCACCGGGGGCGCAACCGCTCGCCCAGCCGCCCCCCGGCGAACGCGAACCCGACCGCCAGCAGCGCCACCGGAGGCCACAGCACCCACGAGGCCCCGAACCCCACCGCCGCCGCCGTCAGCGCCCAGGCGGTGGACGCCGCCACCAGCCCGCCGACCGCCGCCTCCTTCGTGCCAGCCTTGCCCCCGAAGCGCCCCACCATCGCCCCACCGGCCAGGCATGCGGCCGCGAAGCACAGCAGCGGAGGGCCCGCCGTCGCCGCCTTCACCCCCAGCCGCGCCGACGCCGTCGCCCCCGCCAGGTACCCCTCGATCTGCTGCGCGGACCCCCCTGGCACCAGCGCCAGCAGCAGCCGGCTCGACAGCCACTGGCCCACCATCGCCAGCGGCAACCACAGGGCAAACACCAGCACGGCGCCGATCGCGGACCAGTGCCAGGGCGGTCGCTCTTCTTCGCCGTCCACCCCGGGGATCGACCCCGCCGGTGGGGCGAGCTTCTGGTTCAGGATCGGCAGCTGTCGTCGCTCGGCCATCGTCAGGGGCACGGTACCAGCCTTGATCCTCGCTGCAACGTGGCGACCTTGCCCCACCTCACGCAACCGGCCCGCGCCCGGCGCGAGGAGAGGGGCCACATGTGGCCGCTCCCCCCTGCCCTGCCCCCGCCGCTCCCCACCGCCACGGAGCAGGCCCCCGCGCCGCCAGAAGAATTCATCCGCCGCGACCTCGAGCTTCACCTCTCCGGTGGCCTCTCCACCCTGCGCTGCGACGCCTCGGCCCCCACCTCGATCGAGCAGCGAGACCCTTGCGCCGCGCTCCAGGCCCCTCATCAGGGGGCCCTGGGCCTCTTCTGGCGTCCCTGGTCCCGCTGGGCGCTCGGCGCGGTCCTCAACGGCGCGCGCTTCTCGTGGCAGCCCTCGCCCGCGACCGGCGAGCACCGCGGCTCCGCGCGCTGGACCGGCGTCGCCCTCGCGGCCCGCTGGTTCCCCTGGAACGAGGGCCCCTGGGAGCCATCCATCGGGTACCAGACCGGCCTCGGCTGGCTCACCATGGAAGACCCCGGATCCGCCACCACCTTCCGCCGCGAGGGCCTCGTCCTCGCCGCCCAGCTCGGCCTCGCCCGCTGGCTCTCGAGCCGCACCAGGCTGGGCGTCGAGGCCGAGGTCCGATGGCAGGCCACCGGCGCCGTCGAGACCTGCAAGGGCTCCTGCCTCTCCGTTCCCCTCGCCCGGTTCCCCGATCGCTCCCTCGGGCTCCTCGCCTCCATCTCCTTTGCCTTCGGGGACGAGCTCTGAAGACCATACCGCCACCCCGCCGTGCCCTGTGCTCCCTCGATTGAACCGTTCATTACCCCTGAAAACTGGACAGATTACCTGGATAAAACTGGACAGATGGCGCGGGGCTCGGGCGTGCTACGGTGAAAAGAATGAAGAAAACAACGAGCTTGCTGGCGCGGCTGGCGCTGGTCATGGGCGTGGCCCCGATGGCCGCCGGGTGTGGCGGCGATGTGGAGCCGGAGAACCAGGCAGGGAACGGCGGATCAGCGGGGGCATCCGCGGGGTCCGGAGGGTCCGGGGCTCAGGGAGGTTCGGCGGGCGCCGGCGGCACCGCGGGCGCCGGGGGCAGCGCCGCGGGCAACGGCGGGGTCGGCGGGACCAGCGGCGCCGGGGGCAGCGCGACCTGCGAGCGCCAGCTCCCCGCCAGCACCAAGGACACGACCTTCTGCCACACCCAGAGCGAGTGCCAGGAGCAGGGGCCCGGCCAGGTATGCACGGCAGAAGAGAGCGCGTTCGGCGGCTGCGGCGCCCCGGAGCCGGGCTGCAACAACGACGGGGAGTGCTTCAGCAACGGCACCACGAAGCAGGTGTGCCACCAGCACAACGGGAGCTTCGGCACCTGCGGGTCCCCCTGCAACGAGAACACGGGCATCTGTGGCAACGCCTTCCAGTGCAACCCGGACAGCGGCAAGTGCGACCCCATCGTCTGCGGAGACGCCGCCAAGCCCTGCCCGGAAGGCACCTTCTGCAACGGCGAGATCTGCAAGCAGAAGCAGTGCGACCCTGCCGACACCAAGGCCTGCGGCACCGGCAAGACCTGCGACGCCAAGGTGTTCGCCTGCCTCCCCCAGCCCTGCGACAGCGACGACGCCTGCCCCGAGCACTTCGTCTGTGGCAAGGGGGGCTGCCGCCCCCAGCCGTGCCAGTGCGACACCGAGTGCAGCAACGGAGGCTTCTGTATCCAGGGTTTCTGCTCCAAGACACCGGGTTCCTGCCAGAGCCAGGCGATCTGCGGCCGCCCGCTGGTGGTGGAGCAGGTGCAGGTGCTGGCGTCGCTCTCCCTCGACGGCGCCTGGGGCTGAGCGCAGGCCCCTTACCGCGGCGGCGCCGGGGCGCTATGACCCGCGTCATGCTGTGCCTGGTCCAAGCCACCGCCCCGTCCTGGGTCGAGGCGGCGCTCCAGAACCTGGATGCGCTGCTCATCGACCACGCTCACTGCGAGATCAAGGCGGCCACCAACGCCCTCTCGCTCGCCTCGCGGGCCACCGATCGCAAGATGGCCGAGCAGCTCGCCGCGCTGGCCGAGGAGGAGGTGCAGCACTTCCGGCAGGTGCTGGACGAGCTGGGGCGCCGGGGCCTGCGGCTCGGCCTCCCGCCGGCGGATACCTACGCCGCCGAGCTGCGCGCCATCGCCCACCGGACCCGTTCTGGCGGCCGCAGCCCCCGGGAGACGCTGCTGGATCGGTTCCTCATCGGCGCCCTCATCGAGGCCCGATCCTGCGAGCGTTTTCGCCTGCTCGCCGACGCCCTGCGCGAGCGCGGCGAGGGCAAGCTCGCGGATTTTTACGACGAGCTGTTCACCTGCGAGGCCCGCCACTACCGCGTGCTGTACGACCTGGCGGTCGACGCGATCGGCAGCGAGGAGCTGGCCCGGGAGCGCCTGGCGGAGCTGGCCCGGGAGGAGGGCGCCCTCAACGCCAGGCTCGGCGGGGAGGCGTCGGTCCATGGCTAGCCTCGACATCGAGCGCCTGCTGAAGGACCTGGCGGCGCAGATCCAGGAGGGCAACGCCCTGGCAGAGGCGACCCGTGAAGATGCGGCTTCCTATCCGGAAGATCCCTATGCAAGGCGCCGCTGGGTGAGCAACCTGTCGACGCTGAGGGAGCTGTCCCCGCAGGACCCGGGGCGCCCCTTCCTGGCCTCATGGATCCTCTGGATGCTGCTGGGCCGCCTCGGCCACGAGTGCGCCCGGGCGGAGGCGACGGCGCGCCAGCGCAAGGGGGTGCGGGTGGCGCTGCCGCGGCCCGTCGAGCTCTCCCTTCGGGAGGGCGTGAAGCGGCTCGTCGAGGCCAGGACCGCGGGGGAGCGGGCGGCGGTGGCGGATGCGCTGGATCATGCAGACGCGGGGGCCTCCGACGCGGCGCTGGAGCTCTGGATGCGGCGCGGGGAGGCGCTACGGCGGGCCGGCGGCGAGGAGCTGGAGCCGCTGCTGCAGCCGCTGCCGAGCTTCGCGGCGCTGCGGCTCCAGGCCGAGCGGCTGCTGGACGAGACAGAAGAGCTGGCCCAGGCGACGCTGGGGCGCCCGAAGCGGTGGCAGGAAGGGCTGGCCCTCGGGGTGGGTCAACAGGGGGATGTCCCCTGGCCTCGCCGGCTGTCGGCGCGGTGGCTGCTGGGCCCCTTCGAGGGGGAGCCCGGGTGGCTGGAGGTCCCCGGGCTGGGGCTGGGGTCGCTGCCAGAGCTGCTGGGCGGCTCGTCCGTGCTCCGGGCCCTGGCGCGGTTCGGAGCGCGGTGGGCCGACGCGGCGCGCTCGCGCACGCTGCCGGCGGCGCTGGCCCAGCTCCCCACGGGGCTGCAACGCTACCGGAGCGGGGCTCGCATGGCCTCGTTGCTCCAGCAGCCCGTCTTCCTCCAGCGAGGTCTGGGGATGAGCCGCCCCGAGGCGCTCCGCGCGCGGCGCCAGCAGGGCCACGTGGCGCTGGCGGCGGCGCGGCTGGAGGCGGCGCGGACGCTGCTCTGGCTGACGGCGCTGCGAGGTGACCGGAGGGAGGCGCGCCAGCTCGCGGTGGAGCTGACGAGGCGCCTGTGGGGGGCGCCGATCCCGGGGGCGCTGGCCCTTGCGTTGCCGCGTATCCATGCGACGAGCCCGGGCCGGCTGCTGGGCACGGCGCTGGGGGCCGCCGATGCCCGCTGGCTACGGGAGCGCCACGACGAGGACTGGTACCGCAACCCGGGCGCGGCGCTGGCGCTCCGGGATCAACACGATCGAGCCCCGGAGCCGACGCTGAGCGAGGAGACGGCGAGCCAGGCCCGAGGGGTGCTGATCCAGAGCCTGGAAGACGCGGTGGCGTGAGGCGAGCTCAGTAAGCCGAGGCTGGCAGGTCGATGTCCTCGGCGGATCGGGCGAGGCCCAGGCCCTCCAGGAAGAGCTGGAGGCCGAAGAAGAGGGCCGTGGACCGGTCCCCGGAGACCGAGTGGCGCACCGAGACCTCGACGCCAAACTGCCGGTCCAGGTAGCCCAGACCGCCGGAGACGGCGTGGTTCTTGAGGGCCTGATCGAAGCGGTACCCGGCCCGGATCGGGTAGCTCTCGGCCGCCAGCAGCTCGCCGCCGACCATGTAACGCATCGAGGTCTTCTGGTAGGTCGTGAAGTCCGCCGCGGCGTCGACCTCGATGGAGAAATCGCGGCGCCCCACGCCGATGCCGCCGCTGAGGCCCAGGGGCCGGTAGCCGTCGCCGGGGTTCGTCAGGTTGGTGCCCACCAGGCCGATGGCGAGCAGGTTGGTCGGCCGGATGCTGATGCCCGCGTCGAAGGTGAAATCGTTGACGATGGGCGCGTTCTGGAGGCCGCCGGAGGGCAGGCTCGCGCCGAGGGGCCCGAGGCCATCCTGGCGCAGCTTGAGGTACTTGCCGGCGACGCCGATGAGGAGCCGCTCCGACAGCGGGAAGCCGAAGACCACCCGGGCGTCCGTCGCCTTGCGCTTGAGCCCCTCCGAGTCCTGGAGTGTATAGAACCCCCCCACGCCCGCGGCGACGCGGCTGGTGGCGGAGTCGACGGCGGCGGCGCCGTAGGACTGGCGGCTGGCCTGGGGCATCACCTGGGCGAGGGCGCCCATGTGGTACACGCGGGAGGCGGCGATGCCGGCGGGGTTGATGAAGAACGCGTTGAGATCGGTGCCGATGGCCCGGGTGGCCCCCCCGAGGGCGGCGGTCCGGGGGGTCTCCTGCTCGCCGTAGTTCCAGCCCAGCTCCGGGGGCAGCTTGCTGGGTTCCGCCCTGGCCAGGCCAGGAGCGAGGGCGGAGAGCAGGCCAGCAGCGGCACAGGCCAGGCGAAGCGTGGGAAAAACCTTCATGGCGTTCAGGACCAGCCCCCCCCTACCCAGCCCCCCGGGGGAGGGCCAACTTCTCCGCAGACCGCCGCGAGCAGGCACAGGAGCAAGGAAAAACAAGGCATTTGACGACTCTTGACAGCTCAATTGTCCGCATTTTTGCCCACCTTGGGGCCCCTTGTTCCGGGCTGTCTCCCCGATTTTCCCGGCAAAAAACCCCTGTCCTCTCCCTCCCGCGGGGGCGGGTCGCCCGGGAGAGCGCCCTGGCACCGGAAAAAGTCCAATGATTCCAAGTGGTTGCAGCGAATCCCTGGATTGCAGCTAGACGCCCCCCGGGGGCATCTGGTAGCCATTGTCGAGTGTTGTTCAGGGGTAACGCTCCGGTCACAACGACGCCACAGGTGTCTTTGTGACGCAGAAGAGGTCCCCCGGGGGGAAACCCGCTGTAACAAGAAGAAACAGCGAGTCCTTCTGCTCTCTCCAACCCAGATCCGTGAGCCGAGATGAAGCAGCCCCCTGTGCCCCACCCGAGCGATGGTCAGCGGCAATCGCCACCGAGACCAATCCAGCGAGCAAAGCGAGCCTATCCTTGCCGATAGCGTCCCTTGGTGCTTGCTATTTCTCCTTCCCTTGCCGTTGACCCCAAGGGTTTTCTTCGTTTGATTCGGCCGTCTCCCGGAGCACGGAGCGGCCTCTCATCCCCTGCATTGGCGCCTTGATGGAGATAAGCCCCCAAACCCTCCGAGAGCACTGGGAAGCGGCCGTAGGCCACACCCGGATGCGGTCTCCAGCGACCTTTGATCGCTGGTTTTCGACCGTGCAGCTCGACGGGCTCGACCCCCAGCACCTGGGGCTACGGGCGAGGGATGTGTTTGTGCGAGACTGGGTGAACGAGCACTATCTCCCCAGCATTCTCCAGTACATCCGGCTTTCCTCGGGGCTCTCCCTGCAGGTCCTGTGGGGGATAGGCGAGGTCGAGTACCCGGTGGTCTCCCCGCCAACCGAAGATCCGGTCTCGGCGCGGGTGGTGCGCCCCAGCCCGACACGTCCGGTGCTGCAGCGGCCGACCCCGGCCCCGGCTCCTCCCACCTACGCGCCCCCCGGGTACCCTCCCCCGTCGACGGGCCACGGCCACGGCCCCGAGCTGGGCCTGCCGCCGCCCTACGGCTACCCCACGCCCCCGCCGCCAGCGCAGCCCCTGCAGCAGGCGTATGGCTACGGGCCCGGGTACCCGCCTGGCTATGGCGCTTACCCGCCTCCCGGGGCAGGGCAACCGCCGCTCCAGGCCCCGCCGGTGCGCCAGATGACGCTGCCCTCTGCGCCTCCGCAGCGCCCGGCGCCGCAGGCCCCTCCCCCGCCCTCCCCTCGCGTCGAGCCTGTGCGCGCCGAGCCTCCCCGCGCCGAGCCCCCTCGCTCGAACCCGGGGCCCTCCCTCCCTGCCCCGATCGCCACCGCACTCGACGGGCTCAACTCGAAGTACACCTTCGAGAACTTCATCGTCGGCCCGTCCAACGAGCTGGCCCACGCGGCGGCGCAGGCCTCCGCCGGGGGCGGCGGGCGACGCTACAGCCCGCTCTTCCTCTGCGGGGGCACGGGCCTCGGCAAGACCCACCTGCTCCAGGCGATCGCCCACCGCGTCCTGGCCGAGCAGCCGGGCAAGCGGATCATCTACGTCTCCGCCGAGCGCTTCACCAACGACTTCATCGCGGCGATCCAGAACAAGCGCATGGAGGCCTTCCGGACGCACTACCGCTTCGAGTGCGATCTGCTCCTCGTCGACGACATCCAGTTCCTCGCCGGCCGCGAGCAGACCCAGGAAGAGTTCTTCCATACGTTCAACGCCCTCCACGAGCTCGACCGCCCCATCGTCTTCTCCAGCGACAAGTACCCCCAGCAGCTCGAGCGCATGGAGGAGCGCCTCGTGTCCCGCTTCAGCTGGGGCCTGGTCGCCGACGTGCAGGCGCCGGAGCTCGAGACCAGGGTCGCCATCCTCCGGAAGAAGGCTCAGGTCGAGGGCATCCCTCTCGACGACCAGGTCGCCCTCTTCCTCGCCCAGACGATCAGCTCCAACGTGCGCGAGCTCGAAGGCACGCTCATTCGCCTGGCCGCCAAGGCCTCCCTCACCAACCGCCCCATCGACCTTGCCTTCGCCCAGGGCGAGCTCTCCTCGGTCTCGGGCCGCGGCAAGGTCCTGAGCATCGACGACATCCAGCGGGCCGTGTGCGCCCACTTCCACCTGCGCCCCTCCGACCTGCTCTCGAAGGACCGGCACAAGACCACCGCCTTCGCCCGCCACGTGGCGATGTACCTGTGCAAGCAGAAGCTCCCGGTGAGCTTCCCCGAGGTGGGCCGGGCCTTCGGCAAGGACCACACCACGGTCATGAGCGCGGTCCGCAAGGTCGAGAGCCTGCGGGAGCAGGACCCGCAGGTGCGGGCCCAGCTCGAGGCCATCGAGAAGAAGCTCGCCGGCTGATCCAGCCCCTCAGCCGAAGGCGAGCTGGCGCAGCACGTAGTGCAGGATGCCGCCGTGCTCGATGTAGCGGATCTCCTGCGGGGTATCGACGCGCACCAGGGCCTGGAACGAGCGCACCGATCCGTCCGGGCGGGTGGCCTGCACGGTGACCTCGCGCCCCTCGGCGAAGCCGCCGGCGAGGGCCCTGGCGAGGCCCAGGATCTCGAAGACCTCCTCGCCGTCAAGGCCGAGGGCCTCGGCGCTCTCCCCCTGGCGGAACTGCAGCGGGATGACGCCCATCCCGACCAGGTTGGAGCGGTGGATACGCTCGAAGCTCTCGGCGATCACGGCCTTGACGCCCTGGAGCATGGGGCCCTTGGCGGCCCAGTCGCGCGAGGATCCGGAGCCATACTCCTTGCCCGCCAGGATGATCGTGGGGATCGAGGCCGCCTGGTAGCGATCCGCCGCGTCGAAGATCGAGAGCACCTCGTCGCCGGGGAGGAAGCGGGTGACGCCGCCCTCGACGGCGGGCGTGAGCCGGTTGCGCAGCCGGATGTTGGCGAAGGTCCCCCGGACCATCACCTCGTGGTTGCCGCGGCGCGCGCCGTACTGGTTGAAGTCCTCCGGGGCCACGCCGCGCTCCTGGAGGTACCTGCCCGCGGGGCTCTGGGCCTTGATGTTCCCGGCGGGCGAGATGTGATCGGTGGTGATGCTGTCGCCGAGGACCGCGAGGACGCGGGCCCCGCGGATGTCAAAGAACCCGGGCGGCGTCCTGCCCATGCCGTCGAAGTACGGGGCGCGCTTCACGTAGGTCGAGGCGTCGTCCCAGCGGAACGTGGCGCCCTCGGCGGCGGCGATGCCCTGCCAGCGCGCGTCCCCGGAGAACACGTCGCGGTAGGCCTGCTCGTAGAGGGCGCGGGTGACCGCCTTCGCCTCCAGCTCGGCGATCTCCTGGGGGGAGGGCCACAGGTCGCGGAGGAACACCGGCGCGCCGTCGGAGCCCACGCCGAGGGGCTCGCGCTCGAAGTCGATGTCCATCGTGCCGGCGAGCGCGTAGGCGACCACCAGCGGCGGGGAGGCGAGGTAGTTGGCCTTGACCTCCGGGTGGACACGGCCCTCGAAATTACGGTTTCCGCTCAGCACCGAGGTGACCACCAGATCCTTGCTGGCGATGGCGGCCGAGACCTCCGGCGCGAGGGGCCCGGAGTTCCCGATGCAGGTGGTGCAGCCGTAGCCCACGACGTGAAAGCGCTGCTGCTCCAGCGCGTCGAGGAGCCCCGCTGCGCGGAGGTAATCGGGGACAGATCGGGAGCCCGGGGCGAGGCTGGTCTTCACCCAGGGCTTCGAGAAGACCCCGCGGGCCGCCGCCTTCTTCGCCACCAGACCGGCGGCGAGCAGCACCGAGGGGTTGGAGGTGTTGGTGCAGCTGGTGATGGCGGCGATCACCACGTCGCCGTGCTTCATCGTCGCGGGGTCGAAGCCCAGCTCGGCGGCCGGTCGATACCCGCCAGTGGACTGAGGCAAGGATTTCTTCGATGCGGACGCGGAGGAGATGGCCGCCAGCGAGCGCTGCCACTCGGCCTTGGCGTCCTGGAGGCGGAGGCGATCCTGGGGGCGCTTGGGGCCCGCGAGGCTGGGCTCGACGGAGGCGAGGTCGAGCTCGAGGACATCGGTGTAAGCGACCTGCGCAAAGGCCTCCTCGCCGAAGAGGTGCTGCTCGCGGAAGTACGCCTCGATCAGCCGCACGAGGGCCGGATCCCGGCCCGTGAGCTCGAGGAAGCGGAGGGTCGTGGGGTCCACCGGGAAGAGGCCGCAGGTGGCGCCGTACTCCGGCGCCATGTTGGCGATGGTGGCCCGGTCCGCGAGGGAGATCCCCAGGGCCCCGGGGCCGAAGAACTCGACGAATTTCCCCACCACCCCCCGCTTGCGCAGCATCTGGGTCACCGTGAGCACCAGGTCCGTCGCCGTGGCCCCCGCGGGCAGCTTGCCGGTGAGGCGGAAGCCCACCACCTGCGGGATCAGCATCGACAGCGGCTGGCCCAGCATCGCCGCCTCGGCCTCGATGCCGCCGACCCCCCAGCCCAGCACGCCCAGCCCGTTGATCATCGTGGTGTGCGAGTCGGTACCGATGACCGTATCGGGGTACGCCACCGGGTGCTCGCCGCGGGGGGCCACCGGGTTGTCATCCGTCGTGAAGACGACGCGCGCCAGGTACTCCAGGTTCACCTGGTGCACGATGCCGGTGGCCGGCGGCACCAGACGGAAGTTCCGGAAGGCCGACTGCCCCCAGCGAAGGAAGGCGTAGCGCTCCTGGTTCCGCTGGAACTCGAGGGCCGCGTTCTGCTCCAGCGCGTCCGCGGTGCCGGCAGCGTCGACCTGCACCGAGTGATCGATCACCAGATCCACCGGCTGCAGCGGGTTGATCTTCGAAGGATCCCCGCCCAGCTTGACCATCGCATCGCGCATCGAGGCGAGGTCCACCACCGCGGGCACGCCGGTGAAATCCTGGAGCACGACCCGGCTGGGCATGAAGGCGATCTCCCGATCCGGCTCGGCACCCGGGTCCCAGGCCCCGAGGGCCCGGATGTCCTCGGCGGTCACCGTCCGACCGTCCTCGTGGCGCAGCAGGTTCTCGAGCAAGATACGCAGCGAAAAGGGGAGCCGCTGCACCTGGATCCCGTGCTTCTCCAGGGCATCAAGGCGGAAGATTGCGAACGTGCGACCGTCGACCGTGAGCGTCGAGCGAGCACCGAAACTGTTGACCATGGTGTCCTCCAGGCAAAGGCCAGGAGCGCCCTCGCTCCCCGGCCTGCTCGCGCGCTGTTGTCGCAGGCATGACCGGATAACGCAACCAGCCGCGAGCGCTCACCGAGGAGGGTCTTTTTCGATGCGCGGGTCACTCTTCACGGGGCGCTTTGAGGTCGATGTCCTTCAGGCCCGGGCCCCACAGGGTGCCGCACATGGTCTTGCACAGGCTGTCCTTGTCCTTGCACTCGCACTTGCCCTCGGCCTTCAGCTTCAGCTTGTCCTGCATCTCCTTGACGGAGAAGCGCGCGAGCTGCTCCACCTCACGGAAGGGCTTGTTGGCCTCGATCATGCGGGGGCTCCGGGGGTCGGTCTTCTGGCCGTCGGGCTCGGAGCAGCAGCGGAAGCCCAGGAAGTAATAATAGAACCCCTCGTCGTGGGTGTAGACCTTGGGGCGACAGGCGTTGCGCACGCCCTTGTACCAGGGGCCACCGGTGTGCACGCTGTCGAATTTGGCGTGCAACCCGCCCTGCTTGTACGAATCGTTGAACACCACGTCGTCGGTGTTCCCGGGGAGATCCGGGACGCCGTAGTCGCTCACGCACTCCGGCTGCGCTCCGTTGGGGACGCCCTTCCAGAGCCGGGTCAGCTCGGCGGCGTTGCGCTGGGCGACCTTCTTCATCTGGGGGCCGTCCCACTTCTGGTCCCCGTTGCACTTCGTCGGATCGCGCTTGTACCCGTAAGGGAAGGGCTTCATCTCCGGCCCCTCGCAGGCGAGGGTCCACTCGCTCTCGGTGCACATCCGCTTGCCCACCGCCGCGCACTTCACCATCGCCTGGTAAAAATTGTTCATCACCTCGGGGCGCACCCCGACCTTCCCCGGCCAGGGGAAGGAGTCGATGCAGAAGCGCCTCTTCTCCTTCGATCCCACGCAGCGCGAGGGCGCCTCGAACTCCTCGCACACATCTTTCTTGTTGTACTTGTCGTACCAGCCGTTCAGGCACTTCTGCTCCACCTTCGTGCAGTACTCACCCTCCACCAGGATCATGTCCGCCGGGCAATGATCCTTCGAGCGCGCCAGCGCCGTATCCACCTGCGGCAACCCCGTGACCACTGGCACCGAAGCCGAAGCCGCAGCCGCAGACGCAGACGCAGCCGCAGACGCAGCCCCAGCCGCAGACGCAGACGCAGACGCAGCCGCAGCCGCAGACGCAGCCGCAGCCGCAGACGCAGCCCCAGCCGTGGTCGAAGCCGTGGTCGAGGCCGACGTGGCAGGAGGACTCGGTGCCGCGGGAGGGGTTGTTGTCGCCACGGAGGAGCAGGCCACCAGGATGGTGAGCGGGACGAGCAGAGCAGCGCGGGTACGCATGACCCACGCCGCTTATCAGGTTCCCACGGCAGGGGCGAGGGGCAGCGCAGCTTGTTCGCCGGGGGCCAGCGAGAGCAAGGATCTCCCGACCTCCCGGGGCGGACAGGATTGGCACGGAGAGGGGGGCGAGAAGCTGACCCAGGTGAACGCCGCGGTCGAGAGGAAACCGGTGATTTGACACCTCTGGTGAAGGGAAAAAGGCGTCTTACGATGGCCGAATGAGCCAAGGGGTACAGAGGATCGGGAGCTACACCCCCGCGGAACTTCAGGGGCAGGTGCAGGCGCTGGTGCACCGCTCGAGGTCAGCGGGTCGCAGGGAGGCGGAGGCGCTGCTCGGGGAGGCTCGCCAGCTTCTCGCGTTGATCGAGCGCGAGCTGTGGCAGGACCACGGGGCGCTGGAGGCAGGGCGCGCGGCGGCCATGACGGAGCAGGCGCGCGTTCATGCGTACTACGAGCAGCGGGATCAGGCGCGTGAGGCCTACCAGGCGATGGAGGTGAACCAGCTCAGGGCGCGCCTGGAGCAGGCGCGGCAGGAGCGAAGCAAGAAGGGTCTGTGGGAGCGGCTCACGACGGAGGATCGGCAGGGCAAGCAGCTCACGGCGGAGCTCAAGCAGACAGAGCAGAAGCACGAGCAGCAGGACCAGCAGGATCTCCATGCGCGCACGGTCGCGGCGCAGTCGGTGCTGGCCGCCACGAGGCCGCTGGAGCAGGAGGTGGACGGCACCCGGAAGATCCTCGAGCAAGCCCGCTGGCTCGTGCAGGAGCTCGGAGATCGAGCCAGCGGCTGGGGGGAAGGTTCGGAGGTGTTCCGGCACCTGGATACGCTGGTGCAGTTCGCCAGGCGAGCGGGGGCCCTGGACCTGGATGCGAAGGCCTACATGGCCCTCACCGCGGCCCTCACAGGTCGGGGCATCGACCAGGTCAACGAGCTGGATCGGCAGATGCGAAGCCGCAACAGTTCCCTCGGGATGGATCGGGTGACCGACGTGGAGGCCCTCGCGGTGCTCGCCTGCGCCGCGGCGGCGTCGAACCGCCCGCCAGAAGGCATCCTGGAGCTCTGGCGCGCGGCGATGGCCCACGCGCGGCGGGACGGCGGGTTCTCCAGCGACGAGGACGCGAGGGCGATGGTGGTGTTCTGCGCGGCCTTCTCTGGCCGCAACGTGGAGCACGTGCAGTCCGAGCGTCGGGCGATCAATGTAGAGAACTTCCGGGGGCATGACCCGGAGGGGGCAGGCATGGTGCTCCTGACCCACACCCTCACCCGGACCCCCATCGCCGCGCTGGCAGACGCTTACCACCAGGCGGCCCGGGCGGGGCTCCCGCAGGAGGAGTGCGGCTACATGGCGATGGCGTCGGGGCTGGGGGCCAAGCCGGCGAGCTGGGTGGTCACGCGGTACCGTGGGCTTACCGAGGCGGTGAGCCGCGGCGTCACGTCGCTCCCGTATGGCTCGCAGGATCGGCGGGATGCGGTGCGGGAGGCCGCGGCGACCCTGACGATCGCCGGCTCGATGAGCGACTGGCGCGACGATCAGCTCGTCACCCTCTTCAACCGTACCGAGAGCTTCCAGGGGAGCAAACCTGACTTCGAGTCCCGCGGGGTGCTGGTGATCGGGGCCGTGAGCGCGGCCCGCAAGGCCTGAACAGGCGAGGAGGAGGAGCCGTCATGACCATGATCCCGATGCAAGAGGACGATTTTCGCCCGGCGCGAGAGCTGACCAGGGCGTTCTTTCGAGCCACCAACCCCCACCTTTCTCACGAGGAGTTCGAGGCCAAGTGGCAGAAATCGTTCGACTCTCCGCTGCGATTCTTCCGCTCGTTCCCCCAGGCTTATTACCTCGACCTCACCTGCTTCCAGGAGGATCACGTGCCGGGCCGCGTGCTCTGGTGCTTTGGCGACCTGCACCCGGAGAACTTCGGCTACCTCACCTTCAAGCAGGGCCTCCGCTACGTCTTCAACGACCTCGACGACTCGGGCCCGGGCCTGGTGGCCCTGGACGCGCTCCGGTACTTCACCGCCCTCCAGCTCACCAACAACGACCGGCACGAGACCAACGAGCTGATCGATTTTTACCGCGACGTGATGCGAGACCCGTCCAGAGGGACGCGGCTCCCGGCGTCGATGGCGCCGGACCCCATCGCCCTGCGAGAGAAGGAGCTACGGCGCTACGTGACCCAGGAAGGGCTCTTCCTCCTCGGCGGCGACAGCCGCCTGGGGAACCTCGCGGAGGAGGAGGGCAAGGTGCTGCTCCACGCCTTCTCCCAGCACCCCTGGCTCTCCACCCTGAAGCCCCTCGATCTGGCCGAACGCGACCGCCCTCACGGCGGCAGCGGCGGGCTCCGCCGCTTCTGGGTCCTGGTGCGCCAGCCGCCGGAGCGCGACGAGGCCTTCGATATCCTCGAATTCAAGGAGCTCACCAAGGCTGCCATCACCTGGGGGCGCCAGTTCACCTTGCTGGAGGACCGGGTCGAGCATGCCAAGCGCGAGGTGTGGCGCGGGCTCGACACCCAGGACCACGAGACGATCATCCTGGGTCGCAGCGAATTCCTGGTCCGTAGCCGCCTGGGGCGCTCCTCCTTCGACATCGACGACCTCAAAAAGAAGGAGCGTCGCGCCGTCTTCGAGGCCCAGATCAGCCTCATGGCCGCCCACCACCGCCGCGCCTTCGAGGCCCATGAGTACCAGGACCTCGACGACTGGCTCCAGCTGAGCGTCCGGGTCCTCGCGCGCCGCTACCGCGAGCTCTTTGAACGGCTGCGCTAGCCCGGACCGCAGCCCCCCGGGCTCCGGGGGGTTCAGCGCCGCCGAAAGGGCGCTTGACGCTCGGGAACAGGAGCGCCCAGAGTGGAGCCTTCGTATGGAGGATCTAGGGTACTTCGAGCGCCGGCTAGGCACCACGCTGCGAGGCAAATGGAGGCTGGAGCGGCTGCTGGGGGTCGGCGGGATGGCCGCGGTCTACGAGGCCACCCATGTGAAGCTGGGGCGCCGGGACGCGATCAAGATCCTCCACCCCACGGTGGCCTGCTCGGCGGACGCCCGGCAACGCTTCGAGCAGGAGGCCCAGGCGGTGAACCGGCTCCAGCATGCCGGGGCGGTCTGCATCCATGACATCGAGGTCTCGGAGGAAGGGGCCCCGTTCCTGGTGATGGAGCTGCTGCGAGGGCAATCCCTGGCAGAGCGGCTGAGGACCCAGGGGCCCGTGAACCCGCGCGAGCTCTTTGGCTGGATGGACACGGTGCTGGATGTCCTCGGCGCGGCGCATCGCGCCGGGATCGTCCACCGGGACATCAAGCCGGATAACCTGTTCCTGACGAGCGATGGCGGGGTCAAGGTCCTTGATTTCGGCGTGGCGCGGCTGAGGCAGCAGGGGGCCCCGGGCGACCCCACGCGGACCGGGGCCCTCATCGGCACGGTGGCGTACATGGCGCCGGAGCAGGTCAGCGGGCGCTCCGATCTGGACGGCCGCGCCGCCCTGTTCGCCGTGGGGGCGACGATGTTCCGGCTCCTCACCGGGCGCCACCTCCACCCCACCGAGAACGACCTGCAGTTGATCCTCCAGATGGCCACCGAGCCGGCGCCGCCGATCGGCTCCCTTCTCCCGGGGCTCCCCTCCCCCTTCGCCCAGGTCGTCGATCGGGCCCTCGCCCTCGAACGAGACCAGCGTTTCCCCGACGCCGTGGCCATGCAGATGGCCCTGCGCCAGGCCCTCGCCTCGCCCGTCACCGACGCCCTCCACGAGCCCCCCCTGGCGCCATCCCCCGCGGCGCCTCTCTCCTACGAGCCCACCGGCTACGCCACCCGGCTCCCGGCCTCCCCCTCCGTCGTCGCCCCTCCGACCTCCTCGATCCACCACGCCCCGGCGATCCTCCACCGACCAGGGGCCCTCTCCCCGCTCCCTCCACCGCCGGCCCCCGCCCCCGCGTGGACCCGACCTCTCGAACGCATCGGGCGCCAGAGCGTGAGCCTGCCGATCCCGGCGGCCATCGCCCTCCTCGCCGTGCTGGGCCTGCTCTTCGCATCCCTGGGCTCGATGCTTGTATGGAAGTTCCTGCATCGGGCGCCCCCGGCGGACGGTGAGTTCCTGGGGACTCCGGCGGAAAAACCGGGCGAGGAGGCCGCCCCTGGCGGCAAGAAAGGCAAGGGGAAGTAGCGCCCAGGCTCAGCGCTTCTGGGCCGTGACGCCCTTGTGCTTGACGCCCTTGCGCGCCCCCTTGCTCTTCTTCAGCTCGTCCATCATCGCCTGCGCGTCCACCTGGCCAGGCTCCCGGTTGAGCACTTCCTGGAGCACCTCGGCGGCCTCCGCGTCCAGCCCCCCCTGCTTCAAGGAGCGCGCGAGGATCAGGCGAGGCTCCGCGGAGAGGTCAGACTTGACCCACTCCTCGGCGTACTTGCGAGCGGTCTTCCAGCGGCGCTTGCTGGCGGCCTTGCGAGCCTTGGATTTGAGGGCCTCGAGCTCGGCGGGGTCGATGGGAGCGAGGGCCGGGAGGGCCGCGTTCTGGACGGCGCCGGAGGGAGCCGAGGAGGAGGCGACGAAGAGGACACCCGGGGAGGCGGCGGGGGCGGCGGGAGGGGGCTCGGCGGCGGGAGGGGGCTCGGGCTGGGGCGCGGGGGGGGCAACGGCGACGGCGGAGGCCTCGGGCGCGATGGCGGGGGCGGTCGCCGCCGGGGTGGCCACGCGGGAGCCCCGGAACATCTTGAGGAAGGGATCGACCTTGGCGAGGGCGACGCGGACGGCCTCGGGCTGGGCGTCGGGGTCACGGACCGAGCCAGCGCCGATCATCGCGAGGGCGCCGACCATGACGGCGGCGACGGCGGCGAAGCCGAGGGCGCGGCGGCGCGGGTTCCCGTGGGAAGCGAGGCGCTCGACGCGCTCGATGGCGAGGCGGAACTCCGCGGCCGAGGAGAAGCGTTCGGCGGGGTTGCGCTTCATGGCCTTGAGGACGAGGGCGTCGATCTCGCGGGGCAGGCGGCGAGAGGGGGCGCGCTCGCTGGGGGCCTCCGGATCGATCTTCCGCTTGAGATCGAGGAGGGCGACGCTGGAGGTGTCCGCGAAGGGGAGGCGCCCGGTGACCAGCTCGTAGAGGACCGAACCGAGGGCGTAGAGATCGGCGCGGCCATCGATGGGCGAACCGTCGATCTGCTCGGGGGCCATGTACTCGGGGGTCCCGAAGAAGGCGAGGCTGGGGGTCGCGCCCTCGCTGTTGCCCGAGCCATCCCCGGGCGCGCAGACGACGCCGAAATCAAGGACCTTGACCCCGCCATCGCTCGTCAGGAACAGGTTGTCCGGCTTGATGTCCCGGTGCACCAGGCCGACCTCGTGGGCGGCGTCGAGGGCGAGCGAGGTCTCGCGAGCGATGCGCAGCGCATCGGCGAGGGCGACGGTCTTCTCCCGGCTCAGCAGCCGCTCCAGGGTCTCGCCTTCGAGGTACTCCATGGCGAAGAAGAGGCGCCCGTCGGAGGCCACGCCGAAGTCATGGAGCTTGACCGCGTTGCGGTGCGAGATCTTGGAGAGCGCCCAGGCTTCACGGCGGAAACGGGCGGCGTCGGTGGGGCGAGCGGCCCGCTCCGGGGTCAGCACCTTGAGGGCCACGCGCCGGTTCAGGTCGATGTGCACGCCCTCGAACACCACGCCGCCGGCGCCCTCCCCGATCTTGCGGACCACCCGGTAGCGCGTCCCCGGCAGCAGCCCCTCCGCCAGCTCCTTCTGCACCTGCTCCGAGGGCGAGAGGGGCTTGTTGCTCCGGCAGGCGGCGCCGAGGGTCTGCCGCGCCGCGGCGAGGAGCTTGTAGAAATCCGAGCGCGAGCGCTTGGGCTCCGACGGGTAGAGCGCCGCCAGCAGCGCCGCCACCCGGGGCCGCACGCCTCGCTCGCCGCCGGGCAGCGCCGGGGCCATCGACAGCAGGCGCGCCATCTCGCTCTGGGCCTCCCGCGCGGGGATCCGGCGGGTCTTGTCGTGGGCCGTCATGCGAGCGATCACCGTGTCCAGATCGGCGGGCGCACCGGCGGCGGCGGCGATCGACGGGAGCGCGCGGCGGTTCTGCGCCACCGCGGCCATGTGCTCGCTGGCGTCCCCCTGCAGGAAGCGACGCCCCGAGCAGAGCTCCCACAGCATCACCCCCAGGGCGTAGACGTCCACCAGCGCGTCCCCGGGGATCCCGTTGGCCACCTCCGGCGCCACGTACCCGGGCTTCGCGTAGACCACGCCGGCCACCGTGCGGCTCTTGCGGTTGGCGCCCCGGGCGGTCCCGAAGTCGATGAGCTTGGTCTCGCCGCCGAAGCCCACCATCACGTTCTGGTGGCTCAGATCCCGGTGCGCGATGGCCAGCGGCCGGCCGCTGGAGTCATGGCGCTCGTGCACGTGGGCCAGCGACTCCGCGATCGCGGCGCACACCGCCACCGCCTCCGCCCAGCCGATCTTGTGCCCCAGCTGGATCGCCCGCGCCCGCACCTCCGCCAGGCTCTTGCCCTCCACGTACTCCACCGCCACGTACGGCTGGCCCCCCTCGTCCAGCGAGGCCTCGACGATCTGCGCGACCCCCGGGTGCTGCAGCTGCGCCTGCACCCGCGCCTCATCCAGGAACCGCGCCATGAACGACGCGTCCTTCGCATGCTCCCGCCGGATCAGCTTCACCACCACCGGCCGCTCGGCCCCCTCGATGTCCCCCGTCGCCGCCAGGAACACCTCCCCCATCCCGCCCCGCGCGATCAACCGCAGCAGCAGGAAGCGCCCCAGCCGCTGCGGGAGCGCCACGTCGGAGTCCACCGAGGAAAAAGCAGGGTTCTGGGAGGCAGGGGCCGCGGTCGACATGCCTGACGGGTACAATGTGGGATACAGTAGGTACAAATTTTTGAGTGCATTTTTCCCGTGTCTTGCCCGGGCGAGGGGGTCGGGCTAAGGTGGTCGAACTCGTGCAGAAGACCCGGTGGCAATCGTTCTTGGCGACAGCGTGGGGGGTTTGTTCCCTCGCGCTGGTCTTGCTGAGCAGCCGACCCGCCTGGGCAAGCACGAGCCCCGAAGAAGGGGCCTTCCGCGGGGTGTTCGCGAGCCTGTCGGCGACGATGATGGCGACCCTTGACCTTGCGCAGAGCAAGGAAGAGGTCCCGCTGTCGGTCGCGCTCCCCGATGCAGAGCCGCGCCGAGAAGCGCCCCCCTCCTGGATGATGGTGGGCTTCTGCGACGAGCGCGGGGCCTCCGCGGTGGCCCCGCTGCCGGCGCTCCCCGTGGGGGACGGCGAGGTGGCGGCACAAGAAGACCCCTGCCAGGGCCCCACCTGGCGCGGCGGCAAGGCCTTCCAGCAAGGGAAGAACGCCGAGGCCACGAGCGGCAGCGATGCCATCGACCTCGCGGTGTTGCCTCCGGTGATGATGCTCCCGCAGCCCGCGTCCTGGGACAGGCCCGCGCCCCGCGCTCCGGCGTTGCAGACGCCGCGTCGAGGGTTCGCGCGAGGCCTGGACGAGCCTCCCAGGGGCTGACGTCCTGCCTCCCCGCGAGAGCGGGGTGCAGCCATCGCACCAGGCGGTCCCGGCGAACCACGCACTCCGAGGGCCCCGGACCGTGCATCCAGGCAGGCGCCAGCGTGGCGCGAGCCCCGGGCGCGGCCCTCCAGAGAACTTCCATACAGTAACAAGAAAAACATAAGGATACGATCGATGAACAAGGGTACGGCCATCGTTGGTTTCATTGCCTGCTTCCTCTCGGGGATGGGGCTGATGTACGGCATCGGGCAGCGCCCCGCGGGGGGCGGCGGCGGGGACATCTCGGCGGATACGTCCGCGGCGATGCCGGCGGGCGCCTGGAGCGATGACGGCTCGCCGATCCCGGTGAGCTCGAAGGATCCGGTCTGGGGCAACCGGAACGCGCCGGTGACGATCGTGGTGTTCTCCGACTTCCAGTGCCCCTTCTGCTCCCGGGTGGAGGGCACGATTGATCAGCTGAAGCAGCAGTACGGCAAGGACAAGCTGCGGATCGTCTGGAAGAACGAGCCCCTCGGGTTCCACGACAAGGCGAAGCCCGCGGCGATCGCGGCCCAGGCGGTCTTCATGGCCAAGGGCAGCGATGCGTTCTGGAAGTTCCACGCGGCGGCCTTCAAGGGGCAGCGCGAGCTGAACGACGCCAACTACGAGAAGTGGGCGGGCGAGGCGGGGGTGGACGCGGCCACCTTCAAGAAGTTCAAGGACGACCCCCGCGCCGCCGCGAAGGTCGACGAAGATCACGCGCTGGCCCAGAAGATCGGCGTGAACGGCACGCCGCACTTCAAGATCAACGGCGTCGAGCTCTCGGGCGCCCAGCCCATCGACAAGTTCAAGGAGGTCATCGACGCCCAGCTCGAGAAGGCCAAGGCCAAGCAGGCCGCCGGGGTCAAGGGCGACCGCCTCTACGTCGAGCTGTCCAAGGAGAACTTCAAGGCCGCCCCGGCCCAGCCGGACAAGAAGGCCGACGCGCCCAAGAAGGAAGAGGACAAGACCATCTGGAAGGTGCCGGTCGGCACCTCGCCCGCCGACGGCCCCGACACGGCGCCGGTCACCGTGGTCATCTTCTCCGACTACCAGTGCCCCTTCTGCAAGCGCGTCGAGGACACCCTCAAGGAGGTCAAGAAGAGCTACGGCGACAAGGTGCGCATCGTCTGGAAGGATCAGCCTCTGCCCTTCCACCCCCGCGCCAAGCCGGCCGCGGTGCTCGCCCGCGAGGCGATGGCCCAGAAGGGCCCCAAGGCCTTCTGGGAGGCCCACGACAAGCTCTTCGCCTCGGCCCCCAAGCTCGAGGACGCGGACCTCGAGAACCTCGCCAAGGAGATGGGCGTCGACGTCGCCAAGTTCAAGGACGCCCTCGCCAAGGACAAGTACAAGGAGGTCATCGAGGCCGATCAGAACCTCGCTGACGACCTCAACGCCAGCGGCACCCCCCACTTCTTCGTCAACGGCCGCCGCCTCGTCGGCGCCCAGCCCATCGACAAGTTCAAGGAGCTGATCGACGAGCAGATGAAGGTGGCCGAGGGCCTCAAGGCCAAGGGCATCGCCGCCAACAAGGTCTACGACGAGATCATGAAGGAGGGCAAGGAGCCCCCGCCCCCCGAGATGAAGAAGGTCGCCGCCCCCGGCCCCGACCTGCCCTTCAAGGGTGGCAAGGACGCCAAGGTCGTCATCCAGGAGTTCTCCGACTTCCAGTGCCCCTTCTGCTCCCGCGTCGAGCCCACCATCAAGCAGGTGCTCGACACCTACGGCACCAAGGTCAAGGTGGTCTGGCGCCACAAGCCCCTCCCCTTCCACAAGGATGCCCCCCTCGCCAGCGAGGCCACCATCGAGGCCCTCAAGCAGAAGGGCAACGACACCTTCTGGAAGTTCCACGGCATCCTCTTCGAGAAGCAGAAGGAGCCCGAGGCTCTCCAGCGCCCCGCCCTCGAGAAGTACGCCGAGCAGCTCGGCCTCGACATGCCCAAGTTCAAGAAGGCCCTCGACACCAACGCCCACAAGGCCGCCGTCGACGCCGACTCGAAGGTCGCCGATGAGGCTGGTGTCAGCGGTACCCCCGCCTTCATCGTCACCGTCAACGGCAAGCCCGAGGGCTACTTCATCAGCGGCGCCCAGCCCTTCCCCAAGTTCAAGAAGGTCATCGACCGCGCCCTCAAGGAAGCCAAGTTAGCTCCTGGCGAGGGCGGCAGGCCTCCGGGCCTGCGCCCTCCCCCCCCCGGCCCCGGGCTCGCATCCCCCTCCGGATCGAGCTACCCAGGGCCCGAGGTCGCGCCGCTTGCTTGGATGGACTGACGCAGCGACGTGAACAGCGCGTCCACCGCTGCCGGGTCCTTCTCGGCATGCTCGGCGGAGACGCTGGTCTGGATCAGCACCACCGCCTTGCGCTCCCCCAGCGTCACCGAGAGCGCGATGATCTCGTAGACGCGGCGATCGCTCGCAGCCACCCGGGTCCGCTCCCCCACCAGGGCGCCGATCTTCACCGGGGACGTGGGCAGCAGCCGCTTGTGGATGGTGGCGCCGGTCCCCGCCATCCACTGGGCATCCTTCAACCCCACCGCGCTGCTGGCCCCCTCCAGCGCTGCGATCCGGACCCGCCCGGTCCCGTCCGGGCTATGAAACTCGTAGATGCCTCCAGCCCCCCCGCCCGTCCACCCCGCGGGCGTCTCCAGCTGAAGGTGGTAGGTCTCGATGCGTTTCACCTCCCCGCGGGGTGGCGACCGACCACACCCCACGAGCAGGAACATCACCAGAGGAAGCAACCCGGCCAGGGAAGGGAACAGGGTTCTCACCATGCCCTGAACTGAACCCGGTTACGCCGGGGCATCAAGGCGAACGCGGCCCATACTGAACGTCTGCCACGATGTAAGATCTTTCACCACCAGGGCTCCGGACCACGATGCGATCTCCGAGCGACTTGCCGAGGAGCGCGCGCCCCATGGGGGACTGGTAGCTGATGAAACCGAGGTCCGCGTTGGTCTCGTCGGCGCCGAGGATACGCAGGGTCTGGGTGCGCTCATCGTCCTCGTCTTCGAGGGTGATCCAGGCGCCGAAGAAGCATCGCTCGGAGTCACGGGGGGCATCGACGTCGACCGGCGTGAGCACGTCGAGGCGCTTCTGAAGGAAGCGAAGACGCCGGTCGATCTCGCGCAGCTTCTTCTTTCCGTAGATGTACTCGGCGTTCTCGCTGCGGTCCCCCTGGGCCGCGGCGGCGGCGACCTCATCGACGATCCTGGGGCGCTCGACGGAGCGCAGGTGACCGAGCTCGGCGAGGAGGCGGGCATGGCCCTGGCGGGAGATGTATTCTTGCTGCATCAGGAAGCCAACGGGAGCATCCAGCGTACACGGACCCGCGGGCTTCGAGTAGATTGCGCCGCCCGGGTCCACCTGGCTCAGGGCTCTTTATGGAGGTCAACGTGCTTCGAACATGGATGGGTCGTGGGTTGTCGGTGCTCGGGTTGCTGCTCCTGGGGGCGCCCGGGTGTGGTGACGACAAACCGGAGATCAAGGTCGAGGAAGATCCCTACCCGGACCTCGCCGCCTTCTGCGTCGGCATCGCCCAGGCCCAGTGCGCCAAGACCGTCCTGGAGAACTGCGGGTTCTCCTCGGACAACAACGAACAGTGCACCGGCGAGGTGTCCAGGGCCTGCCTCAACAAGGGCATCGACATCACGCGCAACATCAAGAACACCGGCAACTACCGCAAGGACAAGGCGGTGGCCTGCGTCGAGGTGGTCGGCTCCGTCTACGCCAAGGCCCGCATCACCAAGGAGGACCACACCTCCCTCCGCACAAGCTGCGACCAGGTCTTCCGCGGCAAGGAGACCGAGGGCTTTGCCTGCGAGGTCGACCTCGACTGCGACGAGGGCCTCGCCTGCTACCGGTCCGACCTCGCCTCCGCCAAGGGCACCTGCGAGAAACCCAGCGAGAAGGCCCGGGGCGACCTCTGCGACAAGAAGGGTGATTTCTGCGCCGCTGGCTCCTTCTGCTCGGCCGCCGACAAGGGCTGCCTGGCTCGCCCGGAGAGCGGCGGCAACTGCTCCGCGGTCCGCCCCTGCGTCGAGACCCTCGCCTGCACCAACCTCAGCGCCGAGGGCACCGGTACCTGCGGCCCCAAGAAGGTCACCCAGGATGAATGCGTGAGCGACACCGAGTGCCAGAGCGGGTTCTGTGCCCTCGTCGGCGCCAAGCAGATCTGCCTCGAAACACTCAATTTCGGCACCGGCTCCCCGGTCTGTGAGAACTTCGACGGCAAATGATCGTCCGTCGGGTGCTGGTGCCGCTGCTGCTCTGGGGAATCGGGGCCGCCGCTGGCTGTGATGACAAGAAGAAGGAGCAGCTCGTCGAGAAGGTCGCTGGCCCCAGCGCCTCCAACACCGAGCCCCCTCCTCCCCCGAAGCCGCCGCCGGATCGGGTCCCCGACATCAGCGTCGACGCCGAGGGGATCTACATGGGCGGCGAGCGCGTCAACCTCGCCGCGGCCGATGGCCTCAAACAACTCGACGAGCTGGTCGCCAAGTTCCCTGTCGCCAGCAAGACCGTGGCCCTGACAGCCCTCCGGAACGCGCGCACCCCGCACGTGACCATGGTCGTCGATGCCCTCGCCCGCCGGGGCGCTGTCGAGCTGGTGCTCAAGACCCAGGACCGGTCACGCAAGGACGCCACCCTCAAGCTGCTCCCCGAGGGCAGGCTCGGCAAGATCCCCGACTGCACCGTCGTCACCACCATGCTCAAGGATCGCACCACCGCCTCCTGGACCGTGCGCGGCGGCGTCGCCACCAAGTACCCCCGCGGCATGGCGGGCCCCGACATGAGCCTCACCCTCGACGGGACCCGCAAGCAGGTGGATCGTTGCCCCGCCACCCACCTCCTCTTCTCCGGAGACGACTCGGTGGAGTGGGGGCTCACCTTCGATCTGGCCCTGAACCTCGCCACCGCCGAGCCTCCCCTCAAGATCACCAGCTACACCTTGCTCCGCGAGGTCCCGGTGGCAGGCCGCCCCGTGCGCCTCTCCGCCGGAACGCCCTGAGGCCACCCGGCAAGCGCCGGTCGGGGAAGCCGTGCGTACCCCCCGGGATTCGCGTATAGTGGGTCGCCCTGGGGGTGGACCCAGGGGTTCACCCACGAGAGCGGCATGGGCAAAAAAAAGGCAAAAAAGGGCGCGAAACCTCAGTCAACCGTCCCCCCTTCGCGACCCTCTGCCGCCCCCCCTGCTCCGGTTGACCTCGCCGCGGCCTCTTCCCCGTCCACACCGCCCCCTTCGAGAGACACCCGCCCCGTCGACGAGAGCCCCAGCTCCACCGACGAGAGCCCCAACTCCATCGAAGAGGCCCTCGCCAGCGCCCTCAGCGCCACCCCGGCCCCTCCGGCCACGGATGCCCCCGGCCCCATCGCTCCGGACAGCCTGGCCCCCACCACCTCCAGCTCCAGCGAGCCCTCCAGCCCCGAGCCACCCCCCGCCCGCGCGGCCACCCCAGAGCCCGCCGTCGAAGAGCCTGCTCCCCCTTCCTCGCGCTCCTCGCGCCCTTCCCAGCCCCCCCGCTCCTCGGGCTCCTCCAGGGCTGTCGCCGCCTCTGACCCGGCCCCCGCCGAGGACGAACCCAAGAATCGCCGCTCTTCCTCCAAGATGGCCCTCGATGACGACGAGACCAAGGCCTTCTTTGCAAGCGCCGACGCCGCCGTCGCCAGGCTCCACGCCGAGGAGAAAAAAGCCGCCCAGTTCGAGGACGCGGCCCTCTCCAAGCCCCCCCCTCCCCCTTCCCCCGCCCAGATCGCTCGCCGCCAGCAGCTCCGCAAGGTCGTCGGAGGCGTCCTCGGCGTCGCCATGGCCCTCGCCGCCATGATGCTGCTCCGCGTCGCCATGGCCCCCAAAGAATCCGACCTCGCACGGCTCGAGGTCCCCCCCATGCCCCGGATCGCGGCCCCCATCACCTCCATCGAGGGGGTCAAGGTCACACCGGTCGCTACCAACCCACCCGCCGAGGCTCCTGGCTCGGCGGCGCCGGTGGCGAGCGATGCGGCCTCCGCGGCGGCCTCGGCCTCCGCGGCCCCGACCGACTCGGCAGCACCCGCCGACTCCGCGGCGCCGGCCCTCTCGGCCTCCGCGGCGCCGGCTGACTCGGTGGCCCCGGCAGCCTCCGCGGCGCCCCCGGCCAGCGCCTCGGCGTCGGCCTCGGCCGCGGCCCCGTCGGGGGCTTCCCCCGAGGAGGTCAAGGCGCTGACCAAGAAGGCGCTGAGCCTGCTGGAACAGGGGAGCTACAAGGGGGCCATCGAGAAGGCTTCGGCGTCGGTGGCGGCGGATCCAACGGACGCCAACGCGTACCTCTACTGGGGGACCGCGCTGATGAGCATGGGGAAGACCAAGGAGGCCAAAGAGGTCTTCGCCCGGTGCGTGAGCGAGGCGACCCGGGGCCCCAAGAACGAGTGCCGCCAGTTCCGCTGAGCGGAACGCGGGGGGGTGGCAGGTCCGTGGGCATCCGGGGCGGGGTGCGCTAGGGTCCGGGCCATGCAGGTCGAGCAGAGACAGGCCCCGAGGAGGGGCCTCGGGGTAGCAGGACGGTGGCTGGCCAGGGGCGCGGTGGCGCTGGTGCTGCAGGGGGCCATCGTCGGCTGTGATCGGGGCGGTGCGAAGAACAACGCGGCCCAGCCGGCGGAGAACCTGAGCCCGGTCCCGGCCCCGGCGAACCTGGCGGCCGAGCTGGTGATGGCGCATCCGAACGCGCTCTGGGGGCGCATCCGGCAGATCATCGGGGGGCCGCTCAGCTTCATGCCCGCCAGCTACCCGATGCTGGTCGCGTCGCTGCTGGGGTTGCCGGCCTCCGTGGCCGAGCAGATCGACGCGGATGTCCCCACGCTGGGGGCCCTCACCTCGGACGGCAGCCGGGAGCACCTGGTGCTGGCGATCCACGTGCGGGACGGGAAGCAGGTCGAGCTGGCGCTGACCAGCGGGCCCGAGGCCCGCTACACGAGCCAGCGGGACGCGACCTCCGGGGTGACCACGCTGGAGGCCAAGGCCGGGCAACCCGGGGCCACCGCGTCCCTGGGGGTTCTCGGGAATTACCTGCTGGTTGCCCCGACCCGGGAGGGGCTATTGCAGATCGGTCCTTACGCGGCCCGCACCCTGAGCACCCGCCCCGCCCCCAAGGAAGACCTGGTGCTCACCAGCGACCACAACGCCCTCGCCGGCCCCCTGCGGACGCGGCTGAGCGTGTGGTGGGGCGATCTCCGCCGGAGCCTCGAGAAGGCAGATCAGGAGCAGCGCGAGAGGCACGGCGGGAGCGCGCCGACCTTCGGCGACCCGCGGGCCGCGCTCCAGAAGGCGGACATGACCTTCCAGGGCGTCCTGGCGCTGATGACCGACCTCTCCGAGGGTCGGGTGCAGCTCACGGTGGACGAGGCCGGAGCGCACCTGAAGGCCATGCTCAAGCCTCAATCCCCCGGCGGGACCGCGGCCCAGGAATTTGCGGCGCTACGCACCGCCGATGCCACCGTCATGCTCGACCTCCCCGCCACGGCCAGCGTGGGGTTGCTGATGGTCGACTCCGCCGAGCTCCGGGAGCGCAGCGCCCGGGATCAGGGCGAGGCCATCGAGAAGGTGCTGGCCGGGAAGCTGGCGGAGGCGGAGCGCAAGAAGATCCAGGAGGTGCTCGCGTCCTGGTCCAAGGGCCGCGGCGATCAGCTGCTGCTGGGAGGGCGCATCAGCCAGGGCGAGCGGGTGCTGTTCGCGCGCAGCACCCTCACCGACGCCGAGACGCTGGACCGGGGGATCCGCTCCACCTTCGAGCTGGTCCGGGTCCCGGCGCTGGCCGAACCCCTCAAGCACTGGTTTGGCGAGGTGAAATTCGCGACCCCAGGCCCCCTCGAAGGCGGCCGCGGCGGGGTGGTCCGGGCCGAGCGCCAGGTCCCCCAGGTGCGCATCGATCCGCAGACCGGGAAGGCCCAGCGCGGCGAGGCCGGCAAGGAGGCGAAGGGCGGCAAAGAAACCAAGGACAAGGGCAAGGGAACAGAAACCCGCACCGAGACCTTCGAGCTTGCGTGGAGCCTGGAGCAGCAACACGCCAGCTACGTGATCGCCCCGGACGGCAAGAACGCCCTGCGCGAGCTGAGCGAGAAGACGGCGACCCTCCGCGGCGAGGAGGAGGTCAAGGCCATGGTGAGCGCCCTGGGCAACGAGGCCTCCTTCGCCCTGCTGGTCATGCCCATGAGGCTCGTCGGCGGCATGATGCCCAAGGCCGCCAACGCCCGCCCCCCCGCTGCCCCGATCCTGGTGGCCTTCGGCAAGAACGACCAGGGAGGCTGGTTCCGCGTGGATGCAGCCCCTGCCGCCGTCCGCGAGCTGGCCAAGATCCGCCCCATGGATTGATCTTCGGCGTGCAGAAAAGTACTGGGTAGGGGTTGGCCCCCCTACAGACAGGCAAAAAGAAGGGGCGCTGTGGGCGTCTGCCGAAGCTGCCTTGGACGTCAGTGTCGTCGTGGTCGTCGGCTCCCAAGCGTGGCGGCCCTGGGTCCAGATAGATCAGTCCTCACGAGCACGACCCACCTCTACGCAATTCTGGTAGACGTCTACGACGACAAGTACGGCGACACGCGACGCCATACGTGGGGTGGCGGCTCCTGTGAGCTTCCACCTTGCAAGTAAATGTTTTCATTGAGATTTATAGCTAACCGATTTTAAAACTCGTGCATAAATCTCGGTTTCACATAGGGAAATTCCATAATTCAGACACGACAAGAGGGTCCGAAAGATGCCTGGGCCTCCCGTCTGAGCCCGACAGCAGAATTTGACCCGTCCTCGTCGATGTGGCCGTAGGCCATCAGCAAGTCTCTCCTGTCGAGTCGAGTTTAGACGGGAGGCCCACCGTGTGCGATTACTTCCAATCTGGCACTGCCAGCGATCACTGAGGAGAAACCACCATGTTGATCACGAAACGTTGGGTCTTGTTTGTAGGTGTTGTACTTGTCGGCTGCGAGGTGAACGAAGGAGCCGACCCCGTTCCCTCACAAATTGAAGGGGGCAGCAGCGGCGCAGGCTCCACAGGCGCTTCCGCAGGAACATCCGGGGGTGCTTCTGTCGCTGGGGCTGGCGGAGCAGAGGCCGGGAGCGGCGGGGGCGAAGCTGGGGCCGGAGCGGGCGGTCTCGGTGGGAGCGCCACCGGGGGCAGTTCGTCCGCCGGGGGTGGATCAGGGGCGGCCAGCGGAGGTACATCAGGAGCGGCAGGCGGGGGGGCGATCGCTTGTGAGGTGATGGAAACGGGAGCATGTGCAGCCTTGACCTCCCGCGCCTGCTGCAAGGTGACCGGTCAGCGCTATCGCTGGGACGCCGCGGCTGGGTGCAGAACCGAGGTGGCGGCGACCAACGGCACCCATCTCTGTGCCGAGATGACGTACGACGCGCCAGACGATGGCGGTGACTACTGCACCTACCTCGCTGCGCAGAGCTGCCACCAGCGTCCTGATGGCGCGTTCCTCGACGTCATCGTGGCAACCTCGTACTGGAAGCCCGCGGAGCTTGGCCCGGGCTGGCAGGAGTGTGCATCGGGGCTCCAGGAGCAGGTCAGCGCGGCACCGGTCTGCCCCTGAGCGTAGGACGATGCTCCGGGCTGGTTCCGCGTGGATGCAGCCCCCGCCGCCGTCCGCGAGCTAGCCAAGATCCGCCCCATGGATTGACCGCCGTTGCCAGGGGCGCCCCGGGGGCGGCAGACTGACACCATGCCTCGCCCCGGCCACGACGAAGTGTTGCTCATCACCGGCTACCCCTCCTTCGGCGCCCGGCAGCTCACCGCCTTCGCCCTCCGCTCCCAGCCTCGCAGCTTCGTCTACGCCCTCGCCGAGCCCGATCAGCTCGAGGCCGCACGCACGCACGCCGCCGCCCTGGACCCGGCCAGCCGCGAGCGCTTCGAGCTCCTCGAAGGCTCCGTGACCCACATCGACCTCGGCCTCCCCGGGGCCGAGATCCGCAAGCTCTGCCTCGAAGTCGACCGGATCCACCACATGGCCCAGCTCACCCAGCCCGGCGTCGACCAGGCCAGCGCCCGGCGGGTCAACATCCGCGGGACCCTCGAAGCCCTCTCCCTCGCCCGCGATTGCAAGGCACTCCGCGCCTTCATCCACCACTCCACCGCCTTCGTCGCCGGCGACCGCACCGGCACCGTCCGCGAGGAAGAGCTCGACGCCCACCAGCAATTTCGCAACCACGTCGAGTCCACCAAGGCCACCGCCGAGCGCCTCGTTCGCTCCGCCATGCGCAGCCTCCCGGCCCTCGTGGTCCGCCCCACCCTCCTCGTCGGAGACTCCCAGAGCGGCGAGGTCGATCGCCTCGACGGCCCCTACTTCGCCCTGCTCCTCATGCTCAGCACCCCCTCCGAGATGGCCTTCCCCCTCCCCAGGAGCGAGAACCCTCTCCACCTCGTCCCCGTCGACTACGTCGTCCAGGCCGCCCTCGCCCTCGGCCGCGACAGCCGCGCCATCGGCAAGACCTTCCACCTCGCCGACGCTCGCTGCCTCCCCGCTCGCCGCGTCTTCGAGCTCCTCGCCCAGGCCGGTGGCCGCCGCACCGGCGCCTCCCTCCCCGCGGCCCTCGCCAAGACCCTCCTCCGGACCCCGGGCCTCGAACGCCTCGCCGGTAGCCCTCGCTCCTTCCTCGAACAGATCCTGACCCAGGTCTGCTTCGATACCTCCCAGGCCGACCAGCTCCTCGCTGGCTCCGGCATCCAGTGCCCCCCTTTCGAGAGCTACGTCGACCAGCTCGTCGCCTACGTCCGCGCTCGCTTCCTGGTCGAGATGCCCCCGGATCAAGGGCGCCCCTCCCTCGCTCTGGACCTGGATGATCTCCCCTGAACCTCGTCATCGCGACGCCATCCTCGCCGGTGCGGGGATGCTCCTGTCCGTGGTCGTCGTGGTGACCTGCTCCGCCACGGCTCCCCAGCCACAAACACCCCTCGACCTCACACCTTCCGGGCCATCGGCTGCGGCTGCGGCTGGGGCTGCGGCTGCGGCTGGGGCTGCGGCTGCGGCTGCGGCTTCGGCTTCGGCTTCGGCTTCGGCTTCGGCTTCGGCTTCGGCTTCGGCTTCGGCTTCGGCTTCGGCTGCGGTGGAGGGAGGGGGGCGATTCCGGAAGGCGCTTGCGGCGCTGGAAGCGAAGGAGCGGAGCGATCATGTACGGATCCTCTGGCTAGGGGATTCCCATACAGCCGCCGATCTGTGGACCGGGGAGGTGCGCCGCGCGCTCCAGCGACGCTACGGCGACGGCGGGCCTGGCTTCGTCCATGCGGGCTGGAGCAAGTACCGCCACGAGCAGGTGCAGACCCGCGTGAGCGGCCGATGGCGCACCGAACCCGGGGACTACGCCAGGATGAAGCCCTACGACGACGGTCTGCTGGGTCTGGGCGGCGTACGGCACGTCCCCCGGGAACCCGGCGCCACCGCGACCCTGGAGGTGCGCAAGGGCGAGGGACCCTTCCTCTGGGAGGTCGCCTACCGACTACCTCCCGGAGCTGCGCTCCAGGTCACCCCGGGCGAGGAGGAATCGGAAAAAAGGCTCCCCGGAGGCGGAGAGGGGGAGATCCTCCACAGGCGCTTCACCACCCGGCACACGCACCGGCTCTCCCTGCGGGCGGTCCAGGGCAAACCGCAGGTGATGGGGGTGACCGTCGAGGCCAGCAAGCCAGGTGTCATTCTCGACACCATCGGGTTGAACGGAGCCCGGGTGGGGACCTTTCTGGGGTGGGACGAAGAGGGCTGGGTGAAGGAGGTGAAGTTGCGGAAGCCAGACCTGGTGGTGCTGGCGTTCGGGACCAACGAGTCCTCGGATGTGAAGCCGGAGGCCGAGCGGTACGAAGAGGCGACGCGACGGCTGTTGAAGCGCGTGCGTCGAGGGGCGCCGGAGTCGGATTGTCTGGTGATCACGCCGATGGATCGGGCAGGGGCAGAGTACGGGGCGAGGCTGGCGGTGATCGGCCAGGGGATGAGGGCGGCGGCGACGGAGGCGGGCTGCGCGGTGTGGGATGCGCAGAAGGCGATGGGCGGCGCGGGAGGCATGGAACGATGGGCCGCGGAGAGCCCCGCGCGAGGGGGGGCGGATGGTGTGCACCTGACCGCTCGTGGGTACCAATCGCTGGGGGAAAGCCTGGCCCGCGAGCTGCTCACGCTGGGGGGGCTTCCGTCGGAGCCCAAAGACCCGTAGGCTGCGGGGCAGCAGCGTGCAAATCAGTCCGGGTACCATCATCGCGGGAACCTACGAGATCGTCGGCCCACTGGGGCGCGGCGGCATGGGCGAGCTGTTCCGGGCCAGAAACGCCCGCACCGAGCGGAAGGTGGCGCTCAAGCTCCTCCGACCTGACGCCAAGTCGAGGGCCGACGCCATCGAGCGCTTCCACCGGGAGGCCCGGGCCGCGGGCCTGATCAACAGCGATTACGTGACCCAGGTGCTCGATATCCAGGACGACCCGGTGCACGGAATCGCCATCGTGTTCGAGCTCCTCGAAGGGGAGAACCTGCTCGATTACCTGAGGCGCACCGGGGTGATGACCATCGAGTCGGTCTACCCGCTGGTCGAGCAGATCCTGCAGGGCCTCCAGGACGCGCACCGGGTGGGGATCATCCACCGGGATCTCAAGCCGTCGAACGTGTTCCTGGTGCAGCGCCCGGACGGCGCGCTCCGGGTGAAGATCCTCGATTTTGGCATCTCGAAGCTGCCCAAGACGATGGCCAAGGTGACGCTCACCGAGCCGGGCCAGGCGCTGGGCTCGTTCATGTTCATGCCGCCAGAGCAGATCCAGAAGGCGGCGAACGTCGATCAGCGCGCCGATCTGTACGCGCTGGGGACGCTGGTGTTCCAGGCGATGACCGGGCACCTGCCCTACAGCGCCCGGAGCATGATCGAGCTGGTGCAGATGAAGACCAGCGCCGACCCCCGGACGCTCTCCCAGGTGACCGGCAAGCCCTTCCCGCCGGCGCTCCAGGCCTGGGTGGATCGCTGCTTGAAGCGAAACCCCGGCGAGCGATTCCAGGATGCAGGCGAGGCCGCAGCGGCCTGGAAGGCCATG
>JALOQB010000171.1 GCA_025453595.1 Polyangiaceae bacterium
GCCCCCTTGCCGCGGGCGTGGGCTGCGCAAGCCCACCGTTTCCAAGGCCAGCCCCATCGGCCCCCTTGCCGCGGGCGTGGGCTGCGCAAGCCCACCGTTCCCGCGAAGCGCCCGGGGCGCAGCCCCACCCTCAAGTCCTTGTCGTGGGTGTGGGCTGTGCAAGCCCACCGTTCCCGCGAAGCGCCCGGGGCGCAGCCCCCTCTACCCCCTTGCCGCGGGCGTGGCTCACGAGCGAGCGAACCGACGACGAGCCAGCAGCACCAGACCGAGGAGCAGCGCCCCTGCACCGGTGGAACGGCCTCCTGGCGCTCCCACGGAGCACCCGCCCCCCTCGTCCGAGGACACGCCATCGAGGCCGGAGCCGGAGCCGCTCTGTCCGGAACCTCCGGCCCCTGCCTGGGCTGACCCGCCGGTGCCAGCGGTGCTGGAGCCAGCCTGTCCGGAACCTCCAGATCCGCCGACCCCTGCGGAGCCACCGGACCCCGCGGAGCCACCGGACCCGCCGGGGCCACCCGCATCGCAGGCGCCTCCCGGGACGATGTCGGCGTCGGTCCAGGAGGGTTCATCGATGGGGCCGCTGCTGGGTTGAGGCTGGGTATCCTTGCGGAAGCGGCATGGCTGGCAGGTGCGAAGGGGCTGGGTTTTGTTGCCGGCGAGGTCGACCCCGGTCACCTCGACGCAGATCCCCGAGGGGAGAGCGGCGCCCTGGAGGGCCTTGTCGTCGAAGCGCAGGACCAGCTTGTCCTCCTGGGAGCGCTGCCGGACGGCGGAGAAGATCAGGGTCTTGCCGGTGGCAGCGTCGTAGCCATCGATCATCCAGTAGCTGGTGGCCTCGCTGTCGGCGGGGGCCTTGAGACGCACGTAGTAAGCGACATCGGTGGGGAGGAAACAGCTACCCGGGCCACTGTCGAGGCCCACGTACTCATGGACGTCGAACTCGACGGATTGGGTGGCGGGAGGGGCCGTGAGGTCCTCGGGGCCAGCGGTGAAGGACAGGTCGAGGGTGCATTTGTCCTCTGGACCAGAGCCCTGACAGACCTGTCCCTTGAGGGTGACCTTCTGGCCAGGCTGGGGGGTGGGGGTGAGGCCGATGGTGGTCTGGCCAAGGAAGAAGGAGCTGGCGGCGCTGGCGGCGGAGGGGACCTCGGCGACCTTGGCAGGCTGGCCGTCGATGGTGGCCTCGATGGCGTCGGTCTGGAGGTTGTAACCCTGGAGCAAGATCGGGGCGTTGGCGGGGTGGGTTCCGCCGTTGTTGGGCACCGAACCGTCCAGGGACGGCAGCGGCGGGGAGCAGGCTTCGGCCTGGTTCGGCGTCAGGGCGAGGAGCAGTACCGGGAGGGCCAGCAAGGAGGCAAGGCGGAGCATGCGGTGCAGGGTAGCAAGGCCCTTGCCATCGGGGGTGATGCCTGCGCCCCGCGGGATCCTGGCGTGATCGTGGGGGGAGGGGCGGTCGTTCGGTCGGGTGAACGGTCGAGTGAACGGTCGTGGGTGGTCCGGGAACCTCGGCGTGCGCCGTCCGTGGTATGGGCCGACCATGCTCGATCTGCGTCATGTTGTGGACCATCTGGATGAGGTGAAGAGCGCCCTCGGGCGCCGGAATGCTGCCGCCGCGGCTGCGCTTGATTCCCTCGACGAGCTTGCCCGCCGCCGCCGGGAGGCCATCGCCGCCAGCGAGAGCCGTGCGGCGCAGCGAAACAAGGCCAACGAGGAGATGGCGCGCCTGCCGAAGGGGTCCCCGGAGTTCCTGGCGCGTCGCGACGAGCTCAAGCAGCTCTCGGCCGAGCAAAAAGAGTTCGAGAAGACGGTGACGACGGTGGAGGCCGAGATCCAGCAGATCCTGCAGGGGGTGCCCAACATGCCCCTCGCGTCGGTGCCGGACGGGGCGGGGGCCGAGGACAACGTGGAGGTGAAGGTCTGGGGCCAGCGCCCCTCCTTTGACTTTGCGCCCAGGCCCCACTGGGAGCTGGGGGCAGGGCTCCAGATCCTTGATTTTGACCGGGCTGCAAAGCTGTCCGGGGCTCGCTTCTCGGTGCTCTTCGGGGCCGGCGCCAGGCTGGAGCGGGCGCTGATCCAGTTCATGCTGGATCTGCACACCGGGGAGCACGGCTACACCGAGGTCCAGACGCCCTTCCTGGTGCGGGGTACAGCGCTCTTTGGCACGGGGAACCTGCCGAAGTTCGAGCAGGATCTGTTCAAGATCCAGGGGGACGCGCCGGACATGCTGCAGGCCATGTACCTGATCCCCACCGCGGAGGTCCCGGTGACCAACCTGCACGGGGGCGAGCTGCTGGAGGCGGAGAAGCTACCGGTGGCCTACGCGGCGTACACGCCTTGCTTCCGGAGCGAGGCCGGGAGCGCCGGGCGCGACGTCCGCGGCATGATCCGGCAGCACCAGTTCGACAAGGTCGAGCTGGTCCGGCTGACCACCGCCGAGGCGGCGGAGGAGCAGCACGAGCTGCTGACGCGCCACGCCGAGGTCGTGCTCGAGCGCCTGGGGCTCCATTACCGGCGCATGCTGCTCTGCGCCGGGGACATGGGGTTCTCCTCGCAGAAGACCTACGACCTCGAGGTGTGGCTCCCCAGCGAGAACCAGTTCCGCGAGATCTCGAGCTGCTCCTGGTTCGGTGATTTCCAGTCGCGCCGCGCGGACCTGCGCTTCCGCCCCGAGCCCAAGGCCAAGCCCCGCTTCCTCCACACCATCAACGGCTCTGCCCTCGCCGTCGGTCGCACCCTCATCGCCATCCTGGAGCAGTACCAGCGGGCCGACGGCTCGGTCGCCATCCCCGAGGCCCTGCGACCCTACATGGGCGGTATCGAAGCCATCAAGGTTTGAGGTCAAATCAAGATGGTTTGATCTCAAATCTTCGGGTCAGCCCGTGGAGCGGAGGCCGGCGGCGATGGCGTTGACGGTCATGAGGAGGCGGGTGAGGAGGACCTTGCCGAGGGCCTCGTCGCCCTGGACCCGGGCGGCGCGCCAGCGAGGCAGGATGGCGAGCTGGGCGTCATGGATACGGCGGAGGGCGTCGGCGCGCATCTCGATGGAGCGCACGAGGGTGGGGCGTCGCAGGAGAATGGGCTGCTCATGGAAGCGAGCCAGCTCATCGAGGGTGCGCTGGCGCTCGAGCTCGATGCGGTGGTGGATGGCGTCGCGGATCTTTGGGTCCTCGACCATCTGGGCGTAGTCGCGGGCGATCTCGGGGTGAGAGCTGAGGATGCCCATCTCGATGTTGAAGATGAGGTAGCGCAGCAGAGGGTCGTGGCTGGCGGAGGTGCGGACCAGCTCGTAGGCGCGAGGGTCCTCGGCGCGGAGGGTCTCGAAGGCAGAGCCGACGCCGTACCAGCTGGGGAGGCAGTGGCGGGACTGGTTCCAGGAGAAGACCCAGGGGATGGCCCGGAGGTCTTCGAGGGAGCGGGCGCCGGTGCGGCGGGAGGGGCGAGAGCCGATGCCGCTGTGCTCCAGGACATCGATGACGGTGGCCTGGGCGTAATAGGGCAAGAAGCCCTCGGCCTTGAGGAGCGCCTCGTAGGCGTTGCGCCCGTGGTAAGCGAGGCGATCGAAGGCCACTTCGAGGGCCGGGGATCGCTCGGCCAGCGGGGCATTCTGGCTGCCGGCGAGGCACCCGAGGGCGCCGGTGAGCCAGAGCTCGAGGTGGTGGGCGGCGCCGAGGGGGTTGGAGAACTGCTGGGCGATGGTCTCGCCCTGGATGGTGGAGCGGACGCGCCCGGAGAAGCTGCCGGGAGGGAGCGCCTGGAGGAAAGGGTAGGTGGGGCCGCCGCCGCGCGCGACGGTCCCGCCGCGGCCGTGGAAGAAGGCGAGCTGGACGCCGGCGCGGTGAGCGACGGAGGCGAGGACCCGCTCGGCGCGGTGGACGGCCCACTGGCTGGCGAGGATGCCGCCGTCCTTGTTGCTGTCGCTGTAGCCGAGCATCACCTGCTGGACGGGGGCGTGGGCGTCGAGGCCGTTGCGGAGGGTGCGGCGGGTGATCGGGTGCGACAGGAAGGCCTCGAGGACGCGCGGGGAGCGCTCGAGGTCGTCGATGGTCTCGAAGAGCGGGACGACCTGGAGGCGGCAGACCGGGCCGTCTCCCTCGTCCACGAGGAGGCCGGCTTCGCGGGCGAGGAGGTAGACCGCGAGCAGGTCGGAGACATCGCGGGTCATGCTGACGATCAGGGCGCCGACGCCGCCGGGGCCGTGGCGGTCGAGGTAGGTCGCCAGCACGCGGTAGCAGCCGAGCACCTGGTCCGCCTCGGCGCCGAGGGAGGCCCCGGCCAGGGCGAAGGGACGCAGGGTGCGGAGCTCCTGCTCCAGGAAGGCCCGGCGCCGCTCCTCGGGCCACCGATCGAAGGCCGTATCCGCCACCCCCGCGTACTTCAGCAGCTGGACCACCGCGGTGTCATGGACCTTGCTGTTCTGCCGGATGTCCAGGGCGCAGAGGTGCAGGCCGAAGACCTGGGTGGCCCGCAGCACCGGGTCCACCTCGTGGGTGGCGATGCGGGAGGCGCCGGCTTCCAGCAGGCTATCGTGGAGCACCTGCAGGTCTTCCTGGAGCTGCTCGGCGCGCTCGTAGGTGCCCTGACCGGGGCGCAGCCCGGTGATGTGGTCCCGGGCCACGTCGACCGGCAGCCGCGCCAGCATCAGGTTGAGGTACTGGCGAAACGGCTCGAAAGGGTTGCGCCTCAGGGCGGCCTCGGCCTCCTGCGGGCCTACCTCCGCCTGGAGGTGCTTCATGGCCCGCGTCAGGCGCTCGGGGATCGCGTTGAGCTGGGCCGCGAAGCTGAGGTGCTCGGCGAGGCGCAGCAGGCGGCGACGCAGGACGATCAGCGCCGAGAGCCGCAGGTCCTCCAGGGTTTCGCGGGTGACCTCGGCGGTGACAAGCGGGTGCCCGTCCCGATCCCCACCGACCCAGCTACCAAAGGAGACCCGGGGCAGGTGCGATGGGGTCAAGGATGACCCTTCGTGGCCCGCCTCGCGCCAGGCCTGCTGCAGCCGCGCGTCGAGCACCTGGAGCGCCTCGCTGAAGACGTTGGCCACGTAGTGAATGACGTTCTTGCGCTCCGACTCCACCGTCGGTTTTTGCATGTAAATCTCGCCGGTGCGCCAGATCCGCTCCAGGCAAGCGGCCACCTCCTGCTGGATGCGATCCCGCTCCCAGGGGGTGTAGATCGGGTTCTCCAGCCGCACGAGCTGCAGGTACAGCTCCCGGTGGTGGGCGATCATGCTGCGGCGCTTGGCCTCCGTCGGGTGCGCGGTCAGCACCGGCTGCACCAGGATACGACCCAGCAGCTCCTGGATCTGCTCGCGCGAGGCCCCCCGGGTTTGCAGCTCGTCGAGGGCGTGGGACCAGGTCCCGGCCTGCTGGCGCTGCTGCCCCTGGCTCTCCCGCAGCCTTCGCCCCTGCACCCCGGCGTTCTCCTCGATCAGGTTCAGCAGCTGGAGCGCCATCGAGATCAGCTGGAGCGGTCGCTCCGGTTCGTCCGGCGACACCTCCGGCGCGGGCACGTCCGCGGCCCCCTCCACCAGGCCCGCCAGGCCCCCCTCGCCCAGCCCCCGCAGCACCCCCCCGAGGGACTGAAGGATGGCCCGGTAATCGTTCCGGATCTTGTCGAGCTTGTCCGCGTGCAGGTCCCCGCTCATGCACCACCCTTACACCGGTCGGTGGGTTACCTGAAGATTGACCGGGCCCCGGTATCGCGCACACTGCGCCGCCAGCACCATGAGCGCAGGGTTGAATCGGTGGCAGCGGGGGGTCATCGCCGCGTCAGGGGCCCTGGCGCTGGGGCTGCTGGTGCTGGTGTACCGTGGGCCCGGCTTCCGGATCACCCGGGGTCACGGCGGCGATGTGGCCATCGTGGCGCTGATGTTCTTCGGCCTCGGGGTGGTGACGCGGTGGCGCTGGGAGGTGCGTGCGACGCTGGTCGCGGTGATCGCGGTGGGGACCGAGCTGGTGCAGCTGGCGCGGCTTCCGGTCGAGCAATCGTTGCTCACCGAGCTGACCATCGGCAGCACCTTCGACCCCTGGGATCTGCTCGCTTACGCCCTGGGGCTGGGGCTGGCGGTGCGGCTGGATCAACGCTGGATCAGCCGCGGGGGCTGAGCTCCTCGCGGAGCCGCTGGAGCTCGGCCTTGCCCACCTGCCGCTTGTCGCGGGCGTAGACCCCTTCCCGACCGTAGAGCCGCGCCAGCCGCGCCACGAGGGTAGAGGAGGGGGCATCCACGGGGCACCGGAGCACCACGTCCTCGGTGATGCCGCGTCTTGGCGTCGTGGTTGGCAGCGGCGCCAGCGAGATCTCGTACCAGCGCTTGCCCAGCTGACGGACCAGGCTCCACTCGGAGGTCCGCAGGCGGTTGCGGGTGTCCTCTCGAACAAAGCGCCGCAGCAGCCCCGTCTCGGGGCAGACGTAGAGCCGGGGGTGCTGGGCCGCCTGGCGCTCCAGCAACGAGGGGATCGCGTTTCGATCCCGGCACCAGAGCACGCCCTCCTCGCGCCACACGTCCTGCTCGACCAGATCGGGGAGCCGCTGCTCCAGGATCCGCGGCGGCACCCCCGCGGCCCCGAAGGTCAGCAGCAGCTCGTGGCGGGTGGTTTCCCAGGGTTGCTCGAGCCGGGCCTGCAGGAAGCGCTGGACCTGGGCCCGCAGCTGGGACCACGAGCGCTTGGACGAGCGCCCTGGTTTCATCGGCTCCAGGGAAGGCAGATCCTCCGGACCCGCGCTGTTCAGGTGTCTCGGCTCGCCCCGAGCGGGCTCATCGGAAAGATCGTCGGTCCACATGACCCCCCAAGGACGGCGCTGCCCTCCGCTCCTGACCGAAGAACAGCAGGCCCTCCCTTCGCTCGTGGCCGGCTGGAGCCCTGCCTCGCCGGACGCTCCAGGTGACCCTGGGGCCCCGGCCATTTCCCTGGTGCTGGCGTCCTCTGTCGCTCCGGTGGCAAACTTGCCCCGGTGAGCATGCTTTCCTGGAGCCGGCGATTTGTTCTGATCCTGTCGCTTGCGGCCTGTACCCCCTTCGAGGATGCCTCCACGGACGGCACCGGGGGGGCCGGTGGTGCGGGGGGCGCCGGTGGAAACGGGGGGGCCTCGGGGGCGGCCGGCAGCGACGATGGCTGCAGGAACGCGGCCGACTGCAGCGACGGCAACCCCTGCACGATCAAGTCCTGCGACGCGGGGCGCTGCACGAGCCGCCCCGCAGCCTCCGGGAGCAGCTGCGGCGACGGGGATCGCTGCAACGGCGAGGAGCGCTGCGACGACCAGGGGGTCTGCCTCCCCGGGGTTGCGCTCCCGGTCGACGACGGCAACGCCTGCACCGAAGACACCTGCGATCCGGACACCGGCACCATCCGTCACCAGGGGCAGAACGGATGTCCCTGCAAGATCCAGGCGGACTGCGACGACGGCAACGCCTGCACCCAGGACCAGTGCGTCAACGGCGCTTGTGTCTTCTCCAGCCGCCCTCCGGGCACCCCCTGCGACGACAGCAACCCTTGCACCGAGAGCGATCGCTGCGGCGAAGAGGGCCTGTGCATCGGCAAGCTCCGGAGCATCGATGATCAGAATCCTTGCACCAACGATAGTTGCAACACAAAAGGTATGATCCTTCACGTGGCGTCCCCGGGGGAGCCTTGCACGGACGGTGACCCCTGCACCCTTGACGACGTGTGCGACGAGGAGGGTCAGTGCGTCGGGCAGCCCAGGGCGTTGAGCGACAGCGACCCTTGCACCGACGATCGCTGCGATCCGGCCACGGGGAACCTGCTCCACGACCCTGTTGCCGGCTGTGTCCCCTGCGCTGACGACGCTGGCTGTGCGGGGGGCAACCCCTGCCTCATCGGGGCCTGCGCCGAGGGCAAGTGCGTCTACACCAGCACCGCCGCGGGTACCCCTTGCGACGACGGCAACGCCTGCACCTCCGGCGATGCCTGCAACGGGCAGGGGCAATGCACCGGCGCGCCAAAGGGGTGCAACAGCCCGCCCAATGCGGCCTGCTTTCAGGCGCAAGGGGCCTGCGACCCCGCGACCGGGGCCTGCTCCTACGCCCCACAGAAGGCCGGTACCTCCTGCGACGACAAGAACAAGTGCACCAAGGGCGACGCCTGCGACGGCAAGGGGAATTGCAAATCAGGCGACGCCGTCTCTTGCAAGAGCCCCCCGGGCCCCTGCTACCAGGCCAGCGGCTCCTGCAACCCCGGCAACGGCCAGTGCTCTTACGCACCTGCGGTGGGTGCCCCCTGCAATGACGGCCAGGTGTGCACCGGCAACGATCAGTGCACCGGCGCTGGTACCTGCGCTGGTTCACCCATCAGCAATTGTTGCACCTCCGACGGTCAGTGTAACGACAACGACGAGTGTACCTTCGACGTTTGCCAGAACAACAAGTGCGCGCACTCGTTCAACTCGGGGGCCTGCGGCGCCTGAGTTGATGGGCCCTCAGTCGGGGCGCCACACGGCGCTATCGGGGGAGGTATCGTCGGTCACCGGCGGGGCCGCGGGCGGCTCGGGCCTGGACGAGTCGGGGGCTGCGGACGCGGACGGCGCCCCGGAAGCGGCCCCTGGATCGTGCTCGTCCCCGTGGTTGTTCTCGTCCCCGTGCTCCCCCTCCTCCGGGGCGCCGGCGCCCTCGGCGGGCGCGTCTGCCATCGGGATGGCGTCGAGCAGCTTATCCATCTCGGCGCGGTACGCGTCGAAGGCTTCTCGATCGGCCTTGGGCAGCACCCGCTCCTGGTTGAGCTTGATGACCGTCAGAGGGTCGACGAATGCGCCGGCGCGCTTGATGGAGAAGTGGAGGTGGGGCCCGGTGCTGCGGCCGGTGGAGCCGACGTAACCGACGAGCTGCTGGGCCTCGACCTTGTCACCTTTCTTGAGGTTGGTGGCAAAGCGCGAGAGGTGAGCGTACCCGGATTCGAGGGCGTTGGCGTGCTCGACCAGGACCAGGTTGCCGCTGGGGCCCTGGGGGCCGACATGAGAGACGGTGCCGGCGGCGACCGCGTAGACCGGGGTGCCCATGGGGGCTCCGAAGTCGGTGCCGTTGTGGGGCATCACGGTATGGAGGACCGGGTGGAGGCGCTTGGGGTTGAACTTGGAGGTGACCCGCACGACCTTGAGCGGGGGGCCCCAGCTGGTGCGGTAGGGGGCCTTGCCGGCCGCGTCGAAGACCCCCGCGATCTTGCCGTTGCGGAAGTTGTAGAGGCGAACCCGCTTGTCCGAGCGAGGGAGGCGGTACTCGATGGCGTCGAGGGAGAGGTATTTGGAGAAGCGTCCAGCGACGATCTGCTCCTGGGCGACGAGGCGGAGGCCCGTGCCCTTGCCGAGGCGTTCGAGGGAGACACGGTCGCTGAGCACATCATCGAGGAGCGCCACCATGTCATCATCGAGACCCGCCTCGACCAGGGAGGCCTTGAGGGAGCCGTCGATGACCAGGCCCTTGGAGACCTTTCGCTGCTCGATCTTGAGGTCGAGCTTGGAGCCGGAGAGCTTGCCTTCCTCGACCTCGCGGGCCTGCCATACCTCGGTGGCGGAGGCCTGGTACTCGAAGGCACGCACCCGTTTCGAGGCCCGATCGAGGGCCACCACGTACTGGTGATTCTTCCTGGGTTTGTCGAAGAGCTTTGGGTCCTCGAAGGCCTTGAGAATACGGAAGATCTGGGGCTTGGGGACGTGCTCGTCCTCGAGGGCGACCAGGAGGGATTTGGTCCCCAGCTTTCCGGAGATCATCTTGACCCCCTCCTCGGAGGCCAGCGCGCTGACCCGCCAGGGGCCCGGGTCCGGCGGGGCCTCGGGGGTCGCCGATGCGCTGGCCGATGGCGTTGCGGAAGGAGGCGGACCGCCCCGCCCCGACCCGGCGGAGGCCGACGTGGCCGGCGTCGGCGCAGGCCCGAAGCGGATCGCGAAGGTGAGCACGGTGCCGAGGACCGCCAGGCCAAAAAGTCCGCCAAAGAGGGCCACCGCCTTGGGGTGCAGGCGGCGGGCGGGCCGCGGCGGCGGAGGCTTGATCGGGATGCCAAAGGCCTGCCTCGGGTCGAGGGCCGGCGGGTCATCAAAATCGCTGATCAGCGCGATGGGTTTGGGCTGCGCCACCTCGACCACAGGCCGCTCGATGGGAGCTGGCGTCGGGGTCCGGATGGTGGCCGCCTGGGTGGATGCGGTCGAGGTGGGCAACACCGCGGGCCGAGGGGCAGCCCGCTCGACAGGAGCTGGCGGCGGCGTGGGGGTCGAGGGCTTGCGGGACGGCGGGACCGGGGGCGGCGTGGGGGGGGGGTCCGGCTCCAGCTCCAGCAGCTCTTCCACCTCTTCATCGAGGGACTCAGGGACCTTGCCCGTCAACGCCAGCCGGGGGCCGCGCTCCTTGCAGCTCGCCACCAGCAGCTCGGCGACCGCATCGCCCTGGAGCGAGACCATCTCTCCCTTGGCGACCGGGGCGCCAGGTGTGTTTGTACCCTTTCGAGGGAGGGAGCGAGCGACCTTGGAGGCGGGTCGACCGAGGGAAGAGGGCTTGAGCTTGCGAGGTTTGGGGAGCGGACGAGGAGAGCGAGGGAGAGCGCAGAGGGGGCAGGGGCGGGCCTGGGCGAGGGCGTCGCGGCAGGCGAAGGCAAAGACGGAGGCCGCCTCAGGAGGTTCTTCGGAGACCTGGTCGACGGTGAGCGACGCGTCGTCGTCGATGGAGCCCTCGGGCCCTGGGACGACCCGGAGGGGGGCAGCAGGCGAGACGGGTTCGTTCATCGTGGAAAACGGCAACGGGGCCTAGCGCGGGGGCCAGCGCCGGGCAACACGGAACTGAGAAGCGGAGCAAGGGCCTTGAGCAGGGGCGACACATGCGCTAGAAGGCTCGCCCCTTGTCGCCGGGGCTCCTCCTCGGCCTCTACCCCAGCGAAGGTCGTCCCATGAAAGAAGGCATCCACCCCAACTACCCCGCAGCCACGATCACTTGTGCCTGCGGTGCGGTGTACCAGACCCATTCGACCCGTGGAACGTTCTCGGTCGAGGTCTGCGCCGCCTGTCATCCGTTCTACACCGGAAAGCAGAAGGCCCTCGACACGAAGGGTCGTGTCGACAAGTTCCGCAAGAAGTACGGCAAGTGAGCCGGGCTGGTCTCCAGGGAGAGGACGATCCTGGGCGAGCGCGCTACCCTGAGCGACCATGAACGGCACCGAGACGTCCGCTCCCTCCAGCGAAGCAGCGCGCCCTTACATCGGGGGCCAGGCCTTGCTGGAGGGGGTGATGATGCGTTCCCCTCATTCTTTTGCCATCGTCTGCCGCCGCAAGAGCGGTGAACTTTGCGTACGCGAGCGACCCATCGCCGACGAGCGTACCGGGGCCCGTGCCCTGCCGCTGATCCGGGGCATGGTGACGCTGGTCGAGTCGCTCAGGCTTGGTTCCGAGGCGCTCCAGTACTCTTCGCAGATCTTCGAGGAGGATCTGGTCGAGGAGGAGCGAGCGGGGGCGAAGCCGCCCAGCGCGGGGCTCTCCGCGTTCCTCGGGGCGCTGGCGAGCCGCGCCAGCCGGGCGCTGGCGGCGCTGTCGCTGCCGGTGATCGCGCTGGCGACGCGGGCCGATGGCGAGGGGGCTCCGGCCGTGGAAAAGCGAGGGGGCGGCGCCGGTCAGCTGCTGATGATCGTGTTCGCCCTGGGGCTCTTCGTGGCAGCACCCCAGGCAGGGGCCAACCTCATCAACCGGGTCTTTGACCTGGGGCTCGACCTGCGCAGCGCCGGGTTCCAGCTGATCACCGGGGCGATGAAGCTCACCATCGTCATCGGGTACCTGTCGCTCATCCGGCGAATCCCCGAGATTTATCGGGTTTTTCAGTACCACGGGGCCGAGCACAAGACGATCTCGACCTACGAGGAGCAGCTCGATCTGACGGTGGCCAACGCCCGCGGCAAGACCACGCTGCACCCGCGCTGCGGCACCACCTTCCTGGTGATGGTGGCGATGGTGAGCGTGGTGATCTTCTCGGCCATCGGCCCGCTGCTGCCCCGCATCGGCCCCCAGGGGGGCCTTGCCGAGAACGCGGTGCTCTTCCTGATGAAGCTGCCCTTCATCCCGGTGCTGGCGGCGGTGACCTTCGAGCTGCAGCGCTTCTTCGCCCGCTACTGCACGACGGGCCCCCTGCGCGTGCTGCTGTGGCCCGGGTTTCTGGTGCAAAAGATCACCACCATCGAGCCGGACGACGACCAGCTCGAGGTCGCCCTCGCGTCGCTCCGCACGACGCTGTGGCGCGAGGCGGCGGTGAAGAGCGCCCCCGCGCAGGTCACCGAGCTACGCTTCCCCTCGTACAGCGATCTGGCCACCCACGCAGGCTACGTTTCCCACGGCTGACATGCTCCCCATCGCCCGCCTCGAAGCCCTCGCCCGCCGCTACCGGGAGCTGGAAGCCCTCCTGTGCACCCCCGAGGTGATCCACGACGTCCCCCGGGCCCGGCGGCTCAACGAGGAGCGCGCTCACCTCGAGGGCCTGATGGAGGCCTTCGACCAGTACCGCAAGGCCGAGAAAGACCTGCGCGACAACGCCGAGGCGCTGGCGGACCCGGAGCTCCGTGAGCTGGCTCAGGCCGAGGTCGGCTCCCTCCAGGAGCGCATCGCGCAGCTCGAGACCGACATCCAGCTCCTGCTGCTGCCGGCAGACCCGCGCGACAAGCGCAACGTCATCCTCGAGGTGCGCCAGGGTGAAGGCGGCGAGGAGGCCGCTCTCTTCGCTGGCGACCTCTTCCGGATGCTCTCCCGCTACGCCGAGATCAAGGGCTGGCGGGTCGAGCTGATGAGCATGAGCGAGGCCGCTGCGGGCGGCATCAAGGAGGTCATCGCCCTGATCTCGGGGCAGGCGGTCTTCTCCCAGCTTCGCTTCGAGGGGGGGGTCCACCGGGTCCAGCGCGTACCGGCCACCGAGGCTCAGGGCCGTGTCCATACCTCCACTGCCTCGATCGTCGTGCTCCCCGAGGCCGATGACGTCGAGGTCGAGATCGACGAGCGCGACCTCGAGATCAACATCGCCGCCTCCGGAGGCCCCGGGGGCCAGGGCGTCAACACGACCAACAGCGCCGTCCAGATCCAGCACAAGCCCTCCGGGATCATCGTCAAGTGCCAGGATGAGCGCTCCCAGCTCAAGAACAAATCCAAGGCCCTCAAGATCCTCAAGAGCCGTCTCCTCGAGCTCGAGCGCGAGAAGCAGGACGCCGCCATCTCCGCCGAACGACGGGGCATGGCTGGCAACGCCGAGCGCTCCCAGAAGATCCGCACCTACAATTACCCCCAGAACCGGGTGACCGACCACCGGATAGGTCTGACGCTCTACAAGCTCGACAAGATCGTCGAAGGGGATCTTAATGAGCTGATCGGTGCCCTGAGGGCTCACCACCAGGCCGAGCTGCTCCAGCGCCAGGTGGAAGGAGACAGCCCCGGCCCGAGCAAATCCCTCCTCGACGCGCGCGATGCCTGACACCTTCCCCCCTGACCCTGACGACGACGAGGGATCACCGCTCTCGGTGATCCCTCCGCCGCCAGCGTCCATCACCTCGCCTCCGCCGAGCCCGACCTTCCCGGACCCGGAGGCCATGGTGGTCGCCCTGGTGCTCTCGCCCAGCTCCTACCCGCGCAACCGCTTCTTCTCGCTCTTCAACGTCGCCCCCCTGCGCAAGGCCCGCTGGCGCGCGGCCCAGCTCCGGGGCCTCGTCAACGCCCTTGCGCGGCCCCCGGCCCCGGTCGCCGATTACAGCCTGCGCCACCACGAGAACGGCCGCGTGCTCTCCTACCGCGTCCCCTCCCTCAACCTCCGCGTCCGCGCCTTCCTCCAGCCCCACGAGGCCGCCGTCGTCGAGCTCGCGGTCGCCAAGATCCGCGGTGAAATCCCGCCCCCTGAGGCCACCGCCACCGTCAACCGCTGGCTGGGGCGCCTCGCTCCGGCACCACCCGAGGCCCTCCCCGAGGCCCCCCCCGCTCGCAGCGGCAGCCAGCCCTGAGCGCCCTCCCCCGGCGCCACGTAAGAGCACGGGCAGGCGATCGAACCAGGGGCGTGCCCCCTCGACCTGCGCGGCGAGCCGCAGCAGCGTGGCCTCCGCCCCGAAACGCCCCACGACCTGCACCCCGATCGGCAGGCCGCCGCTCCAGCCCAGCGGAAGGCTCATCGCCGGCTGTCCGGTCATGTTGAACAGCATCGTGTTGGGGGTCTTCTCCAGGGAGCGCTCCGCAAGATCCCGCAGCACCGCCCGCAGCACGGGCCTCGGCGCCGCTCGCCGTAGCGCCGCGAGGCCCACCCGCTCGTGCGGCTTCAGCCCCAGCTCTCCGACCCGGGCAGGCGGGTGCGCCAGCGTCGGCGTCACCAGCACATCGATGCTCTCGAAAAGCTGACCCACCGCGCGAGCGGCGCGGCCGATCTTGTTGCGGGCCTCCTCCAGCTCGACCGCGGAGAGCGCGTTGCCCACCTGCCACAGCAGCCAGGTCGGCGGCTCGAACAGCTCCGGAGACGGGCGCCGCCCGGTGAGCCCTTCCGTCTCGTTGACCGCCGCCGCCGTGCCCGCCGCCACCACCGAGAGGTACGCCAGGCTCAGCTCCTCCGGGTCGATCGGCAGCGAGATCTCTCGCACCTCGTGCCCCAGCTCGGACAGCAACGCCAGCGCCTCCTCCGTCGCACGAGCGCAGGCCGGATCCGTCTTCTTCCCCAGGATCGACCGCAGCGTGAACCCCACCCGCAGCACCCCCGGGGGCCGCCCTACTTCCGCCAGAAATGGTCCCTCCGGCGGCGGAGCCACGTAGGGCGCCCCCACATCCGGGCCCTGCGTCGCGTCCAGAAAGGCCGCGCTGTCCCGCACGCTGCGGCTGAGCACATGCGGCACCACGAAGCCGTGCCACCCCTCCGAGAGATCTGGCCCCAGCGGCATGCGCCCGCGGGTTGGTTTGAGCCCAAACAGACCGCAGCAGGAGGCCGGTATCCGGATCGACCCTCCGCCGTCGCCGCCGTGAGCCACCGGCACCACCCCGGCAGCCACCGCGGCGGCCGATCCTCCGCTGCTGCCCCCCGGAACCCGCGCCCGATCCCAGGGGTTGCGCGTGGGCCCGTGGAGCTCTGGCTCGGTGATCGCCAGGATGCCAAACTCGGGTGTATTGGTCTTCCCTACAAAGACGAGACCTGCGCGGCGGTAGCGTGCAAACAGCTCGGAGTCGCGGGGAGCGACGTGGTCCCGCAGGCTCCTGCTGCCCATCTGGCAGGGGGCTCCGGCGAGGGTCCCGTCCAGGTCCTTCACGAGGAAGGGGACGCCACGGAAGGGCCCCTCCGGCAGAGGCCCGTCGGCGGCGCGTCGCGCCTGCTCGTCGAGGCGGTGGATGACCGCGTTGATCCTGGGGTTGACGGCGTCGATGCGCGCCAGGGCAGCCTCGACCAGCTCGCGAGGGCTGACCTGCTTGCTCTGGACCAGCCCGGCGAGCCCCACCGCATCGTGCTTGATGTACTCCTCGTGCTTCACGCTCCGTTCCTAGCACCGCCGCCGCCGGGCGTCCTCGCCCCATGGGAAAGTCGAGCCTCCTCTGCCGTGGCGCTGGCACCGTGCGCCTCAACGGCCTGGTCTCTGTTGCCGTTCTCGTGACCCTCTCCTGCAGCCGCAGCCGACCCTCCACTGCAGCCGCAGCCGACCCTCCACTGCAGCCGCAGCCGACCCTC
>JALOQB010000461.1 GCA_025453595.1 Polyangiaceae bacterium
CGCGGGTTCTGGCTCACCGTCTGGTCGAAGAGGGACGCATAGAAGGCACCAAACTTCCCCCGCGCATCCTCCCGAAGATCGATGTTCGTGGGGATGGTCACGTTGGGGTAATTCGCCACCTCGTAGCGCTTCCCCTGGGCAAAGATGTGCACGATCAGATCCTGCGTCCCCGACGAGTTGAGGAGCCCGAGGCGCACCGGGAGCTCGAACTTCTCGCTGTCGTAGTGGAAGCGCAGCGGCGACAGCATGGTCCGCTCCCCCTCCTTGCGGACCTTGTTGATGTTGACCTTGGCGACGAAGAACTTCATCCCCGCCTGCACGTAGGGCTTGAGCACCGGCTCCGCACCACGGGGTATGTTGTACTTCTCCTGCCGCAGCCACGTATCGAGCCCCATCGAGTTCTCCGCCGACAGGATCAGGATCTCGTACTCCCCCACGGTGAACTGCGCCTCGATCTTCACGCCGAGCCCTTCCGGGGCGGAGCGCGCGACCGGCGCTGGCATCGGCGCCCCGGGCGCCATCATCGGCATCGCCTCCATCGGCGGCGGCACGAAGCAGGGGTCCTGCTCCCAGTACTCGACAAGGCGCGGCGCCGTCAGCTGATCGAGCTTCTTGAAGATGTCATGGGGCAGGGTCTTGACGTTCTCTTTCTGGAGGATGACCGGCACCGGCACCACCATGGCAAAGTCGCTGGGCGGCCCCTGGTAGTTGTTGGCCATGCTCAGCACGGTGCGCGTGCCCTCCCGCATCAGCGATACCTGCGTCGCGTTGTTGAAGAGCTCCGCGTCGGCGCCTCCCACGTAGAACCCGCAGAAGGCCTCCGCCGACGGAGCCCCGCCCACCAGACCGGCCACCAGGCCGATCGTTGCCATCCATTTTTTCATCAGACACCCCAACGAGGTTGACCCTCGGCACCTTACAGCAAAAAAGTCCCTGCTCCGACCATGCGCGTCCTGTTTGTCTCCAAGCCGATCGTCGCCCCCTTTCACGACGGTACCCGCTGCTTTGTCCGCGATGTAGCCCGGAACCTGCCCACCGCCCGGGCCACGGTCCTGTCGCTCCCTGGCGAGGCGCCCCTCGGCCCGGGGATCGAGGCCGAGCCGGTCTACGCGGCGCCAGGGGGCTTCGCGCCGGCCCTCCTGGACAACGCCCGGGTGCTGCGCCGCTTGCTGCTCGGGCCCCGCCATGACCTGTGGCATTTCGTCTTCGCCCCCAACCCCCGATCCTCCCACGCCGCGCGCCTCGCCGTCCTCGCGCGCCGGGTGCCCACGCTCCAGACCGTGGCCTCCGTGCCGCGCACCTTCGAGGGCTCCTCGCGCCTGCTCTTTGGCGCTCGCGTCGTCTGCCAGAGCCAGTCCACCCGGGATCGGCTCGTCGCCGCCGGTGCGCCAGCGGGCCGCATCGACGTGATCTTGCCCCCGCTGTCCTTCCCGGCCCCCATCCCCCACGAGCAGCAGCGCCAGGCCCTCGCTGCCCTGGGCCTCGTCGATGCCCCGGGCCCCCTCCTCGTCTACCCGGGGGACCTCGAGTTCTCCGGCGGCGCCCCCGCCGTCGCCAGCGCCATCCCGGAGATCCTGCGCCGGATCCCGGAGGCCACCATCGTCCTCGCCTGCCGGGCCAAGACCCCGAAGGCCCACGCTATCGCCGACGCCCTCCGCGCCCGCCTCGCCCCCCACGGACCCCGCGTTGTCTTCGCCGGCCAGGTGCCTTCCTTGCCGGCCCTCCTCGCCGCCTCCAGTGCCGTGCTCTTCCCGGTCGATGATCTCTACGGCAAGGTCGACCTCCCTCTCTCGCTCCTCGAAGCCCAGGCCCTCGGGGTCCCCGTCATTGCCCTGCAACAGGGCCCCCTCTGCGAGCTCCAGGGCGCCGTCCCCTTGCCACGGATCGACCGGCTGGCCGAGGTCACCATCGACCTCCTCCGGGACGACCTTGCCTGGCGCCAGCACAGCAACACCGGCAAGACCGCGGTCCTCGCTCGCCACGACCCCGCCCTCATCGCCGCCGCTTACGAGGACCTCTACCGCCGCATCCTCTGATCCTGCTTGAACGTTCCCGCCGGGGCCGGGCACCACCGGGCATGCGCTCGCTGCTGGCCCTCCTCGCGCTCGGCGCCCTCGCGGCCCCCACCACCGCCCTCGCGCAGCCCTCTCCTGACGCCCCTCACCCCTTCCGCGATCTCGCCGGTATCGGTGTCCACGGCGCCACCGTCCGCGGGGACTACGACGGCGTGGGCCTCGGCGGCCGCATCCGCGTCGAGCCCTGGCGCCGCCTCGGCGTCGATCTCTTTGGCGAAATCCTCCGCCTCCAGGTCCCCCGCGGCACCCGCCTCGATGTCCCTCTGGGGTTTCACCTCTACACCCCCCTCCCCCTCTCCGAAGACCTGCGCCTGCGCCCCTTCCTGGGCATGTGCGTGGCAGGAAGTTCCATACATCCGGAGGAGCGAGACGCCCCCCGGGCCGACGACGTGCTCGGCGGGGTTCTGGGCGGGATGGGCCTGGATCTCGCGGTCCACGAGCACATCTCCCTCTTCGTGGAGGCCAAGGCCGTGCTGTGGCTCGGCCACGATCGCACCGTGCAGCGCTGGACCGGCGCCGTCGACAACGAGGCGCGGCTCTTCACCATCGGGCAGGCGCAGCTTGGCGTGATGGTGCACCCGGGGTGGCTGCGGTGACGCGGCGGCTCGCCTGGTGGCTGCTCTGGCTCGCGGGGTGCGAGCCTCCCCAGGGCCTCCCCCTCGGGAGCCGCGCCGGCGACTGCGCCCCCTGCCACGCCGAGATCCACGAGGCCTGGTCCACCTCGCGCCACGGCCAGAGCGCGGGTTCACCGGTGTTCCAGGCCCTGCTCCCCCACGTCGAGCGGTCCTGGGGGCTCACCTCCCGGGAACGCTGCGTCGCCTGCCACCAGCCCGGTCACGGCGGTGACGCCTCCGTGGGCTGCGTGAGCTGCCACGGCGCTGTCGGCAACCGTGGCGAGTTCAACGGCGCCCTGGAGATCGACCTGGACGCCCCCCTCGCGGGCCCCTCCCCTGCGGCCCACCGGGACGCCCACCGCACCGCCCCCCGCCCCCTGCTCACCTCCGCCAGCCTCTGCGGCACCTGCCACGAGGTCCACGGCCCGGGGCTTTTGGAGGAACCAACCCTGACCGAGTACCGCGCCTCCCCCTTCGCAGCAGAAGACTCCTGCCTCTCCTGCCACCGGGCCCCGGGCCCCGACCTCCACCGGTTCCTCGGCGTCGACCCCCCCTGGGGCGCCCCCCCCGCCGAGGCCGCCCGCGCCGCCGAGGAATCCAGGAAACTGTGGGCGCGCGCCCTTCATATGGAAGTTATCTACAAATCCGGCAAGGCGCTGGTGCGGCTGGAGAACCGGGGGGCAGGCCACGCGGTACCGACCGGCGTGGTGTTCCTGAGGGACGTGTGGGTCGATGCCTTCTGGGAGGACGCAGCGGGCACCCGCTTCGAGGTCCCACGTCTGATGGAGCTCGGCGCGCTCCTGGAGCGAGGGGGGCAACCGGTGGCGCTGGTGACGGACGCGGATCGGGTGACGCCCCGCGGCCTGGCCCCCGGCGAGGGGCGCGAGGTGGAGGTACCAGGGCCACAGGGGGCGAGGGCGCCCCTGCGCCTGGTCGCCACCCTCAAGGCCCGCGCCATCCGGGCCTCGACGATGAGCGCGCTGGGGCTGGAGCGGGAGGACGCCCAGGTCCCCGAGCTCCACATCGCGACGGCCCGCTAAGGGTCAGGGCAGGGCTGCACGCAGCTCAGGTAGGCATCGCAGTCCTGGCTTGCGCCGCACTTGGTGAGCGGACAATCCGGGGTATCCAGCAGATCGTTGAGGCAAGCAGAGCAGCTTGCCGAGATGCTACCACCCAAGCACGCGCTGAAGCAGAAGGCCGAGCAGGGACCATCGCAGGCGCAGGCCCCCACATCCTCGTTCAGCGCTCCGTAACCGGCGGGATGGGCGCTCACGCAGCAATCGACGCAGGATGCCCCTTGCTCCGCGCAGCTGGGCCCCGAGCAGACCCCGCAGCCGGCCCCCTCCACGATCTGCTGGCAGGTGGCATCCCAGCCGAAGAGGATGTTGCAGCAGAGGGGATCTTGCGCGCAAACACAGGACTCGACCTCGGGAACATCGCAGCTCTCGCTACCGCAGCAAAGCCTCCCGAACGGGTCCCCGCTGGTGCCGCCGGAGCCGCTGGAACCACCGGCCCCCCCCGAACCACCGGCCCCGCTGGTGCCTCCGCCCCCGAAGGGCTCCCCTCCCACGCCGGACCCGCCGTTCCCTGCCTGCCCGGAGCCTCCCTGTCCGGAACCTCCGGACCCGCCCTGCCCCCCGGCGCAGGAGCCGCAGCCGAGCTTCTGGACCTGGGTCACGCAGAACGGGT
>JALOQB010000172.1 GCA_025453595.1 Polyangiaceae bacterium
GCTGCGGCTGCGGCTGCGGCTGCGGCTGCGGCTGCGGCTGCGGCTGCGGCTGCCGGAGAGGGACGGCTGCGGCTGCCGGAGAGGGACGGCTGCGGCTGCAGGGGAGGGTCGGCTGCGGCTGCCGGAGAGGGTCGGCTGCGGGCTGCAGGGGAGGGGCGGATTTGGGTGAGATTCAGGGGCCGAGGAGGCGTTCGGGGCGTTCTTCGACGGAGACGCCTTCGGCTTCGATCTCGATGATGGAGAGGGGTGCAGGATCGGGGGTCGGAGGTTCGTGAGGGAAAGCGGAGGGGGTGAGGACCTGGATTTGACCGACCTGGACCCAGCCGGCAGCGCGGGCCCGGATCCGTGTTGCGATGCGGCGGCGAAGGGGGGGAAGCAGGAGCGCGATACCGAGGAGATCCCCGAGAAGACCAGGGAGTACCAGGAGCACACCGCCGGCCAGCACCAGAAGGCCATCGATGATACCTTCGTCCTGGAGCCCCTCGTCGTTCTCGGCGTTCACCCAGCGACGGAACACACCGAACCCCTGCACCTTGCTGACCTGGAGCCCGAAGAGGGCGGAGAGCACGATCAGGGAGAGCAGGGGCCAGAACCCGAGGGAGAGGCCGGCGCGCCACAGGAGGATCAGCTCGAGGAGGCCGAGGCCGCCGAGAGACACGAGGAGAAAGCGCAGGCGTTTCATCGAGGACGATCGAGCATGACGGGAAAATAAGCCTCGCACCAGCACCCAGACGGTCTCCTGATCGGCCCGGTAAAACATGGAGAGGAAGACGTGACGGATGCCGCCGGGCAGGGGGAAGGTGAAGTGAAAGCTGGTGTCGAGGGCACGGCGGGCCACGCCGTCCAGGAAGGCACCGTAGAAGCGTCGAACCTGGGTGCAGGGGGCGACCTCCCGGAAGAAGTGCTTGCCCAGGACCTCCCCGCGGGATCGCTGCACCAGCTGCTCCTCGTAGCGGTTGTAGTGCAGCACACGACCCTTCAGATCCAGGACAATCACGCCAAAGGGAAGCGCGTCGAGGGACGCGGGGTCGAGGTCCTCTGGCTGCCACCCGAAGGAGGTCATGGCCCGCGAGGTGCTCTCGCCGGAGAGCCCCTCCAGAAAACGCATCTGCTCCTCGGACTCGATGTAACGACGCTGCAGCAGGCGAACGAGCTCGATGGAGGGTTTTACCCCGTTTCCACGGAGGATGAGGCAAAGCGCGAGCATCGTCCCGGTGCGCCCCTGGCCCCCCTTGCAGTGCACGACGATCCGCTCTCCTGCGGCGAGGCGCGCGCAGAGATCCGCGCCGAACCGCAGGGCCGCGGGGCGTTCGGGGGCCTTCATGTCCGGGATGGGGAAGTGAAGCGCCTGGAACCCGCTTTCCTCCAGCGCCTGCGCGTTCTGGTGAGTCTCTTCGAGGGTGACAACGGTGGTGATCCCGAGGCGACGGAGCGCCGCCAGATCTTCCTGCAGGGGGCGAAGCAGCCCGGGGCGCGACATGCCAGCGAGGGCCCCCGGGAGCACCCAGGAAAGCCAGGGCGGGGAGGGCTCCAGGAGCACCGCAGGGGGAGGCGAGGGCGTGGGCTCAGGCTCCCCGCGCCACCAACGCAGCCCGGGCTCCGAGCGAGGGACGACCCCCGGGGCGCCTTGCTCCATGATGCGTCCCTCGGCCAGCAAGGCCCAGGGCGCTTCCAGCCGGGTTGCCTCCTCCGCGGTGGAAGGCATGACCAGCACGAGGCGGGTCCGGGCCATCGCCATCAGCAAGGCGAGCGTGCGCTGTGCTTCCCCCGGGGACAGACCGGAGAGAGGGCGCTCGACGGCCAGCAGCGGGGCGTCCGTGGCATGGGCGTGCAGGAGGTGGATTCGCCGCCTCTGCCCCGTGGAGAGCTCGCTCATGGGCAGATCCAGCGGGGGCAGATCGGTCTCCACGGTGCGTGCCAGCAGGCGTGCCCAGGGTTCACCGTCCCGGGGGGTACGCGCTTGCTGGAAGAGGGGCCCGGGCATCGCGGTCATCAGGTAAGAGAGCGCGGTGCCGATCGGGCTGGGATCCTGATCGCTGACCAGCAGCGCAGGGGGGCAGACCCGGTCATCGACGCCCTGGTAAGAGACCGTACCGTGCTGGATGCAACCGGCGATCTCCTCGCGCCGGGCGAGCCTGCGCAGCAGCGCCGCGCCGGCCTCGGGCCAGGCGAGCAGCGCGAAGAGCCCGCGCTCCGGGAGGGACCAGGTCAGGCCGTGGAGCAGCAGGTGTCCGCGGACCAGGGAGAGATTGTCTACCCGAAGAAACGCCGAGGGCCCTGCATCTATCCTGCCGTCCTCTGCGTTATCCATCCCGGTGTTCCCTCTCCGTTGCCCCCGTGTCGGAACCGAGAGGCAACGCCGTCCATGCTACGAGAGAGCCGGGCCGCGTGCCGAGGGAACCTTCAGCCCTTCACGAGGGAGACATCGACGTGGATCGAGATGTCGTCGCCGACCAGGACCCCACCGGCCTCCAGGGCGGCGTTCCAGGTCATGCCGAAGTCGCTGCGCTTGATCTTGGTGGAGCCGGAGGCGCCGACGCGGGTGTTGCCCCAGGGGTCCTTCTGGGGGGCCGTGGGGCCGTCGACCGTCAGGGTGACGCTGCGGGTGACGCCGCGGATGGTCAGGTCACCGGTCAGCTCGGCGCCCTCGCCCTTGGCCTTCACCGCGGTGCTGCGGAAGGTGATGTGGGGGAACTGCTCCGCGTCGAAGAACTCGGCGCTCTTGAGGTGGCCGTCGCGCTTGTCCTCGCGGGTGTTGATGGAGGCGACCTCGATCGTGACCTCCACGCTCGACGCCTCGGGGGAGGCGGCGTCCCAGTTCACGACGCCGCTCACCTTCTGGAATTCACCCTTCACGTTGCTGATCATCAGGTGGCGGACGCTGAAGGTGACGCTGCTGTGGGATCCGTCGATGTTCCAGGTGCTCATGGTCGTTTCTCCTGGCGACCAGCAATGCACCTCCCTTCGCGCTCCGGGAAGCCCCTCCCTGGCGAACGGACCGTTGCGGCGACGCAACCTGCGCGGGGCGCAACGGGGCTCGAACCCGATCAGATCCCGGTGTTTTTCGTGCTCATTCGATGGTCGAAGCGGTCACGTTGATCGGCGTCTCGGGGTGGTGCGAGAGCTGGGGGTACTTGGGGTACCAGGAGCCCCCGCTGTTGTTCTTGATCACCGATCGATCGATGAACACCTGGCCGGTCTTGTTGTTGCTCACGAAGAAGATGGCGCTGCCGTGGGCGTTGACCTCGTTGTACTCGATGCGGGTCCCGCAGAGCCGGAGCGTCATCTCGTTGCCGTCGTTGTAGATCGCGCCGCCGCTGCCGCCTCCCGGCGTCCCTGCCTGGGCCGGGTTGCCCCCGTTGCCCACCGCGCGGTTGTGAGAAAACAGGCTGTTCACGATGGTCCAGGAGACGCCGATGCTGCTGACGCCGCCGCCGTTGGCGCAGCGATTCCCCCGGCCTTCTGCCCCGCCGAAGGTGCTGTTCACGACGTACACCGGCTTCCCCTCGTGCTGGCTGAAGACCCGGACCGCGGCGCCCCCCACGTCGGGCCCCACGTCCGCGCACTCGCTGGTCTCGAAGCGAGAGTTGAGGATCTTGAAGCGCCCGCCCCGCACCCAGATCGCGCCGCCCCCGTCGTACTCCTCTTCCCCCTTGGAATTCCCGTCCTTGAACGTCAGGTTCTGCACCGTCAGCTGCGGGTGATCCTGGTTCTGGCACTGGGGCGTCGTCCAGGTCTGCTTCTGGTCGCAGGTGTTCTGGTACAGGATCCGGCGCTTCCCTCCGCCGCTCAGCGTCACCTTACCGCCCCCGTCGATCACCACCTTCGGCCCCTTGTCGTTGAACACCTTGGCCGTCTCCTCCAGCACGATCGTCGCCGGATCCGCCCCGCAGTTGAAGGTGATCACGCCCCCCTTCGCCACCGCCTCCACGAACGCCTTGCTGGTGCAGCTCGCCGCCGTCCCGGACCCCACCACCGTCGTCGGCTTGGACACGTCCTCCAGCCCCGCCTCCGCCGGGACCTCGCAGGTCGCCTCCGCGTTCGGGTTCCCCGGCCCCCCCGCCGCCCCGCTCTGTCCGGAAGTTCCACCGGACCCCGATGACCCCCCTGTCCCTCCGCTGCCCCCGGCCCCGCCGGACCCGCTGGCCCCGCCGGCTCCCCCCGGGGCTCCTGCCGAGCCTCCCTGTCCGGAAGCTCCGGAGGCACCCCCCTGGCCCGAGGCGCCTCCCCCCGACCCTGCGGCGCCGCCCTGTCCGGAGGTTCCGGATGCACCTCCTTGCGCGGAGGTCCCGGAGGATCCACCCTGCGCGGAGGTCCCGGAGGATCCGCCCTGCGCGGAGCCACCGGAGCCGGACGACGAGCCGCCCTGGCCCGCGGTGGATCCTGCGGCACCCGCGGCGGACGCCGGAGTGTCGGTGGTGTCCTCGGAACAGGCGAGCAGGCCGAGGGCGCCGAGGGCGAGGGTCACGAGGAACGAGGTGCGAGCTTGCATGGGAGAGCCTCCGGGTACGGAGCATCACGTTAGCGCAGGGGATGCCGCGACGGCTGTCGGTTCTTCAGGCGACGGCTGTCCCGCGGGGCCAACAGCGAGGGGTGTCGGCCTGCGAGGAATTGAGGGCAAATATCGCTGCGGCGCGGCCCTTGCGAAGAGTGTTTCGCATGGGAGAGCGTCACGAGAACAAGCTGCCGGGGGTATGGGCCCCCTCGATCCGAGGACAAGTGCTGCTGGGCGTCACGGCGCTGCTGGCGCCGCTGCTGCTGGGGCTGGCCTTTGCCCAGGGGCTCTGGCACCTGGATGAGGCGCTGGCCCAGCGCGAGCGCCCGGCGCCCACCGAGGTGGTCGACTGATCAGTTCTTCTTCGCCTGCTCCTTCGCCATCGCATCCATGCCCGCCTTGAGGGTCTCCTCCGGGACACCGACCTGCTTGATGACAGCGTTGGCGCCCTCGATGGCCTGCTCGAGCTGGGCCATGGCCTCCCGCGCACGCTGGCCCCAGGCGTTGGTCTCGCCCACACGCTCGTTCATCTTCACCGTGGACTGCATCATCTTCAGCCCCTTCTGCAGCAGGATCCGGTAGCGAAGCTGCACCGCCCCCTCGTAGAGCTTCCGGTCCTTCTCGGTGGAGATCTTCTCCGGCGGCTTCACCGCCATCACGTCCCGGTGGAGCTGCTGGTAGAGCTGACCCACCCGGAAGCCCGCCCAGGTGGCCCAGAAGGGGTCCGTGGTGCGCATCGCGTCGGTGTAGGCGGACTGGGCCTCCAGCAGCCCCGCGGCCCGCTCTTCAAAGGCCGTGGCAAAGCTCGGCGGCGCGGGCTCGAAGCGGATCTGTTCGCTCTTGACCCGGCGCGTCTCTCCCTGGGCAAAAAAGGTCAACGCCGCCTCGTGCGGGATGCGCCCGGACTCCCCGACGTGATGCTTCTCCATCAGGGTGCGCGCCCGCGACGCAGAGAGCGTGGCCTGCTCCAGCTCGTTCCGCTCGATCAGCCCCAGGGCCCGGTTGCCGAGGGACTCGATCTGCTCGCTGATCGTGAGGTCCGGGCGCGCCAGCAGCCCCTCGGCGGCGGAGGTCAGCTCGGCCCATCGCTCCAGCTGGATCAGCACCCGGCCCTGGCGCAGCAGCGCGGGCTTGACCAGGTCATCCTGGGGGAAGCTCTTGACCAGGTTCTGGTACCGGACGAGCGCCTCGGCGCGATCGACGGCGCCCTCGCGGGCCAGGCCCCCTTGCATCAGCGCCATGGCCGCCAGCTTGGGATCCGGGTCCCCCCGGAGCACCAGGTCAAAGACCTCGGCGGCCTCCTTGAATTTCTCCTGCATCATGAGCTGCTTGCCCTGGGCGAAGAGCTCGTCTGCTGTCCCCTCGTGGCCCTGCGCCGAGACCACCGAGGTCTGGGTCTTGATCTCGGCCGGAGCCTTCCCCGGCGCGGCCGCCCCGGGGGCACCGGCCGCCGGGACCGCGGGCGGCGCGGTGGGCGTGGCGCAGCCGGCGACAAGGGACCCGAGGAGCGGCAGGATCAGCAGCAGGCGCGGCGCGAGGTTCATGGATATTTCCTGGTACCATGAGCCAGGCAAAAGTTCCCCCCAGGGCGAAAAATGCCGCCCAAAACTCATCTTTAGAACCCACCCGGGTGCGGTTCAGGGGCAGGCGGGGGCCGCGGTCACCTGCGCCTGGAGCCCGGGGCCGCAGGCCCCTGCCGTTCCACCGGCCCCTGTCCCTCCGTTCCCGGCTGCTGACGAGCCTGCCGCGCCGCTGGATCCCGCGGTCGAAGAGCCACCGGGCCCAGCCTTTCTGCCATCTTCACACCCGAGCAGCGCTGTCATCACGAAGGGAACTGATAATCTTTTGAGTAGCAACGAGAAGTATCTTTCCTTGTAAATAGTTTGAATAAATTAATTTGCTTGCGCATATTCTATGCCAATCACTCCGGCCAGGAGCGATGCTGCTTGAGATGGATGCGAAGGGTCTCCAGGCCTGCCACGTCCAGGTCTGCGAGATGCGCCTTTCGGCCTTCCGTCAGCTCGATACCAAACAGCTCGCACAGGTCCGTCACCGCGGTGCGCAACCCTGCAGCCTTGCCGCGCGCCTCGCCACGCGCCTCCCCGCGCGCCTCCCCGCGCGCCTCCCCGCGCGCCTCCCCGCGCGCCTCCCCTTCCTCCCTGAGCTTCTGGAGTTGCTGCTGCACGACCTGATGAAAGTCCATGAACCACCTCGTGATGCGCTCATCCTGGGGCTGACCCAGCACCCACAATTGCCACCAGGTTAGCATCTGTCCCAGCGCCTGTCGCATCGGGTCCCCTTCGGCCAGCGCCTCGTACTCCTGACGTAGCCCTTGCCGGACCTCCTGGTCCCCGAACATACGCAGCGGGAGGGTGGAGCGCTCGCGGGGAAGCTCGGGCAGCACCACCAGCCCCACCAGCAGCCCCTCGGGGGCCGCATAAAAGCCCCGGGGCCAGCCCTCGATGGGGGTCATGCCCCAGGCGTTTCGCAGCACACGAGGGTGGCTCCAGGTGAGCATCCAGAGCCAGGGCAGGGGTACCCCCACGCGTTCCTTCCCTTCGCGGACCTGGGCCTCGGATTCCAGCTCCAAGGCGTGGTGGAGGGTGAGCTGTTTGCGCATGCAGTGGCGCGCGTCGGCCACCGAGAGGTCGGAGGTGAAGGCCTCCATCAAGGAGAGATGACAGCCCATCTTTCCCAGCCAACCGAGGGTATGCCACATGGTCTCGGGCTGGGCAGCATCGTGGGCGACAAAGACGTCGACGAACTGAGCCGGGGGCTGGACCGGGTACTGGGTGTGAACCTGGACAAAGGGGCCGAGCAAGGCGTCGAGGCCGAGCTTGACCAGAGCGTCTTCGTTCATGCCTCCGAGGGTCTATCATGACCAGCAGCGCAGGAGAGAGGGGCGAGGTTGGGCTCACCCGCGCTCGGCCTGGAGCACCTCTTCTGCGGCCTGGAAGGCAATCTCGACCTCGCGCGCCAGCTCGTCGGTCACCTCTTGTTCGCGCTGCGACTGGGCTTTTCTCGCCTCGCTTTCCAGGCGTAGCTCGACCTTTTCCAGCAGGACTCGCACCCTCTGGCCTTCGGGAGAAGAAGGGTCCACGGCGCCTTTTTCGAGGCGCTGGAGGGCCTTGGTGAGGGTGGGCGTGAGCGGTGCGGCCAGGCTGGGGTCAGCGGTGCGAGCCCGGGCATGAACGCGGCGCGCCAGCGCCAGGAGCTGGCCTCGCGGCGAGGATGCCTGCTTTCTCCGGAACTTCCCTACCATCACCGCGCCGAGGGCGAGGGCGAGGAGGGAGCCGGCCCCCGCGAGGTAAGGCATCACCTTCTGGGAGGCGGCGACGGCGGGGGCGTACACGGGAGGCTGGAGGACCTCGACGGTGATGGCCCCCTTGAGGGAGCGAACCCAGTCGGACTGGGTGACCATGCGCCTGGTGGCGGGCTCGCGGAGGCGGAGGGGGAGGCAGGGGGAGGCGACGCCGAGGGCGGCACAGGCCGGGGCGGCTTCGCCCGTGGCGACCGCGTGGACCTCGTGGGACTGCGCATCGCGGGAGGTGATGTGGAAGCCGCCGGCCTGAAAGTCGACGAGACCGCCGGCATCGATGGAGGCGCCGCCGGGGTTCTCCTTGGGCCAGGTGGTGGTGGCGGCGTCGATGACGGAGCCGTCGATCGTCGAGTGAAAGGAGCCGCGGAGGATGATCTCTCCTCCGGGGGAGGTCTCGACGTGGGTGGCCGGGGTATCCAGGCGAAGAGGGAGCGGCGCGGGCATGGTGGGCTCAGCGGAGGTGGACGTTGCTGGCGGTCTCGAGGAGCATGGCCAGCACGAGCGGATCCCCCATGCCGGTGGTGGTCTGGGTGTGGCTGCGCAGGCGCTCCAGGCGCTCGGCGTCCTTGAGGAAGAGAGGCTCCCCGAGGGAGGCGGCGGCCTCCCGCAAGATACCCACGCGCTCGGCCAGCAGCGCCGAGGCGCCGGCCCGGTCGTTGCGGTTGATCAGGGCCGCCGCGGAGGCGAGGGCCTCGCCCGCGGCGAAGCCCTGGACGGTGCGCAGGACCGAGGGGCTGCGGGAGGCGAAGCTGTCCGCGTCGCTCCCGGCGTACTCGACCTGCACCGGGAATTCCTCGGAGATGTTCTTCTTGGAGACCCGGTCCTTGTACTTGAGCTCGACCAGGGCGAGGGGCTTGCTGCCGACGCCCTCCGGGGCCCGCAGCTTGAGCAGCAGCGCGTGACCGTCGTCGCGGGCGAAGGCGGGGAAGAAGAAGCGCATGCCCCCCTCCTGGTCGTCCTGGCGATCCTTCTTGATGTTGTTGCGCTTCTGCTCCTGGGCGTCGATGGCGACCTCCTGAGCGCGGACCCGGGCGGCCTCGGACTCGTTGAGGCGACGGGAGCCGTAGACATGCAGCAGCTCGACGCCCTTCTTGAGGCGCACGCGGACCTCGACGCCGGTGGCGACGGGGTCGAGGCGCTTGTCGAGCTCGGTGGCCAGCGCCGGGGCGATCTGCTCGCTGTCCCGCAGGTAGTAGTAGCCCCCGGCGCCGTCCCCCGCGATGGAGCTCATCAGCGGCCCGTCATAGTCGCCGCCGAGGCCGAAGGCGCTGGTCTGGATGCCGTCCTGGAACGCGTTGAGGGCCAGGCGCGCGAGGCTGTTCTTGTCGAGGATGCCCGCGTTGACGTGGCCATCGGACAGCAGCAGCACGACCTTCACCGCGTCCTCGGGGATCGCCTTGCTGTGGGCCTGCTCGTAGCCCAGCGTCAGGCCGGCGCCGATGTTGGTGCCCCCGCCCTCCTTGATCTCGGCGATGGTCTTCTTGATCTGCTCCCGCCGCGCCCCCACGGGCCCGTCCGGGATCTCGACCCTGGCGTCGCTGGAGAACGTCACCAGCGAGAAGTCATCGCCCGCCGCCAGCTTGTCCACCAGCGCCTGCGCCGCCTTCCGGGCGTTGGCGATGGCGTCGCCGGCCATCGACCCGCTCACATCGAGCACCAGGTGCACCGACAGGTGGGGCCTCGCCGCCGGCGCCTTCGCCGTGGAGCGCAGCGAGATGCGTGTATGGAAGTTCCCTCCTGACGGGGGGAGCTTGGAGCGCTCCATCTCGGAGGCGATGGCGAGGGTCTTTGCGGCGGGGGCGGGGGCGTCGGAGGCGTAGCGGGCGCCGACGTCGCTGACCAGCTCGCGCTCGCCCTCGGGGATGACGCCGCGGGCGACGGCGGACTCGAAGGCGCTGAGGTGGCCGCCGCCAGGGCGGTAGGTGGTGGCGAAGCGGCCGTTGGGGTCGATGGCCGCCTCGGCCCGGGGGGCGACCTGGATGGGGGCCTCGGGGGAGACCGCGGCGGTGGTGGGCGCCGCCCTGGGGAGGTCGACGGGGGCCTGGGACTCCTCGAGGCGCGCGGCGCCGGGGCGGCGAGAGGCCTTGGAGGGCAGAGCGCCGCCGGAGCCAAACCCACCGCCGATCTTGCCTTCCCCGCCGAGGGCCGGGCCGCTGGCGGGTTTGGGGGAGGGAGCGACCTGATCGCTCGGGCTTCCGTCCACGGGGGAGGGGGAGGGGGTAGGTGCCCCCTGCGTCGCGACGTTGGCCTCTGCCTTGGCTCTCTGGGATTTGCCGTCGGTGGCGGTCGGGGCTTCTTGCCTGGCGCAGGCGGCGCTCAGCACGCTCAGCGCCAGGAAGGCCCCCACCAGGCTCTTGCTTCGCTCGGACCGCATCTTGACGTTCTTCTCCATGGCAGACCCTCGTGTCACTGGCCTGGGCGTCGATCCGCCCTGGGTAGCATCGTAGACGAAACGTACCGACGAGAAGTTCTGGAGAAACTCAGGGGGGGCGCCCTGGGTTCAGGGGCGCGGCCCGGGGGAGGAGGGCAGCAGCGGGAGCCGCCGCGGCAGCGAGGTCTGGCCCCGGCGCTCGCCCCACTGGCGGGGCTGGGCCATGAAATTCGCCTCCTTTTCCCGGTAAAGGATGTTGTAACTGCAGACCGGCACGGTGCGCCCGTCGGGGTAGCAGTTGGCGTCGCAGCACTGGACGATGCGCTCGGTGTCGAAGGTCTCTTCATCCATGTGGGCATGGATGTAGACGGCCTTGGAGGCCTCCTCGCAGGCGCGCAGCGCCTCCTGGGGGGAGAGGGGGCGCCCGCGGGGGAACACCCGCTCCACCAGGCCCCGGAGCAGCCGGAGCAGCCGCTCGGCCTCCGCCCCTTCCTCGCACCACAGGCGATCGATGGCCTCCTGGAGGGCCTCTTCCAGGGGGCGACCGGGCTCGATGTAGAGCCGGTCGGAGAGGCATCGGTAGAGGGTCTCGCGGCGCATCAGCCGGGTGAGCGGCACCGGCGGGCCCCCCTCTGGATCGAGGAGCAGGTAGGCGATCTGGTAGCAGAGCGGGTGGGCGCAGGGGGACGGGACAAAGTCATCGACCCTCAGCAGGCCCCCGGTGGTCTCTTCGATGCGCCGGAGCACCTCGTGCATCGAGATACGCCCGGTGCGAGGGAACGACGCGCCCCCCTGGCCCGTGTACGTGATCGTGTGGACCTCGACGTGCCGCACGTTGGGCTTGCGCAGGGCCAGGTCGAGGATCCGGCCGATCTCGTGGTCGTTGACCCCGAGGGTCATCACCGGGATCAACGTGGTGTCGACCCGGTGCTTCTCGAGCAGGTCGAGGCAGCGCAGCTTCAGGTCGAGCAGGCGGGCCCCCTGGAGCTGCACGTCGGCCTCGTGCTCGAAGGTGTCGAAGGACAGGGCGACGCGGCCCCCCAGCGCGGCGATCTGCTCGACCAGCGCCTCGTCCCGGGCCAGCTTCAGGCCGTTGCTGCACAGGCTGACCCGGTGGACCCCGGCCTCCCGCGCGAGCCGCAGGAAGTCGAGGAGGTGCGGGTGCAAGGTCGGCTCGCCCCCGGTGAAATTGAGCAGATCCAGCTCGCCCCGGTGGTCCGTCACCAGGTGCCCGAGGAGGGCGCGGAACTCGTCGACCCCCATGTGGTACGCCCCCTCGTTCCGGTTGTGCACGTAGCAGATGGGGCAGTCGAGGTTGCAGGCCGAGGTGATCGTGACCACCGGCAGCCGCACGTCCTGGGCGTGGGCCTCGCAGGGGCCGCAGTCGAAGGGGCACCCGTGCTCGACGGCCCGCGGCGCCTGCGCCGGCGGCGTCGCGCGCGGCTCGATCGCCCGGGTGGCCTCGTACCACGCCGCGCTGTCCGAGATCCGCACCTCCTGGGGGCCGTGCTCCTCGCAGCGCTTGTGCATCCAGACCTCGCCGCTCGCCGTGGCCACCACCTGCGCCTCGACCGCCCCCTTGCACTCCCGGCACAGGCTCGTCGTCCGGTGGATCAGCCGCTCGCCGGGCTGGATCGCCCTGTCGTGCTCGCTCTCTGTGCCCCCCTCGTGGTTTTCCATCCTCGGGCCAGGGTACCTCATGGCCCCCCTCCCGTCACCCGGCCGGGCCCGGGCCCGAGGTTCTCGGTTGCTGCCGCTCCATGATTGGTTCAACAGGTTGATCAATGAAGGCAAACCACGTTGATTCAACCATCAAGCAAGAAGACTTCCTCGAGGCGCGGGAGGCGACGGCGCTGCTGGGGGTGAAGCTGCAGACCCTGTACGCCTACGCGAGCCGCGGGTTGATCGAGAGCGTGGCGGGGCCGAGCGGGCGAGCGCGGCGCTACGCGCGGGCCGACCTGGAGCGGCTGAAGGCGCGGCACGAGGCGAGGTCCGGGCACGGGCCGGTGGCGGCGGGGGCGATGCGGTGGGGCGAGCCGGTGCTGGACTCGGCGATCACGGCGATCGACGGCCGAGGCCCCCACTACCGGGGCCACACGGCGGCGGCGCTGGCGGAGGAGGGGGTGAGCTTCGAGGCGGTGGCCGAGCTGCTCTGGGCGGGGCAGCTCCCGCCGCAGGCCCCCCAGTGGCCCCGCCCTTCCTTTGACCTGAAGGCGCTGGCCCCCCTGCTGCCGGAGGACGCGGCGCCGCTGACGACGATGGCGCTGCTGCTGCCGGCGATGGCGGCCCGGGATCCGGAGCGCTTCGCGGCCCCGCGGGAGGCGGACGTGGCCCGGGCCCGGCTGCTGCTGGCGACCCTCGGGGCGGCCCTGGTGCCAGCCCCGGCGAAGCCTGCGCCGGCGAAGGGCAAGGCGCCGCCGAAGAGCAAGGGGCGGGGGGCCGCGGGCATCGCGTCGGCGCTGGCCACGGCGCTGGGGCACGGCAACGCCGAGGCCACGGCGCTGCTGAACCGGGCGCTGATCCTGGTGGCGGACCACGAGCTCAACGTATCGACCTTCACCGCGCGGGTGGCGGCCAGCGCCGGGGCCGATCTCTACGCCTGCGTGAGCGCGGCGCTCTCGGCGGCCTCGGGGCCCCTGCACGGGGGCGCCTGCGACCGGATCGAGGCCTTCGTGGCCGACATCGGCAAGCCCGAGCGGGCGCGGGCGGCGGTCACGGAGCGAGCGCGGCGAGGCGAGGCGATCCCGGGCTTCGGTCACCCGCTCTACCCGGACGGTGATCCGCGGGCGGTGACCCTGCTCCAGGCCGCCGAGAAGCTGGCCCCCAAGGCCGGCCCGCTGCGCACCCTGCTCGCGCTGGTGAAGGCCATGGAAGAGACCGACCGGGGCCGCCCCACCATCGACACCGCCCTGGTGGCCCTGTGCCTGGCGCTGGGGGCCCGGCCCGGCACCGCCGCCGGCCTGTTCGCGCTGGGTCGCTGCGCCGGCTGGGTCGCCCACGTGCTGGAGCAGCGCGACGCCGCCGTGCTGCTGCGCCCCCGGGCCCGCTACGTCGGCGCCCCGCCGCCGGCCTGAGCGCCTGCTGCCGCGGTCATTTCTTCGGGGCGGGGGCCGGGGCGGGGGCCGGGGCGGGGGCCGGGGCTCGCGGGGGCGAGGCCCCGGAGGCGGGCATCGGGTTGAGGTTGAAGAAGCCGGGCGGCGTCATCACCAGCGTGCCCTTCATCTCGCCAAACTGGCTCGCCATCAGGAACTGCAGGTACTCGGGGAAGCGGCGGACCGCGGCCCCGACCCGCTCGATCCGGGCGATCGCCACCTCGGCCTCCTGCTCGGCGAGCTGGCGGCGCGCGGTCATCGACTCGGTCTCCGCGGCGATGCGCTCCCGCTCGGCGATGGCCTTGTCCCGCATCACCGACTGGACCGCCCGATCGAGGTTGGCCGCGTCCATCTCCGGGGGGAACTTCAGCTCGCCCATGTTCACCTCGTGGACCAGCACGATGTGATTCTCCCGCGTCTCCATGATCTCGAGGAACCGACGCCGGATGCCGATCACCACCTCGGCCTGCTTGTCGTTCAGCTCGTTGGCCCGGTACGGCGACACGAACTCCCGCGCCGCCTCCTTGATCGCCGGCGCGATGAAGGTCTTGTAGATCTGCTGCCCGGTGATCGTGTCGCCCTTGTCCGGGGCCAGCTTGTTCAGCATCAACGCCACCGATTCGTCGCTGCAGTCGGTGTTGAAGCGCACCGTCATCGTGAACGAGAAGTGCACCCCGTCCTTCGTCATCGTGTCGAAGCCCTCGGTCACCGCTCGCATCGAGCAGTCCACCATGCGCATCTCGTCGTACGCCCCCAGAAAGCGCGTCCCCGGGTCCAGCACCGGGCCGTTGAACCCCACCTCCCCCTGGTACAGCGCCCACAGCCCGGTCCGCCCGAAGATCCGACCCCGGTGCGCCTGCGGGATATCCTGCGTCGCGCAGCCCATCATGCTCCCCGCCAGCAGCACCCCGATCCATCGCTTCATCGTCGTCTCTCCTCCTCAATTTTTTCCGGGCTCGCCCGGGTCCTGCGCTGCCCCAAGCAATCCCTCACCCAACCCGAAAAACCCGTCGTTGCCTCGAAAACAGGCGCGAAATTCTCGATAAACCGACGAGGATGTCTGCTATTTGCGACATCTGAGGGCGGCCGGGCGAGGGGGCCCTGGTTGCCTTGCGGTGTGCCGGGGGCTTTGCGAGTCTGATGCCATGATCTGCGGTTCGTTCTCGCTGCATCCGGTGGGCACCGGGGCCGCCATGCACCGGGCAGGGTACGAGGCGCTGGGGCTGGAGGGCTGGCACTACGAGCCCTTCCGGGTGGTGGATCTGGCGGCCTCGGTGGCGGCGATGCGGGCCCTGGGGCTCCGCGGCGTGGGGGTCTCGATGCCCTTCAAGATCGAGATCCTGCCGTACCTGGACGAGCTGGACCCGGTGGCGCGCTCCATCGGCGCGGTCAACACGGTGGTGCAGCGGGACGGGCGGCTCGTCGGGCACAACACGGACTGGGTGGGGGCGCTCCGGGCCATCGAGGAGCTTCGCCCGCTGGACGCCAGCACGCGGGTGCTGCTGCTGGGCGCCGGGGGCGCGGCGAGGGCGGTCGGGCACGGGCTCCGGCGGCGTGGGGTCTCGCTGGCGCTGTTCAACCGGGACGCCGAGAAGGCCGAGGGGCTGGCCCGGGAGCTGGGGGCCGCGGTGGCGCCGCCAGCCCATGTCCAGGAGCCAGGCCCTTACGAGGTGCTGATCAACGCCACCTCGGTCGGCATGGCGGAGGTCGATCCGGGGATGCCTCTCGCCGCCTCGGCGCTGCGGCCGGGCTTGCTGGTGATGGATATCGTCTACAAACCGATCGAGACCTCCCTGGTGCAACAGGCCCGCGCCGCGGGGTGCACGGTGATCCACGGAGGGCGCATGCTGCTGCACCAGGCCGCCGCCCAGTTCGAGCTGTACACGGGCCGGGCGGCGCCCCTCGACGCCATGGACAGGGCGCTGCAGCGGGCCATCGGGGCCCCCCGGGAGTCGACCTGACCCCCCCGCTGCTTCGGCCCAGGAAAGTCCGGGGGGGCCCGAGGGCGCCTTGACACCTGTCGGGTCTGATTTTTACGCTACCCTGGCTGTGCAACAGGCCAAGATGTCACCCTTCCCTCAGCCAGGCGACGACGAGTCCTGGGAACCAACCGCGGCTCCCGGGGCTGCACCGGAGAAACGGGCCGGCAAGCTGCTGACCACGGGGGACATGGCGCGGCTCTCCCAGAACACCGTGAGAACGGTGCGTTTCTACGAGGAGACAGGGGTCCTCGAGCCTGCGCACCGGAGCGACGGGGGGCACCGGCTCTTCCCCCTGTGCGAGCTGGACAAGCTGGTCTTCGACATCGACGG
>JALOQB010000462.1 GCA_025453595.1 Polyangiaceae bacterium
CCGGCGCCGGAGAGCGGCAGCGGGGGGAGAGCCCCCGAGGGGAGCGGAGGGGTGGGCGCGGTGTAGGGGAGGAAGGGCGCAGGCTCGAAGGCGGTGAGCTTGCGCCCCGGGTTGACCGGGGCGGCACCGGCGCCAGGGACGAGCGCCGCGCCGCAGGCCTCGCAGCGAGGAGCGTTCTTGGGGTTCTCGTGTTCGCACGTGGGGCAGCGCATCGGCCGGGCTGGTTGTACCAGGCATCCCGGCCGGGCGCGAGGGCGCTCAGGTGCTGCCGATGGCGCGCTTGAGGGGCTTGTTGAAGGCCCACATGGCGAGGCCCGCGGCGACCCCGAGGACCGTGAGGAGCAGGAAGAAGCCTTCCTTGGGCATCTTGTCATAGAGCGCGCCGATGTACCCGCTGAGGGTGTTCCCGACGAAGCTGGAGAGGAACCACATGCCCATCATCATGGAGACGATGCGGGCGGGGGAGACCTTGGTGACCAGCGAGAGACCGATGGGGGAGAGGTACAGCTCACCGACGGTCAGCAGCAGGGTGCAGAAGACCGGCCAGAAGAGGCTCCCCTTGCCGGAGCCGACGACCTGGGCGCCCACGATCATCACGATGAAGGAGAGGCCGAGGACGATGCACCCGATGGCCATCTTCGACACGCTGGAGGGCTCCTGGCCCCGCTTGGCCTGCCAGGCCCAGAAGCGATCGAAGAGCGGCGCCATCAGGAAGATGAAGAAGGGGTTGAACGACTGGAACCAGGTCGAGGGGATCTGGAACCCGAAGATCTTGGGCCAGTTGGTCTGCTCGTCGGCCCAGGTCTGCATCGTGTTGCCCTGCTGCTCGTAGACCGCCCAGAAGACGACGTTCAGCAGGCAGAGCACGATCAGCGCCCCCACCCGGTTCCATTCGTCCTTGTTCAGGGGCTCGCTGCCCCCGGCGGCGCTCTCCGCGCTGCTCTTCTCGGCGGACCCGGACGCGCCCTTCATCTTCAGGTCCGGGGCGAGGTGCTTCTGGCCGATCAGGTAGACGATCAGCCCGAGCACCATGCCGACGCCCGCGGCGCCGAAGCCGTAGTGCCAGCCGTAGACCGCGGCCAGGGTGCCGCAGACGAAGTTGCAGATGAACGCCCCCAGGTTGATGCCCATGTAGAAGATGGTGAAGGCGCCGTCGCGCCGGGGGTCGCCGGGGGCGTAGAGGTTCCCTACCTGCGTGGAGATGTTCGGCTTGAAGCAGCCGTTCCCCAGGATGAGCAGCAGCAGGGCCGGGAAGAACATGTTCTCGAAGGCCATCACGAAGTGACCGATGGCCATGAGCACGCCGCCGACGACGACGGAGCGGCGCTGCCCCAGGAGCTTGTCCGCGAGGATGCCGCCGAAGAAGGGCGTCAGGTAGACCAGCCCGGTGTACCAGCCGTACAGGATCGACGCGGAGCTGCTCGCCGCGCAGGTCTGCTCGGCCACCTTCTGCGCCACGTCGGCGGCGAGGCCCACGACCCCTTCCGAGGGGTTCCCTGCGGCGAGCTTGGCGGCCTTGTCCGTGACGCACTTCTGGATGGTCGCCGGATCCACCGCGGGCAGCAGCCCCTTGATGAACCCCCAGCCCAGCACCGTGTCCGGGTCCCCGGCCCCCGTGTACCCCTTGCCCTGGTAGACCTGCCGCACGGTGATGAACAGGTAGTTCACCATGTACAGCTTCAGGAGCCCTCGCATCCCGTAGTACGAGAAGCGCTCCCACATCTCGGCAAAGAACAGGATGAACAGGCCCGGCGGGTGCCCGAAGCGCCGCTCGAAGGCGGTCTCGGGAACGGGCCGAGGGGCGGTCGTCTCGGCGGTCGACTGATCTGCGCTCATGAGGAAGCGGCAGGGGAAACCGAGGCCCCCCGGCTGTCAAGGCCTGGGCGCGGACGCGGACGCGGAAGGGTAGAGGCCCGGGAACAGCACCCGCAGCGCGCTCGACCCCTGCACCAGCACCGATAGCCCCACGAACAGCAGAAGCCCCAGCGCCGCCGCGATCAGCCACAGCACCAGGCTGGGCCGCTGCCCCTGCGGCGGCTCCGGCGCCCCCTGCGGCGCAGGCCCCCGGGGCGACGGCGGCGGCAGCGAGTGATCCGCCGCAGGGTTGGTCAGGTTCGAGCGATCGATCAGGTGCATCCAGGACTCGTCCTGCGCCCGCGGCGCCTTGCGGGGCGAGGGCGGCGGGGGCCGCAGCGTCGGCACCTTGGGCGCCGGCGCTGGCTCGGGCTCGGCCTCCGTCGCCTCGGGGACCCGGTGCCGGAACGGGAGCAACGAGGGGACCTGCGGCGCCGGCGGGAGCGGCGTGTCCAGCGCGAAATCCGTGCTCGCCGCGGGGGCCGCGATGGCCTCCAGGAAGGACTCGGCCATGGCCTTGGCGCTCGTGAAGCGATCTTCTGGCTCCCGGGCGCAGGCCCGCTGGAACCAGGCATCCACCGCCGCCGGGAGCGCCGGGTTCTCGTCCGAGGGGCGAGGTAGCTCTGCCGTGTGCAGCGCCAGCACCATCGCCCCGAGCCCGTCGACCTGCAGCGCCCGGTGCCCCACCATCGCCTCGAAGACCACCATCCCGAGGGCCCACAGGTCGGTGCGAAAATCGGCGTCCCGCGCGTTCACCGCCTGCTCGGGGCTCATGTAGTACGGCGTCCCCAGCAGCGACCCGGTCGCCGTCTTGTTCATCGTCGGCGCCGAGTCGTTCCGCCCCTTCGCCACCCCGAAATCGATCAGCTTGCAGAAGATCTCGGGCCCCCCCACATCGACCAGGAAGATGTTCTCCGGCTTGATGTCCCGGTGCACGATCCCCTTGGCATGCACCTTCTGCAGCGCCCGCGACACCTGCGCCACCACCTGCGCCGTCTCGTGCAGGCTCAGCGGGCCTCGCCGGAGCCGCGCCGCCAGATCCTCGCCGTCGAGCAGCTCCATGACCAGGTAAGGCCCGTGCTCGCAGACCCCGTGCTCGAAATACTGGACCACGTGGGGGCTGTGCACCCTCGCCGCGGCCTTCGCCTCTCGCTCGAAGCGCTCGACGGTGACCGCGTCCTGCAGCAACTCGGGGGAGAGAAACTTCACCGCCACACGGGCCTTCATGCCGCCATGCTCGGCGACCCATAGCTCGCTCATCCCCCCGCTACGGAGGGGCCTTACCAGCCGGAGCTCTGGCGAGATGGCGCTTCCCGGGTATAGACCTCCCAAGGTTCAACCAGACTGGTACACCCGCGTCCGGCCCGCAAGCCTCAACTTGGACGCCCCCTCCTCAGGCCGCCCGCGTTGCCTTAGCCCGCCGCTGCACCGCCTTCACCCGGTCCAGCGCCAGCAACCCCAGCACCTCCCGCGGGGTCCCCCTCGCGCTCGCCACCGCCAGCCTCACCTTCGTGCTGATGTCCACCGCCAGCCGCTCCAGCAGCGCCAGCGGTACCCCCGGGCGCCGCGCCACCGCCGCCCTCACCGACGGATCCGCGTCGTCTGCAAGCTGCACCAGCAAGGCCACCGGGCACAGCCCGTTCGACGCCACGCTCGCCCTCACCACCCACGACTCGTCCTCCGCCAGCCGCTCCAGCTGCGCCAGCGTCGACGCCGGGTTCTCCGCCACCAGCCGCCTCACCGCGGGCCACCGATCCCCTGCCAGCCGCTCCAGCGCCCTCGACGGCGCCCCCGGGTTCTCTGCCACCTGCGACCGGACCCCGGCCCGCCGATCGCTCGCCAGAAACTCCAGGACAAAATCCGGAGCATCCGGGTTCCTCGCCACCTGCGCCCGGGTCCCCTCGTCCGTGTCCACCGCCAGCCGCGCCAGCACCACCCCGGATACCCCACGCCGGGACGCCAGTTGCCTCCGGTACAGCGCCCTCATCCCCGCCAGCCTCGCCTCCACTTCCCTCAGCTCTTGCCCCTCCCTCGACCACCAACCCCCCTCGCCTCCTGCTCCCTTCGTCTCGTCTTCCATGGCGCCTCTCCAGCCCCTTCTCTCGCGGGCTTCTCCCCCTCATCCTGGATCCAGCGAGACCCTTGTACAGTGACGTTTTATGTCCTGGCCATACCGGCGCTTGGCCTCGATTCCCGTCGTGATAGCATCCCTGTTCATGCGGTCCTTTGCTCTTGCATCGCTCCTCCTCGCCGGCCTCTCCCTCGCTGCTTGCGGTATTGATGCGGAAGGGTCCCTCGACGCCGGGATGTTCAACCAGGGCGGCGCCGGGACCACCGCGGGACAGGGCGGCGCGCTCTCCGGAGCTGGCGGGGTCAGCGGCGCGAGCGGCGCAGGCCAGGGTGGCGTATCCGGAACTTCCGGACAGGGCGGGGCCGGCGGTGCGGAGGGCGGGAGCGCTGGTAGCAACCTCGGCGGCGCAGGCACCGGCGGCACCTCGGCGGGCGCCGG
>JALOQB010000173.1 GCA_025453595.1 Polyangiaceae bacterium
CTGCTTTATCCTTACAACAATACCGTGTTTCCGAGAGGTCTAAGGGGCCCTGAAATCCAGTGGAACGGGGGAGGTGCAGGGGATGTATACCGGCTATCCATCGTAAGCGACACCTTCGAGTACGAGTCCTGGTTCAGCGCTCCGCCGCCGTCGCGCTATGCATTCCCCACCGCGCCGATCGATGCTTGGAGGCAGCTCACCACCTCGGTCACCGGGCCGCTCAAGGTGGATTTGCAGCGGTGGGATGGTGCGCAGGCGTACAATGCCAAGAGCATCAACTGGCGGATCGCCTCGGCCAACCTGGCTGGGACCATCTATTACACCGCTCTCGACCCGAACAAGGGGGACGTTCTCCGGTTGACGCCGGGGGCGCAGGCTCCCGAGAGCTTCCTGCAGACCGGCGGGCGCTGCATCGCTTGCCATACGGTGGCCAGCAACGGCCAGAAGCTGGTGGCAGGTTTTGACGGTGGTGCGAGCCCCTGGGGCGTGTTCGATGCGGCGAGCGGTGCGCTTCTTTACGATAGCGGTCAGGCCTCGGGCTTCCAGGCGATGTCGCCGGAGGGGGATTACGTGCTCTGGGGCCAGAGCAGCGGGGGGCAGCTCAACCTGAGCGCGTCCAACAACAACCAGGTGCTCTCTACCCTGTCCACCGGAACAGGGATCCCGGTCCATCCAGTGTGGTCCAACGACGGCAGCCGGCTTGCGTTTGCCAACCGTACCAACGGCAACTGGCTTGATTTCACCCAGTCGGCGCTCTGGGTCACGGGGGTGTCAACCAGCCCTCCGCAGTTCAACGACGTCAAGCCCATCGTCGAGAGCACGCCGGACCGCCCGGCGGTCACGTTCCCCACGTTCACGCCGGACTCGAAGTGGATCGCCTTCATGCGTGCGACGGAGACGCGGACCCAGAACGCGCTCGGGGAGCTCTGGATGACCGACGGCGCGGGGACAACGTTCCCGCTCAGCGCGCTCAACGGAGCCGGGTACCTGTCCGAGAACGGCGGCGATGCGAACCGGAGCTTCGAGCCGAGCTTCTTGCCGCTGGCCGCCGGTGGTTATTTCTGGGTCGTCTTCTCGACGACCCGGGCCTACGGCAACTACGCGGGGACGGGCACCTTGCTCCAGCTCTGGGTCGCGGCGATCGACCAGAACCCCCAGCCAGGGCAGGACCCGAGCCATCCGGCCTTCTGGTTGCCGGGTCAGTCCCTCGGGGTGCGCAACATGCGGGGTCAGTGGGCTCGCGCGGTGTGCAAGCCGAACGGATCCACCTGCGAGGCGGGCTTTGACTGCTGCGAGGGCTTCTGCCTCAAGAACAGCGAAGGGGTCCCGGTCTGCTCGGACAAGCCTGCCGGGTGCGTCGACCTGGGCAATGCTTGCCAGGGGAACGCGGACTGCTGCGGGCAAGACGTCGCGTGCATCAACGGCTTCTGCTCTGCTGGCAAGCCCTGAGCGCGCGGAGTTTTGTGCTTTCTGAGGGGTCGAGGGCCGCGGTACGCTGGTCGTTGATGAATACAGCGGCGGTCCTTTGCATCGGAACCGAGCTAACGCGAGGGGAGATCATCAACACCAACGGTCCCTGGCTTGCAGCGCGGCTGACCGAGCTGGGCTTCGAGGTGCGGGCGGTGGATGTGGTGGACGATGATCCGGAGCGGATCCTGGGGGCCCTGCGTCGGCTCGGTGCTGCTCATGGCGTGCTCGTGTGCAGCGGCGGTCTCGGGCCGACCTCCGACGATCTCACCACGGAGGTCGTGGCCCGCGCGCTTGGTGTGGCGGTGGTGCGCCATGAACCCTCCCTGGAGTCCATGCGGCGGCGTTACGAGAAGGCAGGCCGCGAGGTATCCGCGAGCAGCCTGAGGCAGGTCGAGATCCCGGAGGGGGCAGAGGCGCTCCCGAACCCGGTGGGGATCGCCCCTGGCTACAGCGCTGCCCTGGGCTCGTGCTTTCTCGTGGTGCTCCCCGGTGTCCCCCGGGAGGTCGAGGGGCTCTGGGCAGAAGAGGTGGCGCCGCGCCTTCGATCCCGGGTCGAGCGGCGCTCGTTCCAGATCCGTCTGCGCACCTTCGGGCTCCCGGAGTCCATCGTCGGGGAGCGCCTCCAGGGGCTGGAGCAGGCTCACCCGTCCCTCACCCTCGGTTACCGGGCTACCTTGCCCGAGGTCGAGGTCAAGGTGCTGGTCCGCGGTGGGGACGAGCGAAGCTCGCGGGAACAGGCGCACCTCGTTGCGGACGAGGTGCGCGCCCGCCTCGGGGACGCGGTGTATGGCGAGGAAGACGACACGTTCCCCGAGGTGGTGGCGCGCTGCATCCGGGAGCGCGGGTGGCGCCTGGCCCTCGCCGAATCGTGCACCGGAGGTCTCGTTGCGCACCTCCTCACCAGCGCCCCTGTGAGCGACTTCTTCATCGCCAGCGCGGTCACCTACGCCAACAGCGCCAAGACCCGCCTCCTTGGCGTGAACGAGGACGTGCTACGGGGCCACGGCGCCGTCAGCCACGAGGTCGCGGCCGCCATGGCCGAGGGCGTCCGCCGCGTCTGCAACGTCGAGGTGGCCCTCGCCCTCACCGGCATCGCAGGGCCCACCGGAGGCACCCCCGAGAAGCCCGTGGGCCTGGTCCACTGGGCCGTCGCTTTCCCCGGCGGGACCGTGGTGGAGCAGCGCGTCTTCCCGGGGGATCGCAGGCAGATCCAGCGCATGGCCGCCTTCGCCGGTCTCGCCCTCCTGCGGCGCATCTGCCTCGACGAGGCTCGCCATACCCCCGCTGCGCCTCGGGTGGTTTGAGCACAAAATTTCAGCGATCGTCGATCACGAGATCATCGGGGGAATCAAAGGAGAGGTCGGGGCCAGCGGAGCGCACCGAGAGGTGCATCTCGGGGGAGCAGTCGACGCGGAAAGGGGTGCCCCAGGCGTCGCGCGAGCTGAGGTCAGCGGAGAGCAGGCCCGCCTTGATCACCTCGGCCGGGGTGGGGCACGTGGTGGTGGTCATGGCGATCATGGTAGCGCCCATCAGCAGCCCCATGCCGAGGGTACGGGAGAGCTGGATCTGCGCGTCGAGGAGCTCTTGCTCGCCCTCGCTCAGCGGGGGGGCGTAGGCGAAGGCGCCGCGAGGGCCAGGTTCGGGTGGAGGGGCAGGGGAGGATGCACAGCCCGGACTGGCGAGCAGCGACAGGGTGACGAGGCCCGGCACGAGGTGACGCATGGGCCAGCGTAGCACGGGCGGAGGTCACATCCCGCGGGAGGCCAGGAGCACGCAGGCCTCGGCCGCCGCCCGGGCGCCGAGGTAGCGGTAGATCGGCATCACATCGAGCCCCGTTGCCACCACGCCGGCCACCTTGTCCGCGACGTTGAGCGCCCCGGGGAGGTGCTGAGAGACCGCCCCCGCCGCTTGCTTGGCGTAGGGGGTCACGCGCTGCACCACCCCTTCCATCGGCGCCAGCAGCGAGCCCATGAGCCCCTGGGCCTCCCCCGCCGCGGCGCCGCCCACCGCCGCCCCGAGCTTCCCCGCTGCAGCGCCGCTGTACCGCTGCATCAGCCCCCCCAGCAGGTTGCCGGCCCCGCTCACCGCGTTGTCCGCGAAGGGCAGCGCCACGTCCATCGTCGCGTAGAACATCGAGAGCTGCTGCCCCGCCGGGGTTGTATGGAAAAGCTGGACACGTCCGGGCAAGGGGCCGGGGTAAAGGTGGTAGATGGCGTAGGACATGGCCAGCAGCTTGAGCGCCGCGTCCACGCCTTGCTGGGAGTCCGTCTCCAGGGCGTCCATGCCCTGGCCGCGGAGCAGGCCCAGGGCGCCCTTGAGGCCCGAGAAGAGGGCGATCCCGGTGGAGGCCGAGTCGACCACGGAGAGCCCCTTGAGGGCAGAAGCAACCCCCTCGCTCGCGGCCAGGTTCATCGCGCGCTGGGCCACCGACGCGTCGGCCTGGGGGTAGAGCGCGCGCAGGGCGTCCCCGAGGGAGCGGTAGGGGACGGGCGCCGGCGCGAAGGGGATCACCTTGAAGAGCGCGTGGCAGATCCGTACTGTCGTGTCGCTCTCGGAGAAGTTGGCGAGCGCCAGGTCGATGGGGTTGCCGCCGCCGATGACCACCGCAGGCGCGACGGCGGGGGCCATCGCTGCCGGCGCCGGTGCGCCCCAGTGGCTCAGCGCGGCAGCCCCCGCCGCCACCGCGCCGACCCCCACCGCCGCGGCCCCGGCCATCACGCCCAGGCCCGGGCCCGTCGGCGCCGTGTAACCGGTCGGCACCGGGGCGACGAGGGGTTGGGAACTTCCATAGGAAGAAGACCCATGGGTCGGGGCGCCGGAGCTCTGGGCGCCGCCGAAGGGGGGGGCGGAGCGGAGGGGGTGGGGCACGAAGCAAGCGGGGGACTGCTGGCCGCCGAAGGAGCGGATGCGCTCGCCGGCGAGGCGTGCGATCTCGTCCCAGGGGAGGGAGGGGTTGGAGGCGAGGGCTTCCATCATGGCGACGGTGAAGGCGCCTCCGTTACTGGATTCGCGGGCGACCTCGCCCTCGCCGCAGGCGAGGATCGCCAGGAACTGGGGGTCATCGGAGCGGCGCGCGCGGAGCCGAGGGGCGAGGGGGAGGGGGCGGGTGCGGAGGGCCGCGAGGTCCGGTTGATCGGCGGGAGGGGCGAGGAACCGGCCGTGGGTCTCGAGGGGGGCGCCAAACAGCGTGGGGCCAGAGGGGGGCGGCATGGGCCCCAGGCGCCCACCGTCAAAGATACAGGTGGCCAGCACCCCCTGGGGCAGGCGCTTCAACCGATCGACCAGCTCGTCGTCCCGCAGCTGGTTGAACTGGAAATGGTGGTCGTGCATCACGAGCACCTCGTCGAGCTCACCCGGGTTGTTGCGGTCCTGCATCACGGTGCCGTACGAGGCCACGTAGAGCACGAGGACATCGCCGGGGGCGGCGGTCATCAGCATCCAGTCGACGGCGCGCAGGACCGCCTCCTTGGTGGCGCGGTCGTTGAGCAGCAGCTTCACGTCGGCCTCGGGGAAGCCGAAGCGCTGGGTCAGCGCCGTGGCCACGGCGCGGGCGTCGTTGGCGCAGCCCTGGAGCCTCGGGATCACCCGCTCTGCGTATTCATCCACCCCCACGCACACCGCTCGCTTGGCCATCGGTCACCTCTGGCCCTGCGTTGTACGCCACCCGCAGGGGCCTGGCCACCTCGCCTCGCGTTCAGTGCCAGGCTGCCGCGCTCTTCACCGGCTGCCCGCTCCGGTCGTGGGCCTCGATCAGCACCCGGGAGCTGGCCTCGCAGGCCGTGCAAGACGGGAACTCGGTCCCGTGATCGCAGCGCAGCCAGCGGGCCGTCCCGACCCCTTCGAACTCTTCGTGATCGAGGTGGCGGCCGCAGGAGATGCAGTGGATGTGCGCCTCCTCGTGGTTGTGCTGGTGCTGGGGCCCGCCCCCGGTGAGCGCCTTTCGCTCGCGCTTGGTCAGTCGTCGCTCTCGCTTCATGAATTGTTCAACTACCACACATGAGCGCCCCCTGGGACCCTTCGCGGGGGGAGGTGGCTCAGTTTTCCAGGACGAATTCCCGGGTCACGCTGGCCCAGGGGCCTGGCATGGGCTTCGAGACCAGGTTGACGGAGACGGCGGAGCCGGACTCGAAGGAGTCGGGGACGTAGTGAAAGAGCTCGAGCTTGGTGAGGTAATCCCCGGCCTGCGCGTTGCGTACGCGCCAGGGCTTCCAGTCATGGATCGACGCGCCCTTGGCCAGATCCGGGCCGGAGATGGCCGCATGGAGGACGATCTTGCCGCGAGCGAGCTGGGTGTTGACCAGGAAGTAATCGAAGAGCAACCCCTCGGAGCGGACCGATCCGCTGGTGGGGGCGTTGAGGATCACGAGGGGATCCTTGTCCTTCCAGGTGGGCTCGGTCTTCTTGCCGACGTAGAAGGGGACGAGGGCGATGGGGGATTTGAACTTGGTGGGCTTGACCGACTCGCCGGAGGGGTGAACAGGCAGGATGGCGAGCAGGTGGAAGCCTTCATCGAGGGGCTTTCCCCCTGTGAAATCGCCGAGCTTGAGGGTCTTCTTCGGGTCATGGAGGCGACGCACCCGCCGGTTGTCGAGGATCAGATGGACCCCGGGGCCCCCTTCCTTGATCTTCCAGCTACGGAGGGCGAATTTGATCTCGAACTCTGCGGATTTCTCCGTCTCGATGAGCTGATCTTTCCTGGGCGCCTGCGCGGTGACGGACGGCATCATTCCGGGGGATTTTGCCGGTTTTTCTTCGATAAATTCAGGTGCAGGGCCCGCGGGGGCGATGGCGGTCGGCGGTGCGACGGGGGGCGACGGGGGGGCAGGGTCGGGCCCGGGGAGAGGGTCCGGCGAGCAGGCCACCAGGGCGAGGGGCAAGGAGAGCAGGGCGAGGCTGCGCATGGAGCAAGCCGCAAGGTACCAGGCTGGAGGCTCGCGTCCAGACGGCGTCGGACCGCCGCGCTAAGGCACGATGAGGGACATGCACGTGGCGCTCTGCGGCGCAGCGGATCGCCTCGTCGTACCCCGCGTCCGCGTGGCGCAGCACCCCCATCGCCGGGTCGCTCGTGAGCACCCGCTCCAGGCGCCGCGACGCTGCTTCTGTCCCGTCCGCCACCACCACCATGCCCGCGTGGAGCGAGTTGCCGATGCCCACGCCGCCGCCATGGTGAAAGCTGACCCAGGATGCCCCGGCGGCGGTGTTGACCAGCGCGTTGAGGATGGCCCAGTCCGCGATGGCGTCGCTGCCGTCCTTCATGGCCTCGGTCTCCCGGTAGGGCGAGGCGACGCTGCCGCAGTCGAGGTGATCGCGACCGATGACGAGGGGGGCCTTGACGCGCCCGGTGCGCACCGCCTCGTTGAAGGCGAGGCCCACGCGGGCGCGCTCGCCGTAGCCCAGCCAGCAGATGCGGGAGGGGAGGCCCTGGAAGGCGACGCGGCGCTGGGCCATCTCGATCCAGCGGCGCAGGGAGGGATCGGCGACGTGTTCGAGGACGATGGCGTCGGTGGCTGCGATGTCGGCCGGATCGCCGGACAGCGCGACCCAGCGGAAGGGGCCGCGCCCCTCGCAGAACTGGGGGCGGATGTACTCGGGGACAAAGCCCGGGATCTCGAAGGCCCGGGTGCACCCGGCGTCGACGGCGTTCTGCCGGATGTTGTTGCCGTAGTCGAAGGCCTCGGAGCCGCGGGCCTTCATGGCGAGCATCGCCTCGACCTCCGCGGCCATGCCCTCCCGGGCGCGGCGCATGTACTCCTCGGGGTCGTCGGCCCGCAGGCGAGCCGCTGCCGCCAGGTCGAGCCGGCTGGGGATGTACCCCTGGAGCGGGTCGTGGGCCGCGGTCTGCTCGGTGACCAGATCCGGGAGGAGGCCCAGGGCCACCAGCCTGGGGAACAGCTCGGCGGCGTTGCCGCAGACGGCGATCGACCTCGGCTGCCCGGCCTCGGCGCTCCGGATCGCCTCGCGCACGGCGCGCTCCAGGTCGTCGATGCGCTCGTCCACGTAGCGCGTCGCCAGCCGCTTCTCGATCCGATCCGGGTCCACCTCGATGCTCACCGAGCCCAGCCCCGCCATCGCCGCCGCCAGCGGCTGGGCCCCGCCCATGCCCCCCAGCCCCGCCGTCAGCAGCCACCGCGCCGGTCGCCCCGTTCGCGCCTCGAAGGCGCGCCTCGCCGCCGCGAAGGTCTCGTACGTCCCCTGCAGGATCCCCTGGGTGCCGATGTAGATCCAGGACCCCGCCGTCATCTGCCCGTACATCGTCAGCCCCAGCGCCTCCAGCCGCCGGAACTCGGTCCAGTTCGCCCACCGACCCACCAGGTTCGAGTTCGCGATCAGCACCCGGGGCGCGTCCGGGTGTGTCCGGAGCCTCCCTACAGCCTTGCCGGACTGCACCAGCAGCGTCTCGTCCCCCTCCAGGGCGAGGAGCTCCCGCTGGATGATGTCGAACGCCTCCCAGTTGCGGGCTGCCTTTCCGGAACCTCCATACACCACGAGATCCGACGGGCGCTCGGCGACCTCCGGGTCGAGGTTGTTGCAGAGCATGCGGTAGGCGGCCTCCTGGACCCAGCCTTTGCAAGAGAGAGAGGTGCCCCTGGGGGCACGGATCACGCGCGGGGATGCCATGGGGGTAACGGTAGTGAAGACCGCGAGGAGGTAAAGGGGCGTCGACGCTGCGCAGCGCGTCGAGGAGCCGGGCTCGGTCTTCCGCGGAGAGCAGGGAAGGGTCTCGGTCCAGGAGCCCGCGGGAGGCCTGGAGCCAGCCGCGCGCCTGGTCTCGATCCTGGAGGGACAGGTGGGCGAGGCCCCGGAGCAGCGCATGCCGCGCCCGCTGGGGGAGGGGGGAACGGTCGGTGTTTTCCCTGGAGAGGAGCTGGAGGGCCTGGGACGCCTGGCCCCGGGCCAGCAGGGCGTCCGCGTCATCACGGGCCAGCGCGCAGGCCTGGAGCAGCAGCGAGAGGGTGAGGTACCGGAGGGCCACGGGGGCTCTTCGGCGATCGAGCCCTGCGGTTGCGCCGGGCCCCGATTGTTGGCCCTGGCTCCCGGGCTTCCTTACGCTTCGTTGCATCTTGCCTTCCCGCAGGTTTGTCCGGCCCGCCCGCATGCTCCTGGCCCTCGGAGTCCTGGCGGGGGCCTGGGGCGCCTCCGCACGGCCTGCCCCGGCCCCCCGACCCCTGCGCGTGGTCGAAGCCCCTGAGCACGCTGCGGCGCCCCTGACACCCTCGTCGCCCTCGCCGGCCGCGGAGGTCGCAGAGGTGGCGGCGGTTCCTGCGGTCAGCGTCCCCCGGGCTGCGGTCGCTCCGACGGCGCTCTCGGCCCTGGTCGAGGGGGAGGACGAGGGGGGCCCGATCGGGGTCGATACCCCTCTGGAACTGGAGCAGATCGGGCGGATCCTCGGGGTCGCACACCGGCAGCTCTACGGTGTTTACCCGGGCCCGGAGCGATGGCTGATCGCCTGGGCCCACGTCGCCCACGAGATCGGCCGCGGGCGTACCTGCGTCGAGAACAACCTGGGAAACATCGTGGTCTCCCTCCGGTGGCCTGGAGGGTGGCACCTCCGCCGCGTGCAGGAGCGGCTGACACGAGGCTCCGAGCGCTGGGTCGTCCAGCGCGTGCGGTTCCGTAGCTACGAGACGCCGATGGAGGGGGCGCTGGATTACTGGCGGGTCATCTCGGGCCATTTTGGCTCCGCGCTGCCCCTCTTTGACGCCGGAGACGCCACCGCTGCAGGCCGCTTGCTCTGCGAACGAGGCTACAGCACCGCGCCTTGCGAGGCCTACGGGGCGGGGCTCAGGGGGCTCTACAGCGAGCTCCGCGCGCGCCCGGAATACCCCCCGAAGAGGCTGCTAGAACGCTGGGAGGCACTGGCTCAGGGTGAGATGGTCTGGCCGAATTTGAGACCCGAATTGTCGCAGGATGCTTGCCACTCCCGGTGCAGCATTTCTGGAGAGGGAGCGCTGCGCCCGGAGGGGGCTGGCATGTTAGGTTGGCGCGGTGCGGCTCCCGCTCCGTGGATTGCGAGGCATCCTGCCCGATGAGACCAACGCGAACCTCGCGCAGGGCGTATTTGCCGTCGCCGGGGTTGGCTGGTGGGCTCACGGGATCCAGGCCGGGTCCGCTGGTGATACGAGGCTGGCGGCGATCTACCTCGTGTGGGGGGGGCTGTTTCTGGGGGGGGCGTGGTGGTGCCGCGCTCGTCCGGTTGACCCCCGCGGGGCCCGGCCCCACCAGGCCGCGGCGCTTTTTTTCTCCGGCGCCGTGCTGGTGCTGGTGCTCTCCAGCAAGAGCAGCGCCCCTTCCCAGTGGGACCTGGTCAGCATCCCGACGATCCTGCTGATCTGGGCGGGGCGCCGGGTCGCGCTGGGGTGGGGGCTGGTGGCGCTCGTGGTGGTGGCCATCGAGGGGGCCATCGGTCACGCCCGCGGCGAGGCGGCAATGGCCCTCGGCATCTCCGTGTTCCAGCGCCTCACTTCCATGGGAGGGCTCTTCTTCCTGGGCGAGCTGCTGCTCAAGGCACTCCAGGTGCATCACGAGCTCCTCCGGGCGCGTGACGCGCAGATTGACGCCCAGACCGCCGAGATGGAGGCGCGCCTCGCCGAGCTCCAGCAGGCCCGCGACGAGGCCCTCGAAGGCATCCGCCTCAAGAGCAACTTCCTGGCGACCATGAGCCACGAGCTGCGCACGCCCCTCAACGCGGTCCTCGGCATGGCCAACCTGCTCCAAGAGACCGAGCTGACCGAGGAACAGCAGGAGTACACCACCACCATCGTCGGCGGCAGCCAGGCCCTGCTGACCCTCATCGGGGACATCCTCGACCTGTCGAAGCTCGAGGCCGGAAAGCTCGAGGTCGAGCGCGCTTCGGTCGACCTCCACCACATCGCCGAGCGGGCCCTGGCCCTGGTCTGCGCCCAGGCCCACAGCAAGGGCATCGAGCTCTACTTTGCCCCTGCCGGCGATGCCCCCACTTCCGCCGTCACCGACCCCGCTCGTCTCCAGCAGATCCTGGTGAACCTCCTGAGCAACGCGGTCAAATTCACCGACCACGGGGACGTCGTGCTCGAGCTCCTCCCGGGGGACTCGCCCCAGGAAGTCTGGTTCTCGGTCAAGGACACGGGGGTCGGTATTGAACCTGCCATGATCGACAAGCTTTTCCGGCCTTTTTCCCAGGTCGGGGCGGGGAATCAGCGGGGTGGGACGGGGCTTGGATTGATGATCAGCCAGGCGCTGGTGGGGCTGCTGGGGGGGCAGATCGGGGTGCAGAGCGAGCCCGGGAAGGGGTCGACGTTCTCGTTCTCGTTCCGGTCCCATGGCGAGCCCCAGATGTTCTCGCTCTCCGGGATCGTGACCAGCATCCCGGGTCACGTGGTGCTGTTCGACGACTGCGCGCGCAGCCGCGAGCTGCTGGAAGAGCAGCTGCACGGTGTGGCGAAGACGGTGCGTGTGTTCAGCTCTGCGCCGGAGTTCCTCTCCGCGGTCGAGCACCTGGCGCAGATCGATGCCATCGTGCTTGACCCGCGGGTGAGCGGGTGGCCCCCGACGGCGCTGCTCCAGCGCCTCCTTGATCTGCCGGGGGAGCTGCCTCCGGTGGTGCTGCTCTACCCGAAGGGTGCCCCCGAGCGAAAGCAGGTCGAGGGGTTTTTCCAGGCCAACTTTGTGCGTACGGGGTCGGCCTTCTGGGCGAAGCCGCTGATGCCGCGGCAGATCTTGCAGGCGGTGCTGGTGGCCTGCCTGGGCGAGGTGACCGCGGAGCGCTCGGTGGCGACGCGTCTGCCCCGGAGCGACGGCAAGAGCGGTAGCCACAAGCTGCGGCTGCTGGTGGCCGAGGACAACGCGGTCAACCAGCGGGTCATCAACAAGACGCTGGCCAAGCTCGGGCACGAGGTCGAGATCGTCGAGAACGGCAAGCTGGCGGTGGAGGCCGTCCTCAAGGGGAAGGTGGACGTGCTGTTCCTCGACGTGCAGATGCCGGTGATGGACGGGCTGGAGGCGGCGCGCCAGATCGTCAAGCTTGTCCCCAGGAAGCGGCGCCCTCGCATCATCGGCCTCACCGCCAACGCGCTGGCCGGCGACCGGGAGAAGTGCCTCGCCGCCGGCATGGATGATTACCTGCCCAAGCCGGTGCAGATCCAGGACCTGGCCCGGGTGCTCGGCGCTTCGCCCCATGACTCGCAGAATATCGGTGACACCGTCGCCGAGGTGATCGATCCTCACGTGGCGAGCCAGCTACGGGTCCGCTATGCGCCCTCGGAGCTGGCCAACCTGCTCGACCTGATCTCGTCGCAGATCTCGGCGGACTGCGCCGCGATCGTCCAGGCCTTCACCCTGCAGGATATCGCCGCGGTCGAGGTCACCGCGGCGCGCCTCAAGGAGCGCTGCGCCACGGTGGGGCTGGTGCGGCTCTACGCGGTGCTCACCAAGATCGAGCAGGACGCGGGCAAGAAGAACCTCGACGAGCTGACCCGCTACGTGGGGCGCCTGGAGCGGGAGGGGGAGCAGGGCAAGAAGGCGATCCTGAGGCTCTCCAGCTCGGTGGTGGGATGATCAGCGGTACCCGGACGCCTGGAGCTGGAAGAGCCGGGCGTAGCGGCCTCCCAGGGCCATCAGCGCCTCGTGGTCGCCGCGCTCGGTGATCTGACCGCCCTCCAGCACCACGATGGTCCGGGCCCCTCGCACCGTGGGGAACCGGTGAGAGATCAGGATCGTCGTCCGCCCCTCGGCCAGCTCCCGGAACCGCCCGTACACCGCCGCCTCCGCCTCCGCATCCAGGGCCGCCGTCGGCTCGTCCAGCACCAGGATGTCGGCCCCCTCCCTCATGTACGCTCGCGCCAGCGCCACCCGCTGCCACTGGCCCCCCGAGAGCTCCACGCCCTTGCTGTGGAACCACCGCCCCAGCTCCGCGCTCAGCCCCTCCGGCAGCCCCCGCACCACCTCCTCGGCCCCCGCCCTCTCCAGCGCCCGCTCCACCCGCGGCGCGTCCTCCCGGTGCTCGAAGCTCCCCACCCCCACGTTCTCCTGCAGCGAGAGCTGGTACCGGTTAAAATCCTGGAAGATCACCCCGATTCGCCCCCGTAGCTCCCCCTCTTCCCACGCCCCGAGGCTCCTCCCGTCCAGCAAGATCTGCCCCTCGGTCGGCGTGTACAATCCAGTGATCAACTTGATCAACGTTGTCTTGCCCGAGCCGTTCTGGCCGACGATGGCCAGGCTCTCGCCCGGCGGCACGTGGAGGGTGATATCGCGCAAGATCCAGCGCTCCTGCCCCGGGTACCGGAAGCTCACCCCTTCCAGCCGCAGGCCATCCCCGGGGCGCAGCGGGGCCGGGGGAAGCCGGGGCGCGGGGGTGTCCGGGGGGAGGGCGAGGAAGTCGAAGAGGTTGCTCATGTAGAGGTTGTCCTCGTACATGCCGCCTAGGGCGCTCAGCAGGGCCTGGAACGCCTGCTGCCCCTGGCGGAAGGAGGCCGCGTACATGGCCAGGTCCCCGAGGGAGAGGCGGCCGGCGATGGCCTCCCGGGCGAGGTAGCCGTAGCAGCCGTAGAAGGTCACCGTGGAGAGCAAGGAGAGCAGGTAGCCCCACAGGGACCGGCGCAGCCCCAGGGCCGTATCTTCGCGGAAGATGTGCTCGGCGAGGCCCTGGTAACGTCGCAGCAGGGGGGCGCCGAGCTCGAAGAGCTTGACCTCCTTGGCGTGGGCGTCGTTGGCGAGGACGTACTCGAGGTAGTTGAGCTTGCGGCTCTCCGGGGCGCGGCGGCTCCGGAGCCGGAACTGCTGGTTGGAGAAGCGCACCTCGGCGATCGTCGCGGGCAAGGACGCCAGGATCATGCCGAGCAGCGCCCCGGGGCCCAGGCCCGCGAGCAGGGCGATGTAGCCCGCCAGCGCCAGGGCGCTCTGGCCGATCTGGAACACGTCGCTGACGACGCCGATGGGGCGGGAAGAGGCTTCACGCCGTGCCCGGGTCATCCGGTCGTAGAACTCGGGATCCTCGAAGCGAGGCAGCCCCAGCGAGACCGCCTTGGAGAGGATCTTCCCGTTGATGTCGACGCCGAGCCGGGCCCCCACCACCGCCCGCAGCAGCCCCTGGCCCCGCTGCGCCAGCGCCAGCAGCGCCACCAGCGCCCCCTCGATGGCGACCCACCGCAGGGCCTCGTCCAGCCGGTGAGCCACCACCGCGTCGAGGAGCCGTTTGCCGCCGTACGCCACCCCGAGCGGCGCTAGCGCCCCCAGCAGCGCCAGCCCCACGTAGCCCTGCACGCCCCGCGGCGACGAGTCGCTCACCAGGCGCAGCGTGGGGGGGATATGGCCGAACGCCTTCCGGAGCCGCGCCCTCACCGCTTCAACCGCGCCCGGAGCGCCTCCAGCGGGCGCGCCTGCTTGCCGTCCAGCTTCATCGCTTCCCCCTCGCTCACGCCCTGCTCCAGCGCTCGCCGCGCCCCCGCCGTATCCCCCTGCTTCTCGTGGATACGCGCCTTCAGATCCCACAGGCGCAGGCGCCGCGGGCCGTAGGCGAGGGTCAGCGAGCGATCGATCGCCGCCTCCGCCTCCGCCACGCGGCCCGCCGTCAGGTGGATCTTCGCCAGCCGCGCCGGGTGGTTGTAGTCGCCCGGCTGCTCCCGCGCGCTCTGCTCCACCATCGCCTGGGCCTCCGCCAGCCTGCCCAGCTCCAGGTACGCCAGCATCCGGTGCGCGTCGAAGACCCGGCGCCCCTCCCCGTCGCTGGCCTGGCGCGCCTGCTCTTCCAGGTAACGCAGCCAGGCCTCGGCCTGCCTCCGCGCGCCCTCCTGGTCTCCCAGCTCCTTCCTCGTGTCCAGCGCCTCCTCGAACAGGCTGGAGCGATCGTCCGGCAGCAGCCCCCTCCCCCGGTCCTCGATCACCGCCTCCAGCGCCCGCAGCGCCTCCTCCGTGCCCTCCCTGCGGCCCACCTTCCGCGCGCACAGGAGGCCGTAGAGCGCCACGTTCGCCGCCGACGTCCCGCGGCCCGCCCTGGGGAGCTCGGTCCGGGCCGCCGCCGCGCACTCCTCGTGGCGCTGCTCCCCGTGGAGCGCCGTCACCAGACCGTCCGCCGCTCGACCCCGCCGCTCCCACCCCTCCGGGGCCCTCGCGAGGATTGTATGGAAGCTCTGTATGGCCTCGGGAATCTTGCCGGAGGCGGCCTGCTGCTCGGCCTGGAGCAGGGCCGCGGCGTCGCCCTGGCCGAGGGCGCCCTGGTGGGCCAGCTGCGCGTCGTCGAGGAGCTGGCGGAGCTCGCCCACCTCGAGGGAGCCAGGCCAGCGGAGCAAGGGGCGTTCGGTGGCGGGGTCGATGAACCAGAGGGTGGGCCAGGCGGCCACCGGGAAGCGGGCGAGGAAAGGCTGATTTTCGGGCCGTTCGGTGTCGATGGAGAGCCATACGAAGCGGTCCGCGAAGGGGGTCAGGGCCGGGTCGGCGAGCACGTAGCGTCGCAGGCTGAGGCAGGTGTGGCACCAGGGGGCCCAGGCATCGACGAAGAGGGGCACCTTGCGGGCCCGGGCCTCATCGAGGGCGCTCTGGTACCGGTCTTCCACGAAGGAGAGGGCCCCGACGCGGTGCTTTTCCTGCGCCTCCGGGGGGGATTTTCGTGAGCAGGAGCCGAGGAGCAGCAGGGAGCAGAGCGCGAGGAGGAGGGCGGAGCGAGGGGCGCCAGGGAGCACGGGGGCATGGTGGCAGAGGGAAGCCCCGGGAACCACCCCGGAGCTGGCCCCTTTGTGAGGCCAGGGGGGCGACCTCCGCGGTGTCGCTTCTCGCTCTGTCTTTGTGCGCTGGTGGTGCTAGGGTGCTACCACCCAGATGACCCAGGAAACCTCGGAATTCCAGCACCTCGTGGGGTCGGTACTGGCCGAGCGCTACCGGATCAACGCGCTGCTCGGGGCAGGGGGCATGGGCGCTGTTTTTGACGCCGAGCATCTGCTGATGCGCAAGCGCGTCGCCCTCAAGCTGCTGCTCCCCGGGGTCTCTCAGTCCGGCGAGATGGTCGCGCGCTTCGAGCGCGAGGCGATGGCCGCCGCGAACATCGACCACCCCAACGTCACCGGGGCCACCGACTTCGGCAAGCTGCCGGACGGCTCTTTTTACCTGGTGCTCGAGTTTGTCGAGGGGCGCAACCTGA